>NC_018513.1:0-314877 GCF_000292915.1 Burkholderia cepacia GG4
ATTTCTGCAAGAAACTTCGTGTTTCTCAGCAGCGCTGCGTTTTCAGCAGCAGAGAAGCGAGATTATCAACCGTTTTTTAAAACTCGTCAACAACTTTTTTAACTACTTCGTTGCGACGACTGCGGTTTAAATTCGTATGCGCTGGGGCTCTACAACTTTCCCTCAACAGCACCGCTTCCCTTCTTCCCTCCCGCGCCGCGTTTCCGTTAGCGCGAAAGAGGCGTGATTCTAAGCACGTGTCCCGATCTCCGCAACCCCCTTTGTGAAATTTTTTTGACGTGCGGTGCCGGGGTCCGTTGAACGGCCCCAGTGGTCATATATAGGTGACACGGCAAGAGCAGCCACGGTAGCCCGTGGACAACCCCGCCGCATTGAACGCAACCCTCCGTCGCTCACCTCCCCACCATCGCCCTCACCACCCCATCCCTCCGGATCAACCCGTGATACAGCGCAGCCGCAAAGTGCGCGAGGAACGTAGCGAAGAACAGGTAAGCCAATACCCGATGCGCGACCCTGAGCCAGGCAAACGCCACCGGATCAGCCGAGACCAGCGCCGGCAACTGCACGCCGCCACCCAAAGTCACTGGATACCCGCCAGCTGAAAGCATCGCCCACCCGATCAGCGGCATCGCGACCATCAGCGCATACAGCACGAGATGTGACCCGTGCGCGGCGACCTTCTGCCACCCAGGCAAATCGCCAGGCAGCGCCGGCGGCTTCGACACGAACCGCACCACGATCCGCACGCAAACCAGCACGAGCACGGCAATCCCCAGCGGCTTATGCAAAGCCACCAGGAAATCATGCCGCTCGGATACGGACGCCACCATCCCCACCCCGATGAACAGCATCGCGACGATCATCGCGGCCATCACCCAATGCAGCACCCTCGCCGGCAAACCAAACGTCGTCGTAGCCTTCATCACCGTCCCTCCGCACTCAACCGCGCCGCGCCGGCCACGCCGGCCTCTTCACTCGTCCTGCGTAGATACGAATCCGCATAGGCCGCCGACCGCGCCGCCAGCAACGGATCGCCTGACACCTGAATGCCCTGCGGCAACACCGTCGGGTCGTAATTCACATCGCGGCACGGCCCGCTGTCCTGCTGCTCCACCCGATCGAGGACGAGCGTCCCCGCATCGATCGTGGTCCGCTGCGCCGGCCAGACCTTCGTCGCGTCGTCCACCGCGTCGCCCGGCTCCGCCAGCGTGACCAGCAGCTTCCACTTCTGCGCACCGTCCGCGATGCGTCGCGTCAGGTCCTGCTGCAATACATTGGGATCCGCGGCGGTCGCGACGTCGCCGGCGCCGGCCGTCTGCTCCGGCACGACCCGCCACCGCACCGCCTGGCGCTTGCCGGCCGCGTCGACGAAGTAAAACGCGTTCAGCCCGTAATAGCTTTCGGTGACGTAGCTCGCGCTCGGCTTCGCACCCTTCACCCAGGTGCGGAACGCGGCCGTCTCCGGATGCGCACCGAAAAACGCCTTCACCTTCGCCGGATCGGGCTTGCCCGTCGCCGGATCCGGCCGGGTCGCCAGCAGCTGCGCGTAGAACGCCTTCGGCGTCGCCACCGGAAACACGGGCATCGCGTTCATCCCGGTCCGCCATTGCTGGCCGTCCGACGCGGTGAGCTTCAGCGCGAGGCTGCGGATCGGCACGCTGCTGTCGGGTGCGTACGGATTCCCGCCCGGCAACGCGAAGCGCCCGACCACCGGCGTGCGCACCGCCTTGAAGAACGGCGCGACCGAATACGCGCTCGCGGCGCCGTTGCCTTCAAAGTAACCGGTCACGCACACGCCTTTCGCGTGATTGCGGCGGAAGCCCGGATGCTCGCCGCCGGCCATCTGCAGCGCGTCGACGAGCCGGTGCGGGGTCAGACGCGCCGGCGCAAGCCAGCCGCCGACATACCCGAACGCCACGGCCACGCCAGCCACCGCGCCGCCGATCACGGTCCAGCGCCACCACCCGCGCCCGGGCTCGCGCGGCGGCGAAGAAGAGGAAGATTGCTTCATGGATGCACTCCCGATCGTCAGATCATTGTCGAACGCACGTAGGACGCCACCCGCGCCGCTTTATTCCTCGAAGAAATTTTTCGTATGCTGACGGAATAAGCGGCGCCGACCGGCGTCCTACGCGGCATCTCCACGCTTTCGGCTCCCGGCCCGGCCATGCCACCACACGCCCCCGACGACGACGCGTTACGCGAACTCATCCCCAGGCTGCGACGCTTCGCGCTCTGGCTGGCGCGCGACGTCCACGCGGCCGACGATCTCGTGCAGTCGACGCTCGAGCGCGCGCTGTCGCGCTGGACGAGCCGCCGCGACGACGCGTCGCTGCGCAGCTGGCTCTTCACGATCCTTTACCGGCAGTTTCTCGACGGCAAACGCAGCGCGAAGCGCTACGCGTGGCTGCTCGGCCGCATCCGCAGCGACGACGAGCCGCACTGGCCGTCCGCCGAACGCGAAGTGACCGCGCGCGCGACGCTCGAGGCGTTTGGCCGCCTGTCCGACGAACAGCGCAGCCTGCTGCTGCTGGTCGCGGTCGAGGGCTTCACCTATCAGGAAGTCGCCGACCTGCTCGACGTGCCGATCGGCACCGTGATGTCGCGACTCTCCCGCGCGCGCCAGGCGCTGCGCCAGCTCAGCGACGGCGAGCTTCCTGCCCCTTCTTTGCGGTTGATGAAATGAACAACCTCCATCCCGACGAACACGATCTCCAGGCCTATGTCGACGGCCAGCTCGACGACGACGCGCGCGCCGCGGTCGAGCGCTATCTCGCGCTGCATCCGGAGAGTGCGGAACAGGTGAAGCAATGGCAGCAGGATGCGCAGCGGTTGCGGGCCGCGCTGGAGGGCGTGCGGATGCCTGGCGAGAACCCCGAGCTCGATCCTGCGGCAATTCGTGCGCGGCGCGCGGAGCGTTCGCGGATGCGGTTCGCGATGGCGGCTTCGTTCGTGTTCTGCATCGGGCTGGGCACGTTCGGCGGGTGGCAGGCGCGCGGCTGGAACGCGCCGCCGGCCGTTGCGCCGATGAGCGATGCGGTCGAGGCTTACCGGATGATGGTGGTCGATCGGGCCGCGAAGGTGGATTTCCGGCCGACGGGTGCGGGAGATTTGCAAACCTGGCTCACCAGCCGCGTGGGCGCGTCGGCGAGGCTGCCGGATTTGAGCGCGGCGGGGTTCAGGCCGGTTGGCGGGCGTCTGTTTGCAACCGGGCATGGCGCGGCTGCGATGGTGCTCTATCAGGACGACGCGGGACGCACGCTGAGCTTCTACCTGCGGCCGCCGGAATCCGCGCACCGGTTGATGGAAGCCGGCCAACGGGTCGATGGCGCGTTGCTGGCGCGGTATGGGTCGGTGAACGGACTCAACTTCGCCGTGGTCGGACCGGCGGATAGTCTCGGGGAACAAGCGATCGTGCGGGCGCTCGACGCGCAGACCTGAGTGATACGATGCGCGGCCTCGCGGCCGGCGCTGGACCGTCGCCCGGGTGCCTGATCACGCGGGCGACCAGGCCTCCGTGTGCCCGCCCACCGCTCAAGCGCACAGCGTTTGGAGTCAGTTTGGAATCGGTTGTCCACATCGGGAAGACGGCTCGATGTCTGGATTGAAAATCGCTGCTCTCACCTTCGTCCTCCACAGCATTTTGAGTGGTTTCCGTGTTGGATATCCACATCGAAGCTTCCATTCTCGATCGCGCTCACCGGGCAAGCGCACAGTTTTTTAAGTGCTCTGGTAATTGAGATATCCACATCTCGAGCACCAATGTCATCGATCGCCAATCAGTTGATCGATTCATCACATCAAAACGGGCAAAGCCACGCCACACGGGCCTCGCGGCGCGATGAAGCCATCCGCTTCCGGGTGCCAACTCTTTCGTGGCACAGCATTTTGATTGATTCTAAAGCGGGATTATCAACATCTTTTTCAACATGCTGCGCCGCTCGAATAACTGAATCCTTCCCGGTCTGCCTTTGTCGTGAAACACGCTTCAGGTAAGGCTGCGAATGTGCCACAGCGTTTTCGATCCGGTTTGCGCCGTTTGTCCACATCCATCGCAACGCTCACACGAGCATGCCATTCCGACATGCTCGTCAGCGCGATCACGCCGCCTTCTGCGTTCGCGGCAGAGTTCACGTGCACACAGCATTCTGCCTCCTCAGTCGGCGCAATATCCACACGCATCAGCGCTGCGGTGGCTTGGTCCGCCCTGCCACCAGCAAATGGCCATGCCGCTCGCAGAAACACTCGTCATGCCAACCGTAATGCGGATCGGTGCAGACCGAGTGCCGCACATGCGCGGGCAACGTGAGCGCGCGCAGATGAAGATCGTCACGTAACGCCGCGAACACGCCGCCCTTCGTCGGCCAGTCAGCGCGGACAGGTTTTTCCGGCAGCGCATTGCCGAACTTCAGTTCCTCGCGAACGATCGCGTCGAGGTCGGCACACAACGGCGCGGGTTGCATGAAGGTCATGATCGATTGCTCGGTTGTCGTGAGGGCGTGGAATCCTGGCTGAATCTCATCTGTGATCCCGGATTCCCCTGGTGCGGATCGTAGCGAAACTCGTCTGCTGCCTGTGCACACGGTTCGCGACTCGCCACCGCGGGATGTTCGCTTACCACCGTCAATCCCAATGACTTCGCTATCGACCAGACGATCTTCGACCCTGTGACGTTCGCGTCGAGGAAGCCGACCGTATCGAACAGGATCGCCACGCTGTGAACGCCGGCGATTCTACAGATGCGGCGCGTTGGCCCATCGTCCTCACGCATCACAGCCTGTCTCTTTGGTTGTCTGCTCGCTGCACGCAGTGCATATCCTGCCCGGATCACAGTCCCCGGACTGTGCTTATCCAAGGGTGTTAACAGAGTTCGTATACATACGTAGTGATAGTTAACAAGCTGGCTGCCTCACAGTGGATAACCTCCGTAACGCACTGATTTTTCAGCACGAAGCGGAATGCATAACCGTAGGCGATGCGCGTGCACAGCTCTGTGGAGCACAGAACAACTTTTCGTCGATTCACAGCGGCGCCGACATATCCTCAATCGTTCCACTGTGAATTCAGAGGCTTGCAGGACGGTTATCCAGAGGGAAGTGTGGATAACTTCACAGCGCGCCGACACGTTTTGCTGTGACGCCAAGGCATGAAACCCACGTCCTCGGAGCGCCCCAGGCAAGGTCGATCGCCAGCGCTCAGGACCCTCGATTCAAAAAATTTTCACGAAGGGGCTTGTGCTCCTCAAAAACCCTCTCTATAATTCGCGGCTTCTTAGGCTCGTAGCTCAGTTGGTTAGAGCACCACCTTGACATGGTGGGGGTCGTTGGTTCGAATCCAATCGAGCCTACCAACGAACAAAATGAAGGGGTCCGGCAGCACGCATTGCCTACAGGCAATCCGGCTCGCCAAACATACAAACGCCACGCGGCAACATCGCGTGGCGTTTTTCTTTTTCCGGCCGAAACAACGCATGCACGTGCCGTTGCATCGTGCGATCCACGTAGCAGCCGGCGATCGGCAAAGCAGGGCGCAGAGCGGGGAAAGCGGGCACAAGGCGCCCGCCAGCTACCGTCAGTGCAGATGCTTCAACTTGTCAGGATTCCGCACGACATAGATCGCGACGATCTTCCCGTCGTCGATCTCGAGCGCGGTGGTCTGCAGCTCACCGTCAGCTTCCAGCGTGACGAACCCCGGTAACCCGTTGACGAATCCTGCACGCACGAGCGTCGACGCATGCGTGGCGAACAACTCGGCCAGGTACGCGTGCACCTTCATCACGTGCTCGAAACCGAATACCGGCTTGCCTGCGGCCGTGCGCTTGCCGCCGCCGTCCGCATGCAGGCTCACGTCCTCGGCGAGCATCGCGCCGAGCGCGCGCATGTCGCCGCTGCGCGATGCCGCGAAGAACGCCTCCGCCAGCTCGATCCCGCGCTGCTTCTCGACATGAAACCGCGGCCGCGCCTCGCGCACATGCGTGCGTGCGCGAGCGGCGAGTTGGCGGCATGCGGCTGGGTCGCGCTGAATGGTCGTCGCGATCTCGTCGAACTCGAGGCCGAACACGTCGTGCAGCAGGAACGCCGCGCGTTCGAGCGGCGACAGCCGTTCGAGCGCGAGCATCAGCGGCAGCGTGACGTCCTCCTGTTCATCTTCCTCGACGACCGGCTCGGGCAGCCACGGGCCGATATACGTCTCGCGCTGGTGCCGCGCGGACTTCAGCTGATCAAGGCACATGCGCATCACCATGCGGCGCAGGAACGCCTCGGGCACGCGCACCTCCGTGCGATCGACGTTCATCCAGCGGATGAACGCTTCCTGCACCATGTCCTCGGCATCGGCGACGGAACCGAGCATCCGGTACGCGACGCGGATCAGCGTGCGACGCAGCGGATCGAAGCTCGCCGCTGCGTCGGCCTGGTGTTCGGCGCTGCCCGCGGCCGGATCGAGGCGGGTCATCACGCCACCATCTTCGCGGCAGAGGCCTTCGCGTCGGCCGGATCGATCCACAGCCCGAAGCCGACGGCAAGCCGGTTCCAGCCGTTGATCACGTTGATCATCACCGTGAGCTTCACCTGTTCCTCCTGGCTGAAGTGGTCGTTCAGCGCCGCATACGCGGCTTCGTGCGCGCCATGGCCCTCCGACAGTCGCGTGAGCGCGTCGGTCCAGCCGAGCGCCGCGCGTTCGCGGTCGGTGTAGCAGGGCGCTTCGCGCCACGCGGCCAGCAGGTTGATGCGCTGCTCGGTCTCGCCTTGCTCGCGCGCCTCGACGGTGTGCATGTTAAGGCAGTTCGCACACGCGTTGATCTGCGATGCGCGGATCTTGACCAGCTCGATCAGCGTCGGCTCGAGGCTCCCGGCAGCGGCGACCGACACGGCCATCCAGTTCTTCATCAGCGCGGGGGCGGCGGCAAACGGATTGAGTTTCGCAGTCATGGCTCCTTCTCCTTTCGTGTGGGTTCCGGTGATATGACGAGCGAGCCCCCCGCGGGTGTGACATCGACGCAAAAAATTCTTCAACAAGCCGGGAAGCGCGGTTGAACGGGACGCCGACGCTCGCGCATCGGCTGCATGATGCGGTTCCTCCGACGAACCCGCGTCAAGCTTTCACGAGTGCCGCGCGGTTGACATGGGCCGTCAGTAGCGAGCACGCGCGGGCATGCGCATTGCATCCACGTGCCGAGCCCCACCATGACAGGCGCCGGCGGCTTGTCACACCGCCGTCCCGTTCACCCCGCATGCTTTCATTTTTCTTTCGCTTTGGTTGCGCCCGAAATCCGATTCGCGACGTTCACATTTCTGGCCCATACTGTTCTGCACGGGCAGATGAAGTGATGCCGCATCAGCGGCCCGGCACGCGCCGGCTGCCCGACGATGCAGCAACGAAGATCGCACGTCAGCCGCGCGCATCCGAGCGCAAGGCTTTCCTTTTTCCGGCAACGCAACGCAGCGAATCGCGACGTGGACGGTAAACCGATGAGCCTCCTTGCATCCCAGCTTCAGCGCCGTTACCAGGACGTGCGCGCCCATAGCGTCGCGTTGACGGCGACGCTATCCGCTGAAGACCAGGCCGTGCAGTCGATGCCCGACGCGAGTCCGGTGAAATGGCATCTCGCGCATACGACCTGGTTCTTCGAAACCGTCGTGCTGATGCGCCGCGTGCGCGGCTACGCACCGTTCGACGACGCGTTCCAGTTCCTCTTCAACTCCTATTACGAAGCGCTCGGCCCGCGCCATCCGCGGCCGCAGCGTGGGCTGCTTACGCGTCCGTCGCTCGATGAGGTGCATGCGTACCGGCAGCACGTCGACGAAGCGATGCTGCGCGCGCTCACCGATGCCGATCCGGCGTGGCTCGCCGCGATCGCGCCCGAGGTCGAGCTCGGCCTGCATCACGAGCAGCAGCACCAGGAGCTGATCGTCACGGACATGCTGCATGCGTTCTCGTGCAACCCGCTGAAGCCGGCATTCCGGCCGCGCGACGCGGCCGACCCGCAAGCCGCGCTGGCCGTGGGCGACGCCGGTCCGTTGCGCTGGCTGCACCAGCCGGGCGGGCTTGTCGAGATCGGCCACGACGGCGACGCGTTTTCGTTCGACAACGAACGGCCGCGCCATACGGCGCTCGTCCAGCCTTGCGAGATCGCGAACCGTCTCGTGACGAATGCGGAATTTGCGGCCTTCATCGCGGACGGCGGCTACCAACGCCCCGAATACTGGTTGTCCGACGGCTGGGCGACGGTGCAGCGGGAAGGGTGGCGAGGGCCCGCGTACTGGATTCCCGACGACGACGGTGCGATAGCCCCGCGCGACTGGCGCACGTTCGGCCTGCACGGCGTGGCGCCGTTCGCGCCCGATGCGCCCGTGTGTCACGTGAGTTTCTACGAAGCAGCCGCGTATGCGGAATGGGCCGGTGCACGCCTGCCGACCGAATTCGAATGGGAAGCCGCGTTCGACACGGACGGCATCCGGCAGATGCTCGGCCACGTGTGGCAGTGGACGCGTTCGTCCTACGAGCCGTACCCGGGTTTTCGGCCGCTCGCGGGCGTCGCTGCCGAATACAACGGCAAGTTCATGGTCGGCCAGCAGGTCCTGCGCGGCAGCAGCATCGCGACGCCGCCGGGGCACGAACGGCCGACGTACCGCAATTTCTTTCCGCCGGCCGCGCGCTGGCAATTCACGGGAGTGCGACTTGCGCGAGACGTCTGACCTGACGGCCACGAGCGGTGGCCTGCAACCCGCCCGCGATTCGCGGCCGAGCGCGTTCGAGCGCGACCTGATCGAGGGACTGTCGCGCACGCCGCGCAGCATTTCGCCGAAATACTTCTACGATGCGGCAGGCTCCGAGCTGTTCGACCGCATCTGCGAACTGCCCGAGTACTACCCGACGCGCACCGAGCTCGGCATCCTGCGCGATCGCGCCGCCGAGATCGTGCGGCGCGTCGGCCCGCATGCGGACATCGTCGAATTCGGCGCGGGCTCGCTTGAGAAGATCCGCGTGCTGCTCGACGCGTGCGCGGACAACTACGCGAACGCGCCGGCGCGCTACGTGCCGATCGACATCTCGGCCGACTACCTGCACGGCGCGGCCGCGCGGCTGCGTGCCGCGTATCCGTGGCTCGACGTCGCGCCGATCGCGGCCGACTACACGAAGGCCGAGCAACTGGCCGAGCTGACCGAGACGCCGCGACGGCGCATCGGCTTCTTCCCCGGCTCGACGATCGGCAACTTCTCGCCGGAGGAAGCCGACGCGTTCCTGCGCGATGCCGCGCGGCTGCTGCGCGGCGGCGGACTGCTGGTCGGCGCGGATCTCGTGAAGGACGAGCGCACGCTGCATCACGCGTACAACGACGCGCAGGGCGTGACCGCGCAGTTCAACCTGAACCTGCTCGCCCGCGCGAACGCCGAACTCGGCGCGGATTTCGATCTCGACGCGTTCTCGCATTGCGCGTTCTACGACGCCGAGCGGCAGCGCATCGAGATGCATCTCGTCAGCGACCTCGCGCAGACGGTGCACGTGCGCGGCCACGCATTCCGCTTCGATGCCGGCGAGCGCATTCACACCGAGAACTCGCACAAGTTCACGATCGACGGCTTCCAGGCGATCGCACGGCGCGCGGGTTTCGAACCGGATACCGTGTGGACCGACGCGGACAACCTGTTCAGCGTGCATTGGCTGCGCAGCGTCGACGACATCCGCGCGTAACGGCAACGCGGGCTGCATCCCGGCAAAAATGCCCGCTTTTACCGATTCGATGCGCCGTCGCAACGGCGTGTCGAATCTCGCCCCTTCCTTGTCCCGCAAGGCTTTGCGTGCGTCCGTAAACGCCCGTTACCGGTCTCGCATACCGGTTTCACCTGTGTCGGCTCCGCGTGCCTAGACTCCGAACCGTATTCACATGACGCACGACACGTGCAGGGAGTCGCGAGATGAGCAAGAAACTTATTCTCGGTGCAGTTCTCGGTGTAGCAGCGCTGGCAGCCTCGGGCGTCGCATCGGCCCACGTCGACCTGTCGGTCGGGATCGGCGTGCCGGGCGTCTACGCGGAACCGGCGCCCGTCTACGTCGCGCCGCCGCCGCCGGTGATGTACGCTCCGGTGGGCTACCGCGACGACGACTGGCGTGCGCGCGAATGGCGTGAACACGAGTGGCGCCGCCGTGAATGGCGCGAGCACGAGTGGCGCGAGCACGGCGGACGTGATGGCGGCTGGCGCGGCCGCTGGGACTGAGCCCGGCGACCGATTTACAAGAACATTGATCACGACAACAAGAGGAGAGTGATCGCATGAAGCCCATTCAACACATCAGGTTGTGCGCAACGGCAGCTGTCGTTGCGCTCGCAACGATCGGCAGCGCGCACGCGGCAGGCTGCATGAAGGGCGCGGTGGTGGGCGGCGTCGCCGGCCACTACGCCGGACATCACGCGGTAGTGGGCGCGGTCGGCGGCTGTATCGTCGGCCACCACATGGCGAAGAAGCACGAGCAGGAGCAGGCCGCGCAGCGCAAGGCCGCCGCGCAGGGCATGCAGCCTGCGCAGTAAGCCGCAGCAAGCGCATCCCAGGCGGAACGGCAGGCGCCGTTTCCGCCTTACATCTTCCTTGTTCGATGACGGCCGGCCACGCATTCCGCACCCGCAGCCAGCCCGCCGCCGATTGATCTGACGATTTCGTTGTACACGCGCCGTTACGATCATTTACAACGTCGAACAGCGCGACCTTCGCGCGTTCCTAGAATGCAATCACTCGAACGCGCTCCAGGGAGCAAACAATGAAAACCAAACGATATCTGTCCGTGCTGGCAGCCGCGCTGCTCGCACTCGGTACGGTTTCCGCGTATGCGGCGGCCGGAGGTAATGGCGGCGGCAACGGCGGCGGTCATGGCGCAGGCGGCTCCGGCGGCAACGCGGGCGGCATGTCCGGCGGCCACATGAGCGGCGAAGCGATGAGCAACTCGAACGGCATGCGCGCGGGCGACCGCGACAAGGGCCTGTCGCGCGCGGCCGATCGCTCCGATTCGATCGCCGATCGTGCCGGTGCGCAACCGGGTCACGGTCACGGGCGCTCGCATGGGCATACCGCGCATGCATCGACGTCCCACCATCACGCGCATCACGACGCGTTCGGCCACACGCTGTAAGCGCGGGACTGCGCGAGAAAGAAGGGCGCTTCGGCGCCCTTTTTTCATGGCGGCGGCGAACGCGGCTGTCGCGCGCGCGCATCGCATCGACCCCGATTTGCAACCAGCCGTAACCACGCGCGCGAACGCGCGAGGATACGATTCGCTTTCATCCGAATGACAGGCGGATTCGCCGCGCAGCGGCGGGTATCGCATCAACGTCGCGGCCCGATCCATGAAAAAAGGGCGGCTCATCGCCGCCCTTCGTTTCAGCGCCCGGCGCCCGCAAGCGGCGCAACGGGTGCGACAGGCTCGAACAACGCATCGGCCTGCCTGACGCGCACGAACCGCGCCGCGTCTCCCCCCTGCACCAGCGCACGGAAATGCGCCTCGCCGCACGCGAGCTTCGCGCGCTCGTGCTCGCTCGACACATCGCCATCCGCATTCGGCGTATCGACGACGAAGTACAGCCGCTCGCCGTCATCCTGCTCCGCGAGCACCGCCCAGTCCGGGTGATAGCTGCCGAGCGGCGTCGGCACGCGGAACCACGCGGGCAGCTTCGCGTACAGCTTCACGCCGTCGTGCGCCTCCAGTGCGTCAGCGAACGCGCGCTCCGCATCGGTCTCGCACACGACCGCCTCGTGGATCGACTTGCGCGCCTCGGGCCGCAGGTTGCGCAGATAGCCGGTCAGCGCCTCGCTTTCGAACGATTCGAGCGCATGCACGTGGCGCTCGCCGAGCTTTCGGTACGCGATGCCGGCAACCAGCGCGAGCCGCTTGCAACGGTTGATCGCGTCGGCGGCCAGCGCGATGAACTGCTGCGGATTCACGCGGAAATCGTCAAGCCGGCCGCTGTCGGCCAGGATCGTCGCGAGCGAGCGGCGCGTGAGCTGCGTGCGGTCCTGCAGTTCGGTCAGCAGGTCGGGCAGCGGCAGCTCGCCTTCGTCGATCAGCACCGTGCCGGCGCCGGCCACCTCGATCGCCTCGATGCCGGCCTTGCCGATGTCGATCTCGGCCTTGCGCCACTGCAGCCGGGCGCGCGCGATGTCCGGCGCGTCACGCAGCGCGGCCGTGCAGTCGCGCACGAGCTTCGCGTTGTCGAACTCGACGCTGTACACGGTGCGATGGCGGATACGGTCCCACAGCGCGCGGAAGTCGTCGCCGAACACGACGGCCTTGCCCGACGCGTCACGCCGCAATGCGATCGCACGGCGCTCGTCGGCATTGCGGACCGCGAAGCGGCCCGACAGCTTGCGCAGCGTCGCGACGATCGGCGCGCGCAGCGACTCGAATGCTTCGGGCAGCACGAGCGCGCTCTGGCGCAGCGCATCCTTCAGCCGGTCGAGCACCTTGCCCTGCGCGTCGACATAGCCCTGCTCATGCAGATGCGTCCACAGCACCCGTGACAGCTCGATGCCGAGCGCATGCGCGGGCCCGTCGCCTTCCTGCACCGGCAGCGCCGCGAACTGGTGTTCCTCGACGATCCCGAAACGGATGCCGGTGTCGGCCTCGATTTCCTTCTGCAGGTTCTCCGCGAACGACTCGTAGCGCTCGGTCGCGATCACGGTGAGCGTGTTCACGCCCGGGTCGCGCACGCGTTCGCCGTCCTGGTCGACGGCGAGGCGCAGCCCGCGGCCAAGCGTCTGGCGGCGTTCGCGTTCGGTCTGGATGTCGCGCAGCGTGCAGATCTGGAACACGTTCGGGTTGTCCCAGCCTTCCTTCAGCGCCGAGTGCGAGAAGATGAACTTCAGCGGCGTGTCGAACGACAGCAGCGCTTCCTTCTCGCGCATGATGAGGCCGTACGCGCGCTCCGCGTTCTCGCGGGCCGCCGCGCTGCTCTCGCTCGTGTCGGTCCAGCCGCCCTTGCGGTCGATCGAGAAGTAGCCGTTGTGCGCGCGCTCGACTTCGAGCGCGACGTCGACGCCGTCGAACAGCGCACGGTAGGCCGGCACGCGCGCCGCGCGCGCATATTCCTCTTCGAAGATCAGCGCGTAGTCGCCCTTTACCGGCACCCCGTTCTCGTCGTAGCGGCGATAGCGTTCGACCGAATCGACGAAGAACAGCGACAGCACCTTCACGCCGCGCTCGGCCAGACGCAATTCCTTGTCGAGATGCTCGCGGATCGTGCGGCGGATCATCTCGCGCTGCACGGCGAGCGTGTCGATGTCGCCGAACGCCTCGCCGAGCGACAGGAATGCCTCGCCCTCCGGATGGCGCAGTTCGACGTATTCGGCGCCCTTCACCGCATGGACTTCGCCGATCCGCAGCCCCGCATACAGCGCGCGTTTGGTCACGCGTTCGAGATCGTCGCCGTCGGTGGCCGACACGATCTGGCGCTTCACGCCGGCCGTGGTCGCGACGTCGAGCTCGATGCGCGCGCTGATCGCGCCGCGCCGGTTCGACACGCCGACGAGCCGCACGTACGGCTTGTTGTGCGCATCCTCGACGATTGCCGACGCGATCTCGATCTGCTTGACCAGCTTGCGCTCGTACGCATCGACCGCGTCGAGCCGGTACACCATGTGGTGACGGTCGACGTGCGTCGCCGAATAGCGCAGCGTGCAGAGCGGCGCCATCGCGGCCAGCGCTTCGCGGCCGCGCCCCTCGAGCCCGCCGTCGACGCTTTGCGGCTCGTCGACGATCACGATCGGCCGCGTCGCGCGGATCAGGTCGATCGGCTTCTCGCCGCCGGTCTTCTCGCTGTCCTTGTAGAGGTTGTTGATCTCTTTCTTGTTGATCGCGGCCACCGTCATCACCATGACCTGGATCGCCGCGCTCGCCGCGAAGTGGCGCACCTGGCCAAGCTTCGCGGAGTCGTACAGGAAGTAGTCGTACGGCACGCCGGCATACAGCGCGCGGAAGTGATCCTCGGTGATGGACAGCGTCTTGTGCACGCCTTCCTTGATCGCGATCGACGGCACGACGATCACGAACTTCGTGAAGCCGTAGCGGCGGTTCAGCTCGAAGATCGTGCGCAGGTACACGTAGGTCTTGCCGGTGCCGGTCTCCATCTCGACGGTGAAGTCGCGCGAGCCGGGCAGGCCGGACGGCGGCAGCCCGCCGCGCAATTGCACGTCGGCGAGATTGCGCGCGAGCGCGTCGTCGGTCAGCGACAGCCGGTTGCCGACGCCTTGCTCCGACACCGCGAAGCCGAGCGAGCCTTGCGCCGCGGCCGTGGTGCCGGGCGCGGCGTTCGCGAGCACGCTGAAGTCGCCGCGATACGATTCCTGGCCGCGAAACAGGTCGCAGACGGCGTCGATCGCCTCGCGCTGGTAGTCGAGATCCGCTTCGAAATGCAGCCGCATCACAGGCTCCGCACGCGCTTCACGCCGTGCTGTTCGAGCAGCGCGGCGAGATTGAGCTTCGCGACGTCGTCGACGAAGCCGCTGTCGCGGAACAGGCACGTGACGTCGCGCGTCGCGCCGGTCGCGTCGAGCAGCGCGACGATGCCGTCGGCGAGCGGGCCCGCGTCGTCGCGCGACACGCGTGCATCGAAGCACGCGACGATCGAGCGGCCGATCAGGTGCACGGTCTTGCCGGCCACCTGGTGGTGCTCGACCGGCGTGCACAGGTCGAGGCCGAGCTTCAGCGTCAGCTCGGCGAGCAGGTCGTCCTCGCTGCGGCCGGTCTTCACGTGCTCGACGGACGCGAACAGCGCATGGTCGAAGTCGTCGCGGCGCGGATCCCACTCGATTACGTTGGTCGTGTCGAGCCGGTACACGCGGAAACCGAGGTCGCCATAGCTTTCCGGATAGTCGCGCGCGACCTGCTGCGCGGTGCGGCGCAGGCGTTCCTTCGTGACTTCGGCGAGCGTCAGCGGCTTCTTCAGCTTCGCGCAGAAATCGGCAGCCGCCAGTTGCGTCTTGTCGCGGCGGTCGAGCGCCTCGGGCAGCTGCACGAGGATGTAGCGGCGCGCGCCGCCGTCGGTCGCGTTCACCTGCATCACCGCGTGGCCGGTCGAACCGGAGCCCGCGAAGCAGTCGAGCACGATGTCGTCGCCGCGCGTGCACCAGCCGATCACGGCCGCCGCGAAATCGACCGGCTTCGGCTGGTCGAACGGGATGCCGAGCGTCTTCAGCAGCGCGTCGTCGGAGCCGGCGAACGGCAGCACCGACGGCACGTTCTCGTACATGTTCTCGTCGAGGTAGTAGATCCGCTGCGGCTGCGTGGTTTCATCCGCGCCGAATTCGATCTGGCCGCGCTCGATCAGCGCCTGCATCGTCGCGGGCGGGTTGCGCCAGCCGCGCGCCGGCATCGCGCACGGCTTGCCGGTGACCGGGTGGAGCAGCGGCGTGAAATACTCATCCGGCGCCTTCTTCTTGTTCGGCCACGCCATCGACACGAGGCGGTACACGCGCCCGTCGGCCGACAGCCGGTCGTACATCACCTCGCCGCCCGACAGGTTGGTCTGCGCCTTCATCCATGCGCGGTACGCCTTCTGCGCGTCCTTCGCGTTGCCGCTGCGGTACACCGCGTCGTGCGCGGCATCCAGCATGCGCTGCGCGTTGCGCTTCGGGCGCTTGAGCGGCGCCTGTTCGAGCAGCGTCTCGGCATTGCGCGCGAACAGCACCAGCGATTCGTGCTGGTACGCGACGCCGCGCGCATCGCCCTTCGGGTTGCGCTTGTCCCACACGGCCACGCCGAGCTCGTTCTCCTCGCCGAAGATCTCGCGCAGCATCAGCACCAGCGCATGCACTTCGTGCTCGTCGATGTGCACCGCGATCAGCCCTTCGTCGGACAACAGCGCGTGCGCGAGCTTCAGGCGCGGATACATCATGTTCAGCCAGTCGGTGTGGAACCGGCCGTTCGCCTCGGTATTGGTGCTGCGCTTCAGGCCGCCGTCGGTCTGGCCCGTCATCGACAGGTAGTGGCGGATGCTGTCGCTGAAGTCGTCCGGATAGACGAAATCGCTGCCGGTGTTGTACGGCGGGTCGATGTAGACGAGCTTGACCTTGCCCGCGTAGCTCTTGTGCAGCAGCTTCATCACGTCGAGGTTGTCGCCCTCGATCACGAGATGGCGCGTGTCGTCCCACGCGACGCTGTCGCCGGGGCAGGGGCGCAGCGTGCCCGTCGACGGCGTGAGCGCGGCCTGGCGCGCGCTGCGCTTGCCGTGCCAGTGGAAGCCGTAGCGCTCGTCGGCGGCGCCGACCGTGCGCTCGCCGACCAGCGCCTTCAGCACGTCGACGTCGACCGACGCGCCGTCCGGGCCTTCGGTCACGAGTTCGGGGAACAGCGCCTTCAGGCGCGCGACGTTGTCGGCGGTGAAATCCGTCGACATCGCCTGCGGGCTCGCCGCATCGAGTTTCTGCATCGTTTTTTCCATCGGAGCCCGGCCGCGTGCGCCAGGACGTCGGGCGCACTCACGGCACCGGCGGCAACGGCCACCCGGGCAAACCCGAAACGCTAGCGAGTCGGTCGGCGCAGGTCAAGCACCGATGTGAGGCGATCGTGCGCGCATCGGCCGCGATCGCCCGCCCGACGGGCCGCAAGCGGCTTCGGGCCGGTTGTCGCACGGGCCGGCCGGCGGGCCGTTCCCGGGCATCTCTCGTACCCCGAAAACGACGAAAAAAAGGGCACGGTCGGCGCAAAGCGCCGGCGTGCCCGCATGGAGAAATCCCGGATGGAGGGTACGGCGGGGCCGGATCGGCCCCGCTTGAGGTCAGAAGCGCGTGCGGATGCCCGACGTCAGTTCGAGCTGGTTCTTCGCGCCGAACGTCGACGACACCGTGTAACCGCCGTGCAGCTTCATGTAGTCACCGGCCAGGTACAGCTCGGTGCGCTTGCTCAGGTGATAGAACACCGACCCGTAGATCGTCTCCTTGAAGCCGTTGGCGACGCCGTTGGTCAGGCTGAACGCGCCGAGGTTTGCATTCGGCGTGAAGCCGTCCGCGTTGTTCGCGGCATTCTTGATGCGCATCTGCTGATAGCCGAGCTCGTAGTCGAGCGCGCCCTTCGGCGCGATCTTCATCGACACGGTCCACGAATCGTCGTGACGCTGGCCGAGCGCGCCCTGGTCGCCGTTGTAGCGGAAGTAGCCGGCGTTCAGGCGCACGATGCTGAACGCGTAGGTGCCGCCGGCCGAAAACGTCTGGTTCGTGAAGCCGTTGTGGTTCACGTGGTTGTAGAAGCCCGACACGGCGAACGGGCCGCCGTTGTAGCCGAGCGCGACCTGGTACGCGGAACCGGTCGCGAACTGCGTCGAGTTGCTGAACTGGTAGCCGGCGCTCGCGAAGATGCCGTTGCTGAACAGCTTCTTCCACGCGATGCCGTTGTTGTAGCGCGTGCCGGTCGGGCCGGCCGCGTAGAAGATCATCTGCTTGAAGTTGTTCGAGTTGGTCCAGCCGCCTTCCTCGGTGGTCAGCTTCGACGAGCCGTACGCGTCGCCGTAGATCGCCGATGCGTCGCGCGCGATCGTATTCTGGAAGCCGGCCGTCAGCTTGCCGAAGCGCTCGTCCTCGACGCCGACCCACGCGTCGCGGTCGAAGATCTGGCCTTCGTCTTCCATCTGGCCGTTCGCGACCACGTATTCGCTTTCGAGGCGGAAGATGATCTTCGTGCCGCCGCCGATATCTTCAGCGCCTTTCAGGCCCCAGCGGCTGCCGCTGAACCACGGCTCGCCTTCGTTGCCCATCCCGATCGAGTGATTGCCGTTCGCGTCGGCGTGGGTCCGGTAGGTCGGAAAGCTCAGGTCCATCAGGCCGTAGAGCTGCACGCTCGATTGCGCATGCGCCTGGGTGCCGGCGCACAGGCCTGCCGCCGCGATGGAAAGGGCAAGGGTTTTTCGTTTCAAGATCGTCTCCTCCGAGCTGCCGCATTGAAATCTATTCGTCGGCAGTACGTAATGTATGCCGGATGTTGCCGACCACAGCGAGGGGGCCGACGCATAGCATCGTAGAGGGTGCAATCCTTCACGCCGCTTTCCCGGAGGAAAGAATCGGATCGGTGAAAACACCGAACGCGCAATAATCGCGAATCGGGCAGGGCGTGCGAACCCGAGCCCGCCAGGCCGATGGCGGGCTTTCGATACGCTTCGTGCTACGAATCGACAGCGAGGGTGGGGCCGTCAGTCCTGCGCATGCTTCGCGCGCAGGATATAGCCGAGCCCGCGCAGCGTGATGATCTCGGCCGTGCTGCCCGCGAGATGCTTGCGCAGCCGGTGGATGTAGATGTCGATCGCATCGGCGCTCGGTTCGTCGTCGAGCGCGAATACGCTGTCCATCAGCCGCGCCTTCGACACCGTCTTGTTCTGCTGCAGCATCAGCGTTTCGAGAATCGCATGCTCGCGGCGGCGCAGCGCGAGCACCGCGTCGCCGCAGCGGAATTCGCGCGTGCCGAACGCATAGACGAGATCGCCGCACACCAGCTGCGTCGTGCCGACGCCGGCTTGCCGGCGGATCAGCGCGCGGATTCGTGCGACCAGTTCGCGCGACTCGAACGGCTTGACCACGTAGTCGTCGGCACCTGCGCCGAAGCAGTCGACCTTGTCGTCGACCGAGCCGTGGGCGGTCAGCATCAGCACCGGCACGTTGTCGTTGCGGCGCCGCAGCCGCGCGAGCACTTCCTTGCCGCTGATGCCGGGCAGGCGCATGTCGAGCAGCACCGCGTCGTAGCGTTCGGTCTTCAGCACCGTATCGGCGCGCTCGCCGTCGCCGACGCAGTCCACCGCGAAATCCTCGCCGCGCAGCAGGTTCACGATCCAGTGCGCGAGTTCGGCGTTGTCTTCGACCAGCAGGAGTTTCATGACCACATCTCTAAAGAAAACGCCGGGCCGCCCCAGGTTTTCCGCCCGGAACGAAGTCCCCTTGGGGGGGTGCCCCCTCGGGCGGCCTGGCGCGTAGCGGCAGGTTTGGGGGGCACGCTTCAATCATAGGCGGGCAGCCGCACGGTCACGACGATACCGCGATTGCCGGGCCCCGGCGCAAGCGACGCGCTGCCGCCGTGCGCCTGCGCGATCTCGCGGACGATCGCGAGCCCCAGGCCCGAGCCTTCGGTGTCGGCCGACACGCGGTAGAAGCGCTTGAACACGTGCGGCCGCGCTTCGGCCGGGATGCCGGGGCCGTTGTCGACCACGTCGAGCACCACCGCGTCGCCGTCGCGCCGCGCGGCGACCGTCACGCAGCCGCCCGGCTGCGTGTAGCGCACCGCGTTGTCGACGAGGTTCATCACCAGCGCGGTCAGCAGGCTGTCGCTGCCCGCGACGTCGAGCCGCTCGCCGAGATCGGCGCCGAGGTCGATATCGCGCCGCTGCGCGAGCACGATCGTTTCCTCGAGCACGCTCGACACGATGGTGGCGAGATCGACGCGATGCGTGAGCAGCGTCGACGGCGTCGCTTCCGCATGCGCGAGCAGCAGCAGCTTGTCGGTCACGTCGGCCATCTTGCGGCTGCTGCGCTGCATGCTGTCGAGCACCGACGCGAGGTCCGGATCGCCGTTGCCGCGCTGCTGCGCGTACTGGATCTGCGTGTCGAGCACCGCGATCGGCGTGCGCAACTGGTGCGCGGCGTCGGCGATGAAGCGGCGCTGCGTGGCCGTGTGCGTATTGAGCCGCGCGATGCACTGGTTGATCGCGTCGACGATCGGCCGCAGCTCGTGCTGCAGCCGCTCGGGGCGGATCGGCTCCAGCTCCATCGGCCCGCGGTCGGCGACGTCGTCCTTCAGCTTCATCAGCGGACGCAGCTCGAGCGTGAGGCCGAGATAGACGAGCACCACCGCGAGCACCAGCATCAGCGACAGGCGCACGAGCTGCGGCCGCCAGATCGTGTCGACCATCGCGTCGCGCGAGCGGGTCGTCTTCGCGACGATCACCGTGACCGTCTCGATCTGCCCCTCGTCGTATAGCTGCCGATCGTAGGCGACCGCGCGCAGCGGCAGGCCGTCGAGCGTCGTGTCGTACAGCGTCGGGTCGATGCCGTGCTGCGCCGGCACGGCCAGCGCCGGGTTGCCCGCGAGCAGCCGGTCGTGGCCGTCGATCACCTTGTAGAACACCGAATCGCGCGACGGCGATTCGAAGATCTCCAGCGCGGCCGGCGGCACGTCGGCGACCGGCAGCCCGTTGCGCCATTCGACGTCCTCGCCGATCGTGCGCGCGGACGCGACGAGCGCGCTGTCCTGCACGAGCCCGGCCGTGCGCCGCGCGGTTTCGTACGACATCGCGCCCGCGATCAGCACGAAGGCCGCGAGCGGCAGCAGCAGCCACCACAAGAGCCGTCCGCGCAGGCTGTGCGCCATTCCTTCTCCTCAATGCCGAACCGCGCCGGGGCAACCGGCGCGGTTCGGGCGTGTCATGTGATGCGTGCGATGTTCAGAACGCGGCGGGGCGCCACTTCAGCAAGCGCTTCTCGACCCAGGTCAGCAGGTAGTCAGCGGCCAGCGCGACCACGGCCAGCACGATCATCGCCGCGAACACGCCGCTCGCGTTGAACGCGCCCTGGGCGGTGGAGATTAGCAGGCCGATGCCCTGCTTGGAACCCAGGAATTCGCCGACCACCGCACCGACCAGCGCGAAGCCGAAGCTCACGTGCAGGCTCGCGAGAATCCAACTCAGCGCGGACGGGATCACGACGGCCGTGGTGATCTGCCGGCGCGACGCGCCGAGGATCTGCGCGTTCGCGATCAGGTAGCGGTCGGCCTCGCGCACGCCCTGGAAGGCGTTGCCGAACACGACGAAGAACACCATCACGACGGCCAGCGCGATCTTCGACGCCATTCCGAGGCCGAGCGCGATCACGAAGATCGAGCCGAGCACGACGCGCGGGATCGAGTTCGCGATCTGGATGTACAGGCCGAACACGTCGGCCATCAGCTTGTTGCGGCCGAGCACGATCCCGCAGATCACGCCGGCGACCGAGCCGATCAGGAAGCCGATCCCGGTTTCCTCGAGCGTGACCCACACCTGCGTGAGCAGCGGGCCCTGCGACGTGCCGTTCACGAACCAGTCCTGGATCTGCTCGAAGATCAGCGTCGGCATCGAGAAGAAGAACGGATCGATCCACTTCAGGCGTGCGGCGAGCTCCCAGCCGCCGAGCACGACGACGAGCACGGCGATCCGCAGCGTGACGATCAGGTTGCGCCGGCGGCGCAGCCGGCGTTGCGCGGCGCGCTCGTCGTCCTCGAGCGTCGTCGCCGGAAGGGCGGTAGTGGGAAGCGTCATGTCGGTCATGCTCCTGTCCTTGCTGTTTCTTGCCATTGCGTGCCGTGGGGCGTATGCGTCAGCCGATCTGCACTTCTTCGCGCAGGTCGTGCCAGATGTCCTTGGAAATCTCGATGAAGCGCGGGTCGTAGCGGATCTCCGACGTGACGCGCGGGCGCGGCAGGTCGATCTCGTACACGCGCTTGAGCGTCGCGGGGCGCGCGGTCAGCACGAAGACGCGGTCGGCGAGCGCGATCGCCTCCTCGAGATCGTGCGTGACGAACACGACCGAGCCCTTGTTAGCCGACCACAGCTGCAGCAGCTCGTCCTGCATCAGCGTGCGCGTCTGCATGTCGAGCGCGGAGAACGGCTCGTCCATCAGCAGGATTTCCGGCTGGTTGATGAAGGTCTGCGCGAGTGCGACGCGCTTTCTCATCCCGCCGGAGAGTTGATGCGGGTAGTGCTTCGTGAACTTGTCGAGGCCGACCTTGCGGATCCATTCCTCGGCCTGCGTGTACGCGACGTCCTTCGAGCGGCCGCGGAACAGCGGGCCAGCCGCGACGTTGTCGATCACGTTGCGCCACGGGAACACGGCGTCGGCCTGGAACACGAAGCCGATGCGCGGGTCGATCCCGTCGACCGGGCGGCCCATCACGCGCACCTCGCCCGACACCGGCTTGAGCAGCCCGGTGATCATGTTCAGCGTGGTCGACTTGCCGCAGCCGGTCGGCCCGACGATCGCGATGAACTCGCCGCGCGCGACGCTCATGCTGAAGTCGCGCAGCGCGACGGTGGCCTTGCCTTCCGGCGAAATGAAGCGGCACGACACATTGCGAAACTCGATCGCCGGTGTGCTCGGGGAAACTGCCTGGTTCATCGCGTTTGTCCTGCGGGTGAAGAGGGCGTCGCATCGTGGCGACGCCGGGCCGGTCAGCCGGACCGGAACGGGGAACGCGCGGCGGCGGGATCGCCGCCGCCGGCGCCTGTACCGATATCGATTACTTCGCGTTCACGAAATCGTTGGTATAGGTGCGCGCCAGGTCGATATGCTTGCCCTTCACCGACGGGTTGAACGCCGACAGCACCTTCAGCACGGTTGCCGGGCCGTCGGCCGGCATCTTCGCGTCGGCCGTGTACATCGGCAGCGACGCCTTCAGCGCGGCCACGTACAGGCTCTTGTCCTTCTGGTAGTCCGCCGGCATCTTCGCGGCGATTTCCTCGGCGCTGTGCGTGTGGATGAACTGCATCGTCTTCGCGAACGCGTGCGCGAGCTTGGTGGCTTCCGCCTTGTGCGAATCGGCCCACGCCGACTGCACGTAGAGGCTCGCGGCCGGGTAGGTGCCGCCGAGCGCGGCGCGCGTGCCGTCGACGGTACGCATGTCGACCATCACCTTTGCCTCGCCCATCTTCTCGAGCGCGGACACCGTCGGCTCGGTCGTCATCCCGGCGTCGATCCGGCCCTGCTTGATCGCGGCGATGAAGCTCGCGTCGGCGCCGACCGGCAGCATCGTGTACTGCGTCGACGGCACGCCGTGCTGCAGCGCGAGGTATTGGGTGAGGAAGCTGGTCGACGAGCCGAGGCCCGTCACGCCGAGCGTCTTGCCCTTCGCGTCGGCCATCGACTTGAACGTGGGCGCGGCCTTGGTCGACACCATCTCGACCTCGCCCGGCACCTGGCCGAACACGGCGATCGCCTTCACGTCCTTGCCCTTGCTCTGCAGGTCGATCGTATGGTCGTAGAAGCCGACGACGCCCTGCACGGCGCCCGCCAGCAGCTCGTTCTCGGCGTCGACGCCGGCCGGCTGCGACAGCAGCTCGACGTCGAGCCCTTCGGCCTTGAAGTTGCCGAGTTCCTGCGTGAGCCGCGCGGGCAGGTAGATCAGCTTCGCGATCCCGCCGACCATGATCGTGATCTTGCCGCCGTCATCGGCGAAAGCGGGGTGAGCGGCGAGCGCGCAGCTCAGGCTGGCTGCCACGGCGAGGGTGCGCAGGATGGGTCGCATCGGGGTCGTCTCCTTCGTTGTATTCGTCTGGCGCGATGCTTGCTGCATCGTCACGACGAGTATAGGGAGGCGAAACCTTCTGCTACCTTTCGCGGGGCAGCGATTCCTTTAGGGGTTTTCCATGTAAATCATGGCCGGAAGCCGCTGCCGCGGGCGATTTTGACGACGAACAGGCCGGCTTTTTCGAGATTCCGCGCGACCTGCATCCGGTGATCGAGATATGGCGCATTGCCCGCGTATTGGACGATAGCATTCCAGTATGCATCTTGAAATTACCATGTCCAGCGCCCGGTGCATGCTGTTCTCGATACGCCAATGCGCCCGCACGGCCTGCGCGATTCGCGCTGCGTCGGGAGGCAGGCTCGACACCTAGTAACGCCGTTCGGTCGTCTTGGTATCGCCGATTTTTCGAGTGGCCTCGACCATCACGATCGAACGCAGGCCGGGCCATAAGTCCGGATCAGGCTCCCATGCGGGGACGGCCGGCTACGCGGATCCGTCAAACCTCCGAATGCTTCTTCGATACTCAACACTTCCTGCTGCAAGACGGACTGTCGCGCGGGTTTCTGTCAGGGCGAAAAACCGTCACTGCATCCTGCTTCGGACAGGCTTTCAAGCAAACGGAAGCCTTCTTTAACGATTTACACATTTCGTGCGATTGCCCTGAACTGAGGTTTAATCATAATTAATTTCGTACTTGTACAAATTTATTGTCGACGATTGTTCGATACCATTTGATTTTCATTTTCGGAAAATCAATTGATCAGCAGAACTACAGTTGCGATTGTGGACGACCATCCGATGGTGCTCGCGCTGATCGGAAGCCTTACGCAATGGACACAAAACTTCCACATTGTTCATCGTTGCAGTAATGGTGCGGCGCTGCTCGAGGCACTGGCCGCGTTCCCGACCGATCTCGCGATCGTCGACTATGCAATGAGTCGCGGCGACAACCCGCTCGACGGCTTCATGCTGCTGCGGAAGCTGCGCGATACCATGCCGGGCGTACGCTGCGTGATGTTTACGGCCCAGACGAATCCGAGCGTGTTCGCCTCCGCGATACGGCTCGGCGTTGCCGGGATCGTCAGCAAGGAGGACGAGGTCAGCGAAATCGTGCGTGCTTGCCAGTTTGTCCGTGCCGGCGGCACCCGCTATTTCTCGCCGGCCGTTCGCGCAATCGTCGAGCAGGCGGGCGCGACTGCGTACGAGAATCAACCCGAGCTCACCCAGAAGGAACTCGAAGTCGTACGGCTGTTCGTATCGGGGCATTCGCTCGCCAGCATCGCAAAGCAGCTCGGTCGTTCGGTCAGCACCGTGTCGACGCAGAAATATATGGCGATGCAAAAGCTGCAGGCCGATTCGAACACATGCCTAATCCGGTACGCATACGAAACCGGGCTCATATGATCGCGTGGCCGAAGCGGTGGCATTCGGCCCGCGATGCGAAGGCGCCGGTGCACCCCGGGCGCTATCGATAGATGATCGTAAACGTCGCGGTCGCGGCCGCGGATCCGGGCCTGGCCTTTGCCGCCGTCTGGTAATAGCGCGCGGACAACGGAACATTCACGACGGTCGAGGTGGCCGGCGTATCCGCAACCTGCCACGGCGTGCCGAATCTGACAGGCTGGTTGTTCTCGGCTCGACCCTTGAGCACCTGCACGCCGATGCCCAACGCATCGCTCGACGACGACAGCGCCAGCACGCCCGCATCCGGCACGGCGACGCTGCCGTCCAGCATCAGGTTCACGACGAATTCGCCGGCGATACCGGAGTCGCATTTCAGGCCGATCGTGAAATCCTTGGCTGCCGACGTGGAGCCGACGCCCGATCCCAGGCCGGCAAATGCATTCAGCGTATGCGGGCCGAGCGGAACCGAGATCGCCTTGTTCGTCGCATCGCAGGTGGTAGCCTGAAATGAAATATTGTCGGCGCCGTAAGTAAAAAAGGGCGCGGCGCTCGCCTTCTTGCGGGGATTTCCGATCAGCGCCGTGGCGAACGCAGTGAACGGAAATGGCTCGTGTGTCGAAGGCGTCGGGCCTGTCTTGACCAGCTCGACGTCCACGATTGCCGTCACCGGCGTTGTCTTGATGGGGTAGTACAGATTGACCATGACGCCGGTGGGCATGGCCGCTTCCGTGGAACCGCGGTTGCCGTTATAGGTGAGCATCAGCGACAGCCCGTTGCCGATGTAGAGCGACGGCCGCATCACCATCGCTTCGACGGGCGGATCCAGGATATCGGCAAGGCCGCAGTCCGCGGTGATCTTGATGCCGGTCTTGCGCCACAGCACCGTATTGATCGGTACATCCGAGGAAACCTTGAACACCTTAGGCAGCTCGCCGAGCCGGGTCAGGCTCGTTGCCGTGCATTTCAGCGCGAATGCGTTACCGATCCCCACGCTCCACAGCAGCAGCGCGCAGCCGGCCGCGCGCCAGATGCCGGCTGCGACGTGCGGCCGTGGCCCGGCAAGTTGTCGCGGTGTCGCTTCGAGATTGCTCCAGTTCATTTCCACTCCGATTGCGTGTTGCTTGTGGGCTGATTCGCGCGAATGTCCGTCTCTGCTGTCGGGCTGGTGGTGATGTCGCAGCGCGCGTCGGTCCGCGCGATGCTCATCCGGCTCGCTTGCGTATCAAGCGGCGGCACCGCAACCTGCATCGCGCATTGCCACGCGTCCGCGTGCCCCCATTTCACCGTGAGGCGCTCGTTCGACCCGCTCAGTCGCGCATAGACCTGGCCCCCCTGAGTCACCATGCCGACGCTGCTGCCGTTGCCGTCGAATACGGGGGCGCCGAACGGCAGCGACGAACCGTCGGGCAGCGACGCATGAATCAGCACCGGCCGGCCCTCGACGGTCGGATAACGGAGCATCACGGTTGCGCCGGCGCGCGGCGCGACCTGTTGGCTCGTCGTGCGCAATTCGACGTCGTCGGGCAGGCCGCGCGGGTCGATCGCGATCTCGTTGACGCGATACGGCGTGAGATACGGAACCACTGCGTACCCGCGCGGATCCAGCTTGACGCCACCATAGCCGATGACGGTCGCGCCGCGGGCGGACGGCGCAGCGACGATCGCGATCGTGTCCGCCGTATAGGGCGATGCCGTGACGCCGGCCGGATGCGCAACGACCGTCCCGTTGATGCCGATCGACCCGGATCCGTAATGCTCCCCCTTGCCGAACGCCGCCTTGAACGCCGCATAGGGGGTTCGGTATTCGCCCGACAGGTTCCCCGAGTAACCCATGTCGGGATCGCGCGCCGTGGAGATCGAATAGCTTGCCTGATTGTCGGCGCCGGCAAGCCCGCTGACGGTCGCGGTCGCCCGGATGCCGCCTTCCGTGTTGTGCCCGACCGTGATGGCCGACCGTGGTACCTTGATCGACCGCCCGAGCGGCAGCGACGCGCTGAACATCGTTTGCGTGTCGAATTGCCCGCCCGAGAGCCGTGACCGGCTGACGTTGACGCTGTAGTCGATGTTCCGATAGCGATTGCTGTAACCGATCTGGAACTGCGTATCCGTGCCGGCGCGCTCCCAATAGTTTTGCGTAAAGCCGCTCGCGTAGACCTGTCCCCACTTGTCGCCAAGCGGCTGGGTCGCGGTGATCGCCACGCGATTGCGGGTGCGCCACAGCGCCGTGGCCGACGAGGCGGTCACGTTGCGCTTTGCATTGTCGACGTAGGTCAGCGCATTGCTGAAATCCAGATAGCCTGACGACGAGAAGCGATAGGCGGCAACCGACAGGTTGCTGCCGGTCGGCTCGAACAGCTTGCTGTACGTGACGCGAACGCTCATGCCCTGCTGGCTGCGCCCGGCCGACGAGGTGCGGGCGCCGGATACGTCGAATGCCAGCGCGCCGTAGCGTGTGTTGAATGCGCTACCCGCCATCACGTTCTGGTAGTGCTCGTTTGCGAGCACGCCACCGTACAGCGTCAACAGGTTGTTCACGCCTCGATGCAGCGTCGCCTGCAGCACGCTCGGCGTGTACGACAGGTTCATGTTGCGCACGGTGCCGGCGACGAGGCTGAAGCGGGTCATGCCCGGACGCAACGATTGCGCGACGGCCGCATAGGGCACCTGCGACGTGCGCTTGCTGCCGTCCGATTCCGTGATCGTGACGTCGAGATTGCCGCCGTAGCCCGTCGGATAGAGATCATCGATCACGAAGGGGCCGGGCGGGACGGACGTGTCGTAGAGCACCACGCCGCCCTGCCGGACGGTCACGCGTGCGTTCGAGTTCGCGATGCCGTGCACGACGGGCGCATAGCCGCGCAGCGAATCCGGCCGCATGCGATCGTCGGTCGCGATCTGGACGCCCCGGAACGCGAACGTGTCGAACAGTTCGCCGGACGTGTTCGCGTCGCCGAGCGTCAGGCGAGCATCGAGCCGCTCGATGTCACGCTGCACGTAGGTATTGACGACGCCGTAGTGCCGCTTGTCGTGCTGCTGCCAGTTCAGCGCACCGTCGTGACGGAAATACCAGCCGCCTGCATTGACGCCCGCATTCACCCCGACGTAAGCGGAATTCGATCCGAAGCCGCTCGCGACGTTGCGATAGACGTTCGCGCTATAGCCGAGCATCGCGGACGTCACGCCAGCATCCCAGCTCGACGGATCGACATAGCCGCGCGCGACGCGACGCAGCATTGCCTGCGCGATGCCGACGTCGAGCCGCGCCTCGCCCGCGTCGAACGACACGGTCGCGCCCGGTACCGCACGCGACAACGGGATGCAGGCGGCCGGATCGGCCAGTTCGTCGAGCACGGCGGGGGGGAGCCGGCCGACATCGACATTGACTGCTTCGAGCAGGCGTCGATCGAAACAGATCAGCGCCCCGTCGTCGCCGTCGCGCACCGTGACGTCTTTGCGTCCAATCAGGTTGCCGTTGACATAGATGTCCGGACGGTAACTGCCGGGCCAGACCGGGCTGCCCTTCTCGTACCGGGCCAGATCGATGCTGCCGCCGGGTTCCGTCACGAAGAAATCGGGATTGAAGGTGACTTGCGCGACCTGTATCGCGCTACCGTCTTTTCCCGGGCTCGTGTGCGGCGGAATATCGGGCGAGGTGTGCTGGCCGCCGGCTGCCGTGAGCGGGATGGCGGAGTATGCCAGCATCACCAGCACATGCGACCGGCTTAGCGCGGGCATCGGCGTGCTGGCGAGCGTCCGGGTGGCGCGAGGGGCTTGCTTCATGAGGACTTCGTTCCTGCTGAATAAAGCGAGTCGTCGTCCACTTGATGCGTCACGAGAGCGGCTAGCCTGTGTGCACGACGTTGCGTAGGTAAGGGAGAATGGCGTCAGTGGATCGCGCCGCCGAGAGTCGCGTCGGACTTGACGTCGGTACCGTAGTCGTTGATCGTCGAATATTCGAATTTCGTCCCTTGCGGCACATCGGGCAGGGGGGCGTCGAAGCGGAATGCGTGCGACTGACCGGGCGCGATCGTCGTGCCTTCGTCGATCTGGAACGCGCGGCCGTCGTGCTTGATTCGCACGTCGAGCACCGTCACATGGTACGGGGACCGGTTGGTGGCTTCGAGCGTACGCGCGTGGCCATCGCGAGCGCCTGTGAGCGCCCAGCCGAGCTGCTTCGCCGCATCAGCCGCATCGTCCGCACTGAGGCCGTTCGGGCGAAAGAAGATCTTGATTCTCGTGCGAAACGCGAGCTGAAGCGAATTCACGGCCTCTTCGGCCGCGCGTTGTGGCGCAACGTCCAGCACGTTGAGCCAGAAGAGCGATTCCCGGTCCTGCGGTAGCGGTTCGCCCGTATAGACGAGCCGGAGCGTCTGGCCTTTGCCGGGGTCGATCCTCGACACGGGCGGCATCAGGATGAACGGTGCTTGCGACTTGCCTGGGCCTGAGTGCATGTCGCCGTCATCGACCCATGCCTGCACGAGCGAAGGCAGCGCGCCTGTATTGTCCAGCTTGACAGTGACCTCCCGGTCGCCCGCCGGATAGATCACGCGGGTTCCAGTCACGACGACGCCGGCCTTGGTCCACGGGGCCGCGAGCGCCAACGCCATGCCGAGAATAACCGGCAAGCAACGGGAAAGATGTTTCTGGATCTGCATTACGTTTTGGAATGCGAAGTAATTAGCTTGCCGGATTATCGGCAAGACGGCGGGAATGCTCGGGATGGCTCGCGATGCCGTGTCATGGCGTCGCGAGCATCCGCTGTCATGGCGGTGCACCCACCGGCCATGCCAGCAGGTGTGCCTGAATGAATTACAAGCCAGGCGATCCGCGGGATCGTCCATACCCCGCGCACTGAAGGCGCGGGGTATGGGTATTACAGGTACTCGATCGCGTAGGTAACCGACGTGCTCACGCCCCCGCCCTTGACAGCGTCTTTCGCGTAATACTGTGCGCCGTAAGACAGCGTCGCCGAGTTGTTGACGACTTTGACCGACGGACCGGTACGCTGGCCACTATCGCCAGCCTTCAGCGCGAGTCCGTCCATACCGAGCAGCTGCACCGCCACGTTGGTTGCCGCATCGGTTGCCGCGCGGTTGATCAGCGTGCCGTCCGTCCCGTCGACGTTGGGGCCGGCCTCGAAATAAGCGCGCGCCGATTTGCCGCCTCCCGTGCAACCGCTCAGCTCGATCGTGAAGTTCGTCCCGCCGGCCACGCTCCCCTTCGTGGCGAGTTTCGATGCTGCCACCGACGGCAATGACACGGTCGCATTCGGGCCCGCGTTGTTGATCGACACGTTGCAGGTCGCGCCGTTGATCGTGCCGGTGAAGGTTACCGTGCCGTCCGATGCCTGGGCGGCGATCGGCAGAGCCGAGAAAGCGACCGCCAGAGCGGTCAATGCAAGTTTCGTTTTCATGTCGTATTCCTAGTTGAAGTCTCGATCACTCCACCGGCCAGACTGCGTTCCGGTGACAGTCAATTATCCTGATCGAGCTATATTTCTAAATCGTAAACCGTCCAAACTGAACGAACGGCACCGACGCTGTGCCGGTATGCCTTCCCAAGACCAGGTTTGCTTCTTTCGATCTGCTTGATTCAAGCAGGATTACGAAATAATTGAGATAAAGCGATACCGGCGAATGTTTAACGTGTACCGAAAAGGCGGCCGATCGCGAAGATCGAGCCGACGATCGCGATACCCACGGCGACGATGCCCTTGCCGATCGACTCGACAACACCGGTCTGGCCGCCCGGTGCCGGCATCGGGCTTTCCCACGGCTTCTCGAGCTTGCCGCTCGGCGGTTTCATCAGGTTGTTGATGAAGTCGACAATGGCGGAGGCGGAGATAGCGCCGCCCGATACCGACTTGCACTCGGTCAGGTTCAGATCACGCATGATTCGTTGTTCCATTGGATTGAAGGTTGGACTGATGGCGCGACGCGGCTCAGCGCGGTGCGGGCGAGCTCGGATCGAAGAGGCTTTCCATGGCCTTGTCGAACCACTTGGTCGTTTGTGTCGCATCGTTGATGACGCCGTACAGCACACCGCCGACCAGGCCGAGCACGCCACCGCAGATCATCCCGACACCGGCGGCAATCGAACCCATGCCGAGCAGGCCGGGACCGGCATTCCCGCCCGACACGCCACCCTTCCACGCACCTTCGATCAAGCCGGTCACGCCGCCCACCACCGATGCGCCGATACGGCTGAAAAAGCCACCGCCGCTCACCGCGTCCAGTTCCATCGACGTCAATTCACGCATTGTCTTGCTCCTTGCTGGTATGTGCCGATCATCGAAGGCCGGATCGGCGTCGGCCGTCCCGCCACGCGGTGCGTGACGGAGATTCTCGTCTCCAGTCGCCCTATGCCGCTTCCGGCGCGAGCAACGGTTCGATGTCCGCTTCGCGCGCCTTTCCGTGGGCGAGCACGATCACCCTGTCCGCGCTGCGGATCGTCTCGGGCCGGTGCGCGATGATGATCCGCGTGACGTTCATCGCGCGCACGGCGTCGTTGATCAGCCGTTCGCGCTCGACGTCGAGGTGGCTCGTCGCCTCGTCGAGAACGAGGATCGCGGGCCGTCGATAGAACGCTCGCGCGAGCAGCACGCGCTGGCATTGCCCGCCCGACAGCGACGATCCCATGTCGCCGACGAGGCTCTGATAGCCCATCGGCATCGCGACGATGTCGTCGTGAACCTGGGCGAGGCGGGCGGCCTCTTCGACGCGGGCCTGATCGGGCTGTGGATCGAAGAAGCCGATGTTGTCGGCAATCGAGCCCGCGAACAGGATGTCGTCCTGCATCACGCAGCCAATCAGCTCGCGATACGGGTGCAAACCGAGCTTGCGGATATCGACGCCGTCCACCAGCACGCTGCCGTGCTCGGGCGTCAGCAGGCCCAGCAGCAGCTTGACCATCGTCGTCTTGCCCTGGCCGGATGGGCCGACGAGTGCGACCGATTCGCCGGGCGCGATCGAAAACGAGCAGTCGTCGAGCACCCATGGCTCCGTTTCCGCGTAGCGGAAGCGCACGCCGCGTACGTCGAGCGCCGGTGGCGCGACGCGGTCGTCAAACGAAGACGGCCGCGCGGCCTTCGCCTCCATGTCGGCCTCGACATCGGTGAGCACGATGTCGGCGAGGCGTTCGCCGTGCAGCCGCAGCATCCGGAAGTCGATTGCCGTCGCGATCAATCCCGCGCCGCGCGCCATGAACTGGTCGGCAAAGCTGATGAACGCGACCAGCATCCCCGCCGAGAACTGCCCGTCGAGCACCTGTTTCGCGGCGAGCCAGACGAGCACCACACGACCGGCGCCGGAAATCACGCCCTGCAGCGTCGAGAAACCGATCGACAGACGCTGGATCGCGACGTGCTTGTTGGTCGCTTCGACGACGGCGTTCGCGTAGGTCGCCACGCGTGCTTCTTGCTGGTTTGCGAGCTTGATCGCCTGCACGCCGCGAATCGATTCGAGCAGGTTCGATTGCGCGCGCGCGTCGTAGACGATCTGTTCCTCGTGTGCCTGCCGGAACGGGCGGTACGCGATCCAGCGGATCACGCCGTAAGCGGCGAACAGGCCAAGCACGAGCCACGTCAGCGTCGGGCTGTAGACGAACAGCATCGCGAGCGTCACGGTCGCCATCACGCCGTCGAGCAGCGCGCCGACGAACTGCGTCGTGAGCGTGCTCTGGATCGTGTTGAGCGCGCCGAACCGCGATATGACGTCACCGATGTGGCGCTGCTCGAAATACGTCATCGGCAGCCTGAACAGGTGCGCGCAGACGTTCGCGGTCCACTGCACGCCGAGCAGGCTCGAGAACCACGTGACGACCCACGATCGCAGCGCGGACATCGCGCTCTGGAACAGCACGACCAGCAGGAACCCGATGCCGAGCAGCGTCAGCAGATCAGCATCAGCCGATACCAGCACCTGGTCCATCACCCACTGCATGTAGAACGGCGTAATCACGCCGAACACCTCCAGCGCCGCCGACAGCAGCAACACCTGCGCAAAGACCGCGCGGATGCCCGTCACACCGCCGATCAGCCGCGTCATCGAGATCGATTCGCTTCCCTCCGCAGGCCTGAACGACGGCGACGGCATCAGCTCCAGCGCGACACCGGTGAAGTGATCGGACACCTCGGCGAGCGGCACGTCGCGTATGCCGCGCGCAGGATCGTGGATCGTGATCTTGCCGCGCGACACCGACTTCAGCACGACGAAGTGGTTCATGTCCCAGTGCAGGATGCACGGGCGGCGCAGCTGGCCGAGTTCGTCGAGCTCGAGCCGCAGTGCGCGCGATGCAAGGCCGAGCCGATAGGCGATCAGCATCACGTCGTTGAGTGTCGCGCCTTTCAGCGACGGGCTGAAGCGGCGCCGCAGGCTGACGAGGTCGATGTGGTGGCCGAAATAGCCGGCGACCATCCCGACACAGGCGAGGCCGCACTCGGCTGCCTGGGTCTGCAACAGCATCGGCAGGCGCCGGCGCCAGCCAAATTGCAACGCGTCGATCCATTTCATTGTTCGTGTGGACTGGGTAACGAGTGTTTCGGGGTGAGCGGGGCAGTCATGTCGACGCGCGGCGACCGAGCGCATACAGCGGCTCGAGCACCCACTCGATCAGCCGGCGCTTGTCGATCAGCACGTCCGCTTCGAGCGCCATTCCCGGACGCAGCGCTTCGCGCTTGCCGTAGGCGAGGATGTCCTGCCGGTCGAGCGCAACGACGACCCGGTACAGTTGCTCGCGCACGTCCGTTCGTCCGGTGAGGTTCGCGGCTTCCTGCGGCGTAAGCGCGGTACGCGAAACTTCGGTCACGCGGCCGAACTGCTGCCCGAACTTCTGGAACGGATAGGCCTCGTAGCGCAGCACGACGCGCGCTCCCGGCCGCACGAAGCCGATCGCGCGGCTCGGCACCATCAGCCGGGCTTCGAGCTGCGTGCCCTGCGGCAACAGCGACACGAGTGACTGGCCGGCATTGACGGTTTGCCCGGGCTTCGCGAGCAGCGCTGCGACGACGCTCGCCTGAGGGGCGCGCAGGATGATCGCGCGGCGCGCCTCGTTCTCGGCGAGCGACTGATCGATATCGGCAAGCTTGCGTGCGATCTCGTTCTGCTGGTTGCGGGTCGTGAGCGGCAGTTCACGCAACTGCTGGCGAATCTGGTCGAGCTGCTGCTCGACGTCGAGGCGCTGTCGTGCGAGATCCTGCAGCCGTGCTTGCGTGTCGAGCAGCGCAGCTTCCTGTTGCTCGACCTGGGTGTTCGACACGTAACCCTGCTCGCGCATCGACTGCAGCTTGTCGAGCTGCCGTTGCGCGAGATCGACCTGGCGCGTCCGTTGCGCCTTTTGCAGCGCGATCTGTGCGAGTTGCTCGTCGAGTGCGACCGCACGTGCGTGCAGCCCGCGCTTCGCCTCGTCGCTCAACTGCGATTGGCCGGCGAGGTCGGTTTCCAGGCGCGAACGCTGAAACCTGAGTTGCCTGGCGACCATTTCCCGCGTGCCGCCGAATTCGGTCGCGACTTCGGCCGAGATCGCCAACAGTTCGGCGCCGGCCGCTACCGTCTGCCCCTCGCGTACCCGTGACTCGAGCACGGTGCCCATCATCGGCGGCGCGACGCTCAGCAGTCCGTGGGTCGGCAGCAGCTGGCCAGCGACGCGCTCGCGCTTCGTATAGGTGCCGAACACCAGCAATGCGACGATCGCAAACGTCAATGCGGTCGCCACGCCGATCATCAGCCAGCGGTACGGCGGCGAATACAGGCTGACCGTGCCCATCAGCTTGTGTTTCGTCGCGTCGAGCGCCTCCTGGCGGAACAGTCCGTCGGTCATGCGCGTCGCCCCTCCGGCGCGGGCACGGCCGCAAGCGGTCGATGCCGCGGATCGCACGCGATCGCGGCTACGTCCGCGTCGCCGAGCGTGCCGAGCGCGGCGGACAGCTGCAGCCGCGCACGCAGGTAGCGATAGCGCGCGTCGGCGAGATCGCGGATTGCCTCGAAATACCGCTGCTCCGCATTGAGTTCGTCGATCTGCGTGCGCAGGCCGACGCCGCGCCCCACTCGCGTCGACTTCACCTTGCTGTCGGCCGATGCGAGCGCGCGTTCGCGCGCCCGCATCAGCGCAAGGCCGTTCGTGATACCGAGATGCGCGGTGCGCGCCAACTCGCGTGCCTTGCGACGGGCATCCTCGAGCGCCTCGAGAGACTGGCTGCGGCGCCGGTATGCTTCGCGCGACACCGACAGCGGGCCGCCTCCCGCGAAGAGCGGGATCGTGACGGTCACGCCGATCATGGTCGAGCGGGTTTTCGACGTCGTGCCGAATACCTGGTCCCAGACGTTTTCATTGGCGCCGCGGCTCCACTGGGTGCCGTAGCTCGCCTGCAGGTTGACAACCGGCAAATGTGCGCCGGTCGCCGCGACGATGTCGGCCTTCGACCGGTCGACCGCCTTCTCGGCGATGCGCACGTCGAGGTTTTCGCGCGCGGCTTCGTCCATCGCGCTCACGAGGTCGACGGGCATCGCCTGCGGCACGCATTGCCATGCGATCTGCGCGAGATCGTCGGCGGGCAGACCGGTCAACCGTCGAAATGTACCGCGCGCGACCTCCAGGTCACTTTGCGCTGCAATCCTGCGAGCGAGCGCGTCGTCCCGATTCGCCTGTGCCTCGTCGATGTCGGTGCGCGTGCCGTCGCCGACCTTCAATGCCGCCTGTGCCTGGTCGAGCTGCTTCTGGAAGGCGTGCTGGGCCGTGTCGGCGGCTTGCAGGACTTCTCGCGTGTACAGCACCTCAAAGTAGGCATCGGATACATCGGTGACGAGCGTCTGGCTGGCCTTCTCGTAGTCGACGTCGGCCTGGCCGGCGAGCGCGTTGCCGCGCTGAAAGTCGGCCATGCGGTTCATGTCGAACAGGGGCTGCGTGATGCTTGCAACCGCGCTGTGGCGGCGGACGGCGGCCGCATAGGCGGCCGTCGGTTGATCCTGCCTGATGTAGTCGCCTTCAAGCTGCGCACGCGGCAGCAGGCCGGCGAGACCCTGCCAGCGCTTTTCGCGGCCGGCCAGTTGCGCATCGTGCGCAGCGGCGATTCCCGCGTCGAAACCGCGGGCTGCGTGTACCGCGTTGAGCAGGTCCACGGCGGCCGCCGGCCACGCTGCCGCGAGAGATCCAAGCGCGGCAGCGAGCCGCAACGTACCAATAGAAATCATCTGCCTTGATGCACCGGACGCCGGACAAACCGGGACGATCCGTTCGCCACTCGTTCCTGGGAAGCGAGCAATTCTCGGGCAGTGCGAGTCGACCCGATATCGCCGTTCGTCCAATTTTCGGCTGGTCCTTGCAAGGTTGCGAGGAACGGAATGCGACCGAGCAGCGAGCTGAAGTAACGGCACGCTGTGCGAAGCACAGTCATGTTCGTTACTGCAATGGAGAACACTGAAGAAATCGGGTTGGTGCGAAATGCCGCCGGATCTACAGCTTGACAGGCCTCACCAGTTGCGCTGGCAGCACGAGTGCTCTCATGTTCGTAGCAATCAACGTCGTGTCTGAGCAACCCCAGCGAAAATTGGATGTTTCGCTATAGATTCGATGTTTATTTGGGAATATTTCCAAGTGTGGGCAGCGTTGCACTTGCCTATTTTCCGTAAATGTGAGAGTTGATTTTTATTTCGCTCTCATCGACCGAATCGTTAATTCATGGTGAGGGGGCGACGTTTTTGGAGGTGGCGCCGCATGACTGAATTGAATATGAATGCCGGCCATTTTGTTGAAAACTATTTCGACGAACGTCCCGTTATATTTGAGGAAGCATTGCGAAATAATTTTTTGTCGTGGGATGAGATATCGGAGGCGATATATATTTGTGAATCGGTGACTCAGTGGCCGAGATTAAATAGGGGAGGGTTTTTTGATGAATCGAAATATATCGAAAACTGCGGCGAGTCGGGGCAGGTCAGACGTAGACTTGACAAGAGCGCGCTATACGACGAACTTTGTAATGGAACAACCCTGGTATTCAATCGAATGGAGTTGGCATCATATAAAGTCAGGTTGATATATAAAGCGATATCGAGGTTTGTTGGTGAACATGCTGTTGCGAATGGATGTATCACATTTGGAAAGGATGGGTCATTTGGAAAGCACTGGGGCACGCAATATGATTTAATTAAATACATCATCGACTGGATTTCCAGAAACAAAATGGAGGTCAACGATATAACCATGTACAACGCCATGAGCGACTTTAACAACCAAGGAAACGAAGCAGATGGTCAGTGATTTTTGATGGCGCCGCTCACTTTAGAGTGCCCAGCAGAGGCGGGCAGGAGTTTGCCGCAAATCTCAAGTGCTTCATTTTTTGAATATTTTGTTGGCGAGTTTTGTCTGGAAATTGTTCCTTGAGTGAGCGGCGAATTGCAATGAAAAACGGTCACGACAACAGCGTGATTCACGCTATCTCACACAGCCCGGCGCTCGTTTCGGCGCTTCTGACTTGGGCTCTCACGTACATTTCCGGCATTTTTGTCTGGGGTGCCCAATTCGTATTCGAACGCCCATTCGGACCGTCTTCCAGTGTGCTACCGGAAATAATGCGGTACGGCCTACTGACTCGCCTGCTTGTCGGCTCACTTGTTGCGCCGATAGTGGAAACATTTCTTTTCCAGTTGCTGCCCATTCGGTTGATTCGGCGGGTGCCCGGAGCGAGTGTTTGGACAGCCATCAGCGCTTCAACTCTTGTGTTCGGTGCAACGCACGGCTACAGCGTCCTGTATGTGACAGTCGCTTTATGGGGCGGGCTGGTCTTCGCAACGGTCTTCGTGCTGCGTGATCACCCCGGTGGCCGTCCCTTTCTGGTTGTCGCCACTGCCCATGCCGCCCGCAACACGCTGGCGAGCATCCTCATCTGAAGCGATCGAGTCTCGCCACCAAATACCGGATGAAAAGACCCTGAATCCCCCCCTGAATCTCGATGAATTGGCTTCGGCGGCACCCGGGCCTCGTGACGAATGACCCGCGCATCACCGCCAGCCGACCAGCACCCTTCCCATCGCGTCGAGCCCCATGGCGAACAGGTGTGACACGAACGGCACGAGGTTCGGGATCATCAGTTGCACGAGCAACAGCCCGACCAGCATCGTGACGGGAAAGCCGATCTGGAAGATGCCGATCTGCGGCGCCGCGCGGTTCAGGATCCCGAGCGCGAGGTTCGCGATCAGCAGCGCCGCGACCACCGGCAGCGCGAGCAGCAGCCCCATCTCGAACACGGTCGCGCCGAACGCGGCGAGCGTGCGCCAGCCGGGCGCGTGAAGCAAATCGGCCGACACCGGCAGCGACTGGAACGACGCGGCCAGCGCCGCGAACACCTGCAGGTGGCCGTCCACCGCGAGGAACGCGAGCATCGCAATTGCGTTCAGGAAGCGGCCCATCACGGGCGTCGCGCCGCTCGAATGCGGGTCGAAGAAGGTCGCGAAGCCGAGCCCCATCGACAGGCCGATGAAGTCGCCGGCCGCCTCGACGGCCGCGAACACGAGCTGCATCGTGAAGCCCAGCGCGGCGCCGATCAGGAACTGCGTGACAACGATCCAGATACCCTGCGCGGAGAACACGGTGACGGCCGGCATCGCGCCGAGCGTCGGCGCGACGACCAGCGCCATGAACGCGGCGATGCCGATCTTCACGCGCACCGGCACGGCCGCGTGGCCGACCACGGGCGCCGTCGCGACGAGCGCGAGCATGCGCACGAACGGCCACAGGAAGGCGGTCAGCCAGCCGTTGAGCTGCGCGTAGGTAACCGAGAACATCGCGGTCGAAACGTGCCGTGCGCGCCGGTCAGCCGGCGCCGAGCGTCGCGACGTGCAGCAGCGTCTGCCGCAGGTAGTCGAGCATCGTCGTCAGCATCCACGGGCCGGCGATCACCAGCGTCGCGGCCACCGCGAGCAGCTTCGGGATGAACGACAGCGTCGATTCGTTGATCTGCGTCGCGGCCTGGAACAGGCTCACGACGAGGCCGACCACAAGTGCGACCAGCAGCAGCGGGGCGGAGAGCAGCAGGCCGACCACCATTGCCTGGTGCGCCAGCGTCATCACCTGTTCGGGCGTCATCGCGCGATTCCTCCGCTTACGTGAAGCTCTGCGCGAGCGAGCCGATCAGGAGCTGCCAGCCGTCGACCAGTACGAACAGCATCAGCTTGAACGGCAGCGACACCGTGGACGGCGACACCATCATCATCCCCATCGACATCAGCACGCTCGCGACGACCATGTCGATAATCAGGAACGGGATGAAGATCGTGAAGCCGATCTGGAAGCCGGTCTTCAGCTCGCTCGTGACGAACGCGGGCACCAGCAGCGACAGCGGCACGTCTTCCGGGCCCTGCATCGGCGCGGCCTTTGAGATCTTCGCGAACAGCGCGAGATCGGTCTCGCGGGTCTGCTTCAGCATGAAGGTCTTGAACGGTGCGACGCCGCGCTGAACGGCCTGCTCCATCGGCATCGAGCCGTCGGAGAACGGCTTGTAGCCGTCGGTGTAGGCGCGGTCGAGCACCGGCGACATCACGAAGAAGGTCAGGAACATCGCGAGGCCGACCAGCACCTGGTTCGGCGGCGTCGTCGCGGTGCCGAGCGCCTGGCGCAGCAGCGACAGCACGATGATGATGCGCGTGAAGCTCGTCATCATCAGCAGCATCGCTGGCAGGAACGACAGCATCGTGAGCAGCAGCATCGTCTGCACGCTCAGCGAATAGGTAGTGCCGCCGTTCGGGCCCGGGCTCGTGTTGAACGCGGGCAGGCCGGCCGCCTGCGCGCACGCGAGCGCGGGAGCGAGGCCGAGGATCAGCACGGGCGCGAAGCGCGCCGCGCGACGCAGGAATTGGTGTTTCATCGGAATGCAGGAACGGAAAGAGGGCACGACGCCATGTCAGCGGTCCTTGCCGCGTCCGAAGCGCTTCGCGGCTTCGCCCGCGAGCGCGTCGCGAAACCGTGCGCCGAAGGTGCCGGGCTGGCCGCGTTCGGCCGAGGCGGCGCCGGCGGGGGCGTCGGTCGAAGCCGCAGCCGCAGCCGAGCCGGCCGGCAGCGTATGCAGCAGCCGCACGTTGCCCGGCGCGACGCCGAGCACAAGCCAGGTATCGCCGATCTCCACGATCGTCGCGCTTTCCTTCGCGCCGAGCCCGACGCTCGACACGACCTTCAGCGGGCCGCCGCGCCGCGCGGGCTGGAACCCGAAGCGGCGCGCAAGCCACGCGCAGCCGAACACGAGGCCGATCACGACCGCGAGCCCGACCAGCGTCTGCAGCACGGCGCCGACGCCGAGCGACGGCGCGGCCGACCCGACCATCACGCCCGACGCGATCGCGCCGGCGTTGTTCACCGCGTTCATGTCGGCGGCGCCGGCCGGCGCGCACGCGAGCGACGCGGCGATGGCCACCGCCGCCGCGATTGCGCGGCGGCCGGGCGTCGCGACGTTCATCGATTCAGCTTCCGGATACGTTCGGCCGGCGTGATGATGTCGGTCAGCCGGATGCCGAACTTGTCGTTGACGACCACGACCTCGCCCTGCGCGATCAGGCAGCCGTTCACGAGCACGTCCATCGGCTCGCCGGCGAGGCCGTCGAGCTCGACGACCGAACCCTGCGCGAGCTGCAGCAGGTTGCGGATCGCGATCTTCGTGCGGCCGAGTTCCACGGTCATCTTGACCGGGATGTCGAGAATCATCTCGATGTCGTTGTGCGTCGAGCTGGCCGCCGCCTTCGACAGCGGCTGGAACACGCCCGCGCCGGTCGCGCCTGCCTGCACCGGCTGCTGGTTCTGCTCGGCGAGCGCGGCAGCCCAGTCGTCCATGCCCGGATCTTCTTCCGCGGCGGCGGGTGCCGCCAGCGCGGCCGCGGCCGATTCCGCGAGCGCCGCGTCGGCGAGCGCCTGCGGGTCGAGTTCGGGCGTCGGGTTCAGCTCACTCATATCCACCTTCCTTCATCGTTTCGCCCGCGCTGATCATCTTCTGCACGCGCAACGCATATTGACCATTGAAAATGCCGTAGCCGCATTCCATCACCGGCACGCCGTCGACCTTCGCGGTGATCGTTTCCGCGATTTCCAGCGGCAGCACGTCGCCCGCGCGCAGGTTCAGGATCTTCTCGAACGTCGACGGGATCTCGGCGAGATCCGCGCTCAGCTCGACCTCGGCCGACTGCACCTGCTGCGACAGCACGCGCACCCAGCGGCGGTCGACTTCGAGCGCCTCGCCCTGGATCGGCGAGCTCAGTACGTCGCGGATCGGCTCGATCATCGAGTACGGCATGCAGATGTGCAGGGTGCCGCCCGTCGGCCCGAACTCGATCGAGAACTGCGTGACGATCACGATCTCGTTCGGCGTCGCGACGTTCGCGAACTGCGTGTGCATCTCCGAGCGCACGAATTCGAACTGCAGCGGCCGCACGCTCTTCCACGCGGTCGTGTAGTGCTCGAACACGAGGTTCAGCAGCCTGCCGATGATCCGCTGCTCGGTGGCCGTGAAATCGCGGCCCTCGACGCGCGTGTGAAAGCGCCCGTCGCCGCCGAACAGGTTGTCGACGACGAAGAACACGAGGTTCGGGTCGAACACGAACAGCGACGTGCCGCGCAACGGCTTCACGTGCACCAGGTTCAGGTTCGTCGGGATCGGCAGGTTGCGGGTGAACTCGCTGTACTTCTGCACCTTCACCTGGCTCACGGAGATTTCCGCCGTGCGCCGCATGAAGTTGAAGATGCCGATCCGCAGCAAGCGCGCGAAGCGGTCGTTGATGATCTCGAGGCCGGGCATCCGGCCGCGGACGATCCGCTCCTGCGTCGCGATGTTGTAGGGGCGGACGCCCGACGTGTCGCGCTTCTCGTCGACCGTGTCGGTTTCGCCCGTGACGCCCTTGAGGAGGGCATCGACCTCCTCCTGGGACATGAACTCCTGGTGGCCCATGCGCGCTCCTTTTGCGGCCGCGTTACTGGACGACGAATTCGGTGAACAGCACGTCGTCGACCTTCGCGCGCTGATTGCCCGGCTGCGTCGGCTGCTCGATCAGGTCCCGCAGTTCCTTCGCGAGTGCATGCTTGCCGTCCGGCGTCGCGAGCTCCTCGGGATGCTTGTTCGACAGCGCGAGCAGGATCCGGCTGCGGATTTCCGGCATCCGCGCGGTCAGCTGCTCCTGCGCCTTCGGGTCGGTGAGCTTCAGCGACAGGCCGACGCGCAGGTAGTGCTGCGCGCCGTCGTCAGACTGCAGGTTCACGGTCAGCGGGTCGAGCGGGAAGAACACCGGCGCGGCGAGCGGCGCCGGTTCGGCGGGCGCGCTCGCATGGCCGACGCCCGCCTTGCTCAGGAACACGTACATGCCGCCCGCGGCGGCAGCCGCCGCGCCCAGCGCGATGACGGCGATGAGCGCGATGCGCTTGAACTTGCCGGACGAAGCCGGCCTGTCGGCAGTCGGGTTTGCGGTCGTGGAGGCCATGTGAATGCGTGCGTGATGTCTCGTAGCATGCATTGTTCGGCATCCGGGCCGAGCCCGATGGGCGGAAAAGAGGGGGGATTTGCGGCTATCTCAGCCGATTGTCGGCCGGGTGTCGGCTCGATGCAGGGTAGGAACGGCGGGGGAAACGACCGGGCGGGGCGGGGGGCGGTCGGCGGGAGCCGGGCCGCCAGGCGGGGCGGGTGGGCACGGCGGGGGGCGGCGCCCGCCCGCGCACCGTCAGATCGGCAGAAGCGACAGGAGCGGCGCGATCAGCACCATCGCGACGCCCGCGATCATCATCGTCAGGCTCGACACGACGCCTTCCTCGTTCCCGATTTCGCGCGCCTTCGCGGTGCCCACGCCGTGCGCGGCCGCGCCGAACAGCGCGCCGCGCGCGAGCCGCGTGCGCATCGGCACGAGCGCGAGCACGATCTCGCCGAGCAGCATCCCGCAGATGCCGGTTGCGATCACGAACAGCGCGGTGAGGTCCTTCGGCGCATGGATCTTGTCGGACACGGCGAGCGCGAACGGGGTCGATACGGAGCGCGTCATCAGCGAGCGCTGCAGCTCGGGCGACAGGTGCAGCAGCTTCGCGAGCAGCAGCGAACCGCACACGCCCGCGCCGATCCCGACCGCGACGCCGACCGACAGCGACAGCCAGTGGCGGCGGATCAGGTCGCGATACTCGTAGATCGGCACCGCGAACGCGATCGTGGCCGGGCCGAGCAGCCACATCAGCCAGCGCGTGTCGCGGAAATAGACCGAATACGGGATGCCGGTCAGCACGACGAGCAGCACCAGCACGCCCGGCACGAACACGAGCGGCGAGAACAGCAGCGTCTTCTTGTACGCATAGAGCCGCTTCGACGCGAAATACAGTACGACCGTCAGCACGAAGCAGCCGACGGAGATCGCGGTATTCACCTGGTCGGCGGACAGGTTCGACAGCAGCGCAAGCATCGCAGGCTCCGGCTCAGTGCGCGGACACGGTGGCGAGGCGTGCGCGGCGGCGTTCGTTGAACACGCGTTGCGCGGCGAGCCGGCGTTCGAGCTTCGCGGCGAGGTCGACCGCAACGGCCACCGCGACCATCACGAACGCGGTGCCGGCGAGCATGACCAGCGCGATGCGCCAGCCGTCCTCGCGGAACAGCCCGCCGTACTGGACCGCCGCGACGGCGGCCGGCACGAAGAACAACAGCATGTCGGACAGCAGCCAGTTCGCGCCGTCCTTCACCCACGCAGGCGCGACGCGGCCCGAGAACAGCAGCACGAGGAGCACCGCGAGGCCGATCACGCCGGACGGCACCGGCAGCCCGACCGCGCGCACGGCCCAGTCGACCGCCATCCACAGCACGCCGAGCGCGGTGGCCTGCAGCACGATCCGGCCCGTGTGCGCAACGTTGCCCGAAGCGGCGGGGCGGGCGGTGGCAGTGGCGGTCGGCTTGGTCATGGCGGGCTCCATACAGATAATTCTGTCAATGGTGCAAGTATAGGGTTTCCCCTAACCATAAATAAAATGACTTGTCTCTATCCTTGTCATTCCAATTCGGAATTCGTTTTTGTTCACCGCACCAATCTGGGGAGTGATCGATGGAATTGCGCGCGCTGCGGTACTTCGTCGAGGTGGTCCGTCAGCAGAGCTTCACCGCGGCCGCCGACCGGCTATTCGTCACGCAGCCGACCATCAGCAAGATGGTGAAGGCGCTCGAGGACGAGATCGGCTCGCCGCTCCTGTTGCGCGACGGCCGGCAGATGGTGCTGACCGACGCGGGGCGGATCGTGTTCCAGCGCGGCCAGGACGTGCTCGCCGCGCAGGCGCAGCTGCAGTCGGAGCTGAACGATCTCGGCACGCTCGGGCGCGGCGAGCTGACGATCGGCATTCCGCCGCTCGGCGGGTCGCTGTTCACGCCGATCATCGCCGCGTACAAGCAGCGCTATCCGAACATCGAGCTGAAGCTGTTCGAGCAGGGCGCGCGGATGATCGAGGCCGCGCTGATGTCGGGCGAACTGGAACTCGGCGGGCTGCTGGAGCCGGTCGATCCGGGCACGTTCGAGCGGCTGCCGATGGTGCGCGCGCCGCTGTGGCTGGTCGCGCCGCGCGAGTCGCGCTGGGAGGACCACGCGACCGTGCCGCTCGCCGATCTCGCGCGCGAGTCGTTCGTGTTCTACGCGGAAAGCCTCGCGCTGCACGACGCGGTGCTCGATGCGTGCCGGCAGGTCGGCTTCACGCCGTCGATCGTGAGCCGCAGCGGCCACTGGGATTTCATGGCCGCGCTCGTGCACGCGGGGGTCGGCATCGCGCTGTTGCCGGAGCCGTACTGCCGGCGGCTCGACACGCGGCAGTTCACGTGCCGGCCGATCGTCGAACCCGAGATCACGTGGGCGATCGCGCTGGGCTGGCTGAAGAAGGGCTACCTGTCGCACGCGGCGCGGGCGTGGCTCGAGGTTGCGCGGGCGACGCTGCCGATCGCGTCGGGTGACGATCTGGCGTTCGGCGGGTTGCGGGCGAGGGAGTGAGGCCCGCCACGCGGGCGGCGGCGCGGAACCGGGCACGGGCGGGCGCCGCTGCGGCCCGCCGCGCGTTCAATGCCCCATCGCCGGCCCCGCGCCCTTCTTCGGCTTCGTGATCCACACGAGCGCCGCGAGCACGATGAACATGCCCGCCGACAGGTGGAAGAAGTCGTTGGTCGCCATCATGAAGCCCTGCTGCGTGACGAGCTGGTTGAGCTGCGCGTTGGCCGTCTGCCCGACGATCCCGAGCTGCGCGAGCGCGCCCTGATAGTCGGTCGTGTTCTGCGCGTAGATGCTCACCGATTCCGACAGCCGCGCATGGTGATAGATCGCATCGTTCTCCCAGAACGTCGAGCTGGCCGCGGTGCCGATCGCGCCCGACAGCGTGCGCAGGAAGTTCGACAGCCCCGATGCGCTCGCGAGCCGGTCGTCGGAGATGCTCGACAGCGTGATCGTCGTCATCGGCACGAAGAAGCACGCGACGCCGATCCCCTGCACGAGCCGCGGCAGGATCACGTGGTTGAACGGCACGTCGAGCGTGAACGTCGAATTCCAGACCGACACGCCCGCGAACACGATGAACGCGAAGCACGCGACCATCCGCAGGTCGAGCCGGTGCATGTTGCGCCCGATCAGCGGCGACAGCACGAGCGCGAGCAGCCCGACCGGCGCGGTCGCGAGGCCGGCCTTGCCGGCCGTGTAGCCCATCACAGTCTGCAGCCACAGCGGGAAGATCACGACCGAGCCGAAGAACGCCATGAAGCCGAACGAGATGATCAGCGCGCCGAGCGCGAAGTTGCGGTCCTTGAACAGCGACAGGTCGACCACCGGCTCCTTCTCGGTTGCCTCCCACACGAGCATGAACGCGAGCGACACGACCGCGATCAGCGCGAGCGCGACGATGAAGGTCGAGTTGAACCAGTCGCGGTCCTTGCCGAGGTCGAGCATCATCTGCAGGCACGACACGCCGATCACCAGCAGCGCGAGGCCGATCGCGTCGATCCGCTGCTTGGTCGTCCTGGTCTCACGGCCGCGCAGCAGGAAGTACGCGCAGGTCGCGGAGAAGATGCCGATCGGCAAATTGATATAGAAGATCCACGGCCACGTGTAGTTGTCGCTGATCCAGCCGCCGAGCAATGGACCGAAGATCGGCGCGACGATCACCGTCATCGCCCATAGCCCGAGCGCGAGCCCGCGCTTCGCGGGCGGGTAGCTGCGCATCAGGATCGTCTGCGACAGCGGCACCATCGGCCCCGATACGAGGCCCTGCAGCAGCCGGAACGCGATCAGCGTCTCGAAGTTCGACGCGAAGCCGCACAGCGCCGACGCGACCGTGAACGCGAGCACCGACAGCGTGAAGAGCCGCACCTCGCCGACTCGTCGCGCGAGCCAGCCGGTCAGCGGCACCGCGATCGCGGACGCGACGGAATACGACGAGATCACCCACGTGCCTTCGCTCGTCGCGACGCCGAGGCTGCCCGAGATGGTCGGCACCGCGACGTTCGCGATCGACGTGTCGAGCACTTCCATGAAGGTGCCGAGCGCGAGCCCGACGGTGAGCAGCGCGAGCGCGCCGCCGGTAAGCGGCGCGGGTTCGGCGGCAGGGGGCGCGGCGGATGTCGTGGTGGCGGACATCGGAATCTCCTAGGCCCGGCGCACACGACGCGCCGGCACAGAGCACGGGCGCGCGACACCGCGCGGCCCGGCCGGGGGGAACGGATAAGCGGACAGACAGAGCACGTGCCTCGTCATCTTCTGCCCAGACAGAGAAATAAGCGAATGCTTAACCTAGACATCGGGCCTCCCGCGCTCAGCAGTCCGGTTCGTCGGGCTTCGGGCAGCCGGCGTCGCCGGGCCCGTTGGCGATGAAGCGCTGCAGCAGGCCGGTGAGCGTCGCAAGTTCGTCGGCCGAAAAGCCGGCGAGCTGCGTGTTCAGCGCGGTCGCGATCAGCGACGGCAGCGCGCGGGCCGCATCGGCGCCGCGTTCGGTCAGCGTCAACTCGATCACCCGGCGGTCCTGTTCGCTGCGCGAGCGCGCGACCAGGCCCTTGCGCTCGAGACGGTCGAGCATCCGCGTCATCGAGCCGCTGTCGTACGACATCTTGCGCGACAGCTCGAACGGCGTACGCGCATAGCCGCGCGACAGCAGCAGGATCACACCGATCTGCTGCGCGGTGAGGTCGTACGGCTCGAGCGCGCGATCCATCCGCTCGACGAGCGCCTGCCGGGCCTTGGTCAGGTAGTAACCGAGGCTCGTTTCCAGTGCGATGGTGTCGGGATCGTAGAGGCCGCCGTTCATGCGATTGCGCGCGCAGCAACAGTGCGTTTCAGGTCAAAACGCGCCCAGTATCTTGAAAAATGCTTGCTTAGTCAATATTATTTCAGTCAACCAGTTACGACGTGCATGTTGCACTGCCGGAGACGATGTTCTGACCGCTGCGCCTGCGCTGCCAGGCCCCCGAGGATGTTCGCGATGCTGTTCCTGAAAAATGCCGCCGGCGCGCTGCGCCGCAACCTGACCGATACCGCTCATCATGTGTTCTCCGGGCCGCACCGCGGCTGGAAAATCGCGCTGTACGTGACGATGCTGGTGGTACCGGGCGGATCGCTGGCGGCGCTCGGGTTCGCATGGTTCGATCATCGCCGGCAGCGCAACGCGAAGGGCGCCGCACGCCGCACGAGCCAGCCGGCGGCAACGGAGCCGTCGACATGGCGGTCCGCCGCCGAACCCGTCCCGCTGCCCGTGCGCTGCCACTGACGCCGCGCCACTGCCGCCCGCCTGACTGACTGACCAACGGCCGCGCCAGCCGCGGCCCGTTGTCGTATTCGACGGACGCGTTCCCTGTTTCGCCCGCAAGCGGTCCGTAATGGCCCGTAAACCGGCCGGCCGCGCCGGTAACACATGCGCACCGCTGCGCACCGTACCCTTAGGGCTGCGCAGCTTTCCCGCCGTCAGTTACCATTTGTCCGCCAGCGGCACCACGACCGCATCGCGCGACGCCGCTCGCCGGCCGTCGCGCCCAGACAGGAATACCACGATGCCGTACGCCCCCCTCCCGCGCGCCTTTCGCCCGCTGAGCGCCGCCGTCGCCGTTGCGACGGCCGTGCTGCTCGCCGGCTGCGCCGTCGGGCCCGACTATCACCGGCCCGACACGTCGATCCCCGCCGCCTTCAAGGAAGCGCCGGCCGGCTGGAAGGTCGCGCAGCCGGCCGACCGGGCCGACCGCGGCCCGTGGTGGAGCGTCTACAACGATCCGCAGCTCGACGCGCTGATCGGCAAGCTCAACGCGTCGAACCAGACCATCGCGCAATCGGCCGCCGCGTACCGGCAGGCCCGCGCGCTCGTCACCGAGGCGCGCGCCGCGTATTTCCCGACCGTCGGGCTGACCGCGTCCGGCTCACGCGCCCGCTCGGCGCGCACGTCGGGGTCGTCGAGCTTCGGCAGCAGCTCATCGATCAGCAACAGCTACAGCGTCGGCCTCGACGCAAGCTGGGAACCCGACCTGTGGGGCAAGGTGAGCCGCACCGTCAGCGCGCAGCGCGCCGGCGAAGCGGCCGCCGCGGCCGATCTCGCGAACGCGCGGCTGTCGCAGCAGGCGTTGCTCGCGCAAACCTACTTCCAGCTGCGCACGTCCGATGCGCTGCAGAAGCTGCTCGACGACACCGTGAAGTCGTACGGCGAATCGCTGAAGCTCACGCAGAACCAGTACGCGCAGGGTGTCGCCGCGCGCGCGGACGTGATCCAGGCGCAGACGCAGCTGCAGAGCGCGCAGGCGGCGGCCATCGAAAACGGCGTCGCGCGCGCGCAGTACGAACATGCGATCGCGACATTGATCGGCGAACCGGCCTCGACGTTCTCGCTGCCGCCGAACCCGCTCGCGGCCGAACCGCCGATCACGCCGGTCGACGTGCCGTCCGCGCTGCTCGAGCGTCGGCCCGACATCGCGGCGGCCGAGCGCCGCGCGGCTTCCGCGAACGAGCAGATCGGCGTCGCGATCGCCGCGTTCTTCCCGACGCTCACGCTGTCGGCCACCGGCGGCTTCCAGAGCTCGGTGTGGTCGCAACTGTTTACGCTGCCCGCGCGGTTCTGGACGGTCGGCCCGCAACTCGCTGCAACGCTGTTCGACGCCGGCCTGCGCGCCGCGCAAACCGACGCCGCGCGCGCGACCTACGACCAGGACGTCGCCGCGTATCGCCTCGCGGTGCTCACCGCGTTCCAGGACGTCGAGGACAACCTCGCGTCGCAGCGCATCCTCGCGCAGGAAGTCGACGTGCAGCGGCAGGCCGTCGACAGTGCCGAGCACGCGCTCGCGATCGTCACGAACCAGTACAAGGCCGGCACGGTCGCCTACCTGAACGTGCTGACCGCGCAGACCACCGCGTTCACCGCGCAGCAGAAGCTCGCGACGATCGCCGGGCAGCGGATGGTGTCGTCGGTCGGGCTCGTGAAGGCGCTCGGCGGCGGCTGGGATGCGTCGGACATGACGCGCGAAACGGGCGACATGGCCGCGCCGGCACCGGTGCCGGCGTCCGGGGCGGCGGCGCCGGCCGCCGTGCCGGTCGCACAGAAGTAAGCGGGAAAGGAGTGGGCGCCGCGCGCGTCAGCGCGTCGCGTCGCCGAAGATCAGCGACACCTCGTTGTTGCCGAGCGGATGGCCGAGCAGGTTCAACAGCCCCGCGAGGTTCGCCTGTTGCTCGGGCGCCGCATGCGCGGTGCCGCGAAACCCGCCCTGACCGGGGCCGAAGCTGCCGTGCCCGTCGAGGAACAGCGGGCCCTGCGTCGTCGACAGGTCGAGATCGGCGCCCGATCCCTTCGCCTGCACTACTGCGCGGTACGACCCGAGCGGCTTCACGCGCGACACGCGCGAACTCATCGAATCGATCGTCACCGTCAGCTGGCCGAACGCGTTGGCGCCGATCATCCGCCAGTCGGTCCAGCCGAGCCGCACGTTGCCCTGCAGGTCGAGCGTGTTGAACGGCGTGCCGAGCCCCGCGAGCAGCGACGCGGGCACGGCCATCGTGCCCGCCGACAGCACCGCGCCGCGCCACGTTGCGTCGAGCGTGACCGCATCGGGCATCGCCTCGGTCTGCCGCATGTGCATCTGCACGCGCCCGGTCAGGAGCGGCCAGAAGCGCGTGGTCCATTCGACCCGGCCCGGCAGCAGCGTCGCCGCGCTCTGGTCCGCGCCCGGCGCGAGCATCAGCGTGCCCGACCCGTGCCACAGCGAGCCGTCCGGATCGACGAGGTTCACGTGGCCGCCGGTCGCGCGCGCGAACTGCGGCGCGATCCACGCGGCCGGCGCGAGCGCGACGAGCGTCACCGCGGTCGCGAGCCCGCCTGCCATCCCCCACTGCAATGCGGCGACGAGCCGCCTGATCCCTGGCCTCATCGGCCGACCGCCGCTGGTTTCATCCACTGCGTCATTTCTGCATCGAGGGTTGCATCACGGCCGTCAGGTCGACCTGGCCGTCTTCCTTCAGTCCGGTCACGTGCGCTTCGCCAACCTGCACCTTGAACTGCCGGCGCGCGTCGTCGAGCCACTGCGTCCACACCGGGAACGGCACGTTCTTCATCTGGATCTGCACGCCGTTGCCGACGATCTGCGCCTGCGCGCCCTGCAGCCCGTGATCGGACAGCGACGCGGTCAGCGCATCCTTCAGCGCCAGCCCGGTCGGCGCGACGCCTTGCGCGGCGGCCGTCAGAGACTTCGCCTCGTTGGCCTGCTCGGTCATCTGCGCGAGCTCGCGGCGCATCGTCGGCAGTTCGTGCCGGATCCTGGCGCGGCCTTCCTGCGCCGGCGACCACAGCACCGAATACGCGATCGCGACGGCCAGCACGGCGCCGCCCCAGCCGAGCAGCGTCTTTTCGCGCGGCGTGCGCTCGCCCCAGAACTGGGCCAGCGTCTGGTTCAGTTGTTCGGTCTTCATGAGCGGCTCCGGATCGTCCATTTGCCGGTGCTGCTGTCGACTTCGCCGGCCAGCCCGTTGCGTGCGAGACGCTGCGGGAAATCGGGGTCGACCTTGACCTCCGGCTTGAAGCCGACGTCGAGCCGCCGATCGTGATAATCGAGCGACGCGATCCCGTTCAGCGGCAGCGCGCCCATCGAACGCGACAGCCCGCTCGACAGCGCGAGGAAATCGTTCGGCGACAGCTCGCCCGCCGCAACGCGCAGCTGGTCGAGCTGGCGCTGCATCTGCGCGGGCGGATCGAGCACCGTCGTCGTCTTCGGGAACGCGGACAACAGCGTCTCGGTGATCTGCGCGGACAGAGCGTCGCGCTCGCGCGACAGCTTCCACCAGTGCACGTTCATGCCGATCACCGCGACGCCGAGCGTGGCCGCGACCAGTGCGATCGGCACGCGCAGGCGCTTCACCGTCGCGCGATCGAAGCGCCACGGCTGCGACTCGAATTCGAACTGGCACAGATCGAAGTGCTCGGCGAGCGCACGCCGCGCGAACGTGTCGAACGACAGCGGCTGCGCACCCGGCAGCAGCGGGCCGTCGGCGCGTCCGACCGACGCGAGCCGCGGCTCCGCGCCCGGCTCGCCGAGTTCGTACAGTTCGACGTCGCCGCCGCCCGCGAGCGCGGCCAGCGTGCCGCCGGCGCGCGATGCGGGCGCCGCGAAACCTTCGCCGAGCGCACCGCGCGCGACCGCGAGTTCGAGTCGCGGCGCACCGGCCGCCGCCGGCTGCGCACCGGCTTCGACGAGTGCCGGTTCGACCGTCGTCGCGAGCCCGAGCACCGCGGCCACCGCGGTCGGGCGAACGGTCGGCTCGGCCGCATCCGTGATCGCGTCGGCTTTGACGGCCTCACCGTCGGCAGGTGCTTGAAGTGCCGTTTCCGCCGCCGCGCGCGGCGCGGGCAGGCAGCGTGTCGCGGGCACCGCGCTCAGGTGCCGATGGCCGGCCGCGGTGAACGCTTCGCAGATCGTGCGGAACCACGCGCGATCGACGACGGCCAACACGCGGCGGCCGTCGGGCAGCGCGACCGGATCGAGTGCGATATGGCAGCCGAGCGGATCCTGGATCAGCTGATCCTCGACGATGTTGGGCAGCGCCTGGCGCAGCTTCGGCCCCTTGAGCGGCGGCACGGTCGCGGCCAGCAGCAGCACGTCGCGCGCAGCGACGATCAGCACCGTCGCATTCGCGCGCGGCAGCAGCGTGAGCGCGGCGCGGCCTGCGCGCTGCACCTGGCCGGCCTTGTCCACGAGCGTGAACGGCAGCTCGGGCCACTGCCACTCCTGCAGCGGCACGGCCGGCTCGCGCGGCGGCAAAGAAACAATCAGCGTGCTCAAGAGCTCCTCTCCCGAATGGCGTCGTTATAGCTGGTCGCGGATGCGCACGACCCGCGTCGAATGTGTGGTCGGATCACGATACACGAGCGAGGTGCGATCGACCTCCGCGCGGTCGTGCTGGATCCGGCCGTGCACGATGAAATAGCTCGAATTGACGTCGACGAGGCTCGAATCGATCGTCACGTTCGGCGCGCCGGCACCGCGCAGCGCGAGCTGCACGTCGCCGACGTTGCGGAAAAACACGGTCTCGCGGCGCGCCACGAGCGCCTGCGCGGACGACACGCCCATCCCCGGTATCAGCGCCGCGATTACCTCGGCCGGGGCGGTATTCATGTTGACCGGCGTCGTGGTCGGCAGCACGGTGACGAACGGGCGCAGCCGCGCGACCATCTCGGGCGTCACGCCTTCGACGTCGAGCAGGCTGTCGACGCCCGTCAGCAGCAGCGGCGCGGGGCCGCGATCGCCGTCGGACATCCCCGGTTCGTCGGTGAAGTTGCCGGCCTGCATGTCGTCGCCGGCGACCGGCGCGGTCGCGGCCGTACCGGCGCCGGGCAACGCCGGCGTCTGGAAGCGCGTTGCCGAATGCATCAGGCCCGCGCGCATCTGCAGCGCGATCCGTTTTGCCAACGCGCCGTCGTAGCCGAGCGTCGTCAACAGCCGCTGGAACGCCTTGAGCTGCATCACGTTGAGCTGCAGCACGCCGGGCGCCGGCGACGACACGAGGTTGCGCAAGTTGTACTTCGCCTGCGCGTCCTCGATCGATCCGGAGATGTAGGTGTCTTCGCCGCCATTGTCGTTGGGCGCGCCGATCCGGCCGAGGAAATCCGACAGCTTGGTCTTCGCGATCGGCACGGCCCAGATCCCGCCGAGATAGGTGATGCCGGGCGCCGTGTCGCCTTCGGAGCGCAGGATCATGCGCGTCCAGTCGAGCGCGCCGCGTGCGACCCACTGCGCCTGCGCGATCACGCGCTGGTTCTCGATGCGGCGAATCTGCACCTGCTGGCGCCACAGCATCCCCGACACGAGGATCGCCGACAGCGCGACGACGAGCAGCGCGGTGATGATCGCCGCGCCGCGCTCGCGGCGGGCGCGCGCCGGCCTGCGTGCGGCGGCACCAGCGGCGAACCGGGAGCGGCGAGGGCGTGTGCACATCGTCATTCCCCGACGAGGAAGATGCGCGTGACGGGCACGCGCAGCGACGTCGCGCCGATGCTGACCTGCAGCCCCGTCACCGCGCGCGTCGGCGGCGCGTTGCCGATCTGCGGCACTTTCAGCGCATCGTTGTTCTGCGACAGCGCGTCGTTGGCCGTCTGCAGGTTGGTGGTCCAGCCGACGCGCGGCACGTACAGCTTCGCGTCGATCGCGCCGACGCCACCCATCAGCGCGACCCAGCTCCAGCCCTCGACGCTGCTGTCCTTCAGCACGCCCTGCAACCGGTTCGCATCGTCGAGCGGCGGCGACGCGTAGCGCACGACGCGCCCGCCGGCGATCCGGTAGCGGACCACCTGCAGCCGCGGCGCGGCGCCCGGCACATCGAGTTCACGCACGATCTGCAGCGTATTGCCGGCGACGCCGATCGCCGGCTGGCCGGCTTCGTCGTCGGTCGCGGCGAGCCGCGCGTCGATGCGCATCTGGTCGAACATCTGCGCGAACACGCGCTCGTCTTCCATCGCGGACGCGACCTTGTCGCGGCCGCGCATGATCTGGTCGAGCCCGCGCCACGAAAGGATCGCGACCACCGCGAGGATCGCGATCGCGATCATCAGTTCGATCAGCGTGAAGCCTTTCGGACGCGGCACGTGCACGCGGCGCGCCGGCGGGCGTCGCATCGGCGCGTCAGAGCGGACGGATGGTTTCATTCGCGACCACCGTCACCATTTGCGCGAGCACGCCGGCGCGCCCCGGCATGCTCACCGACATCTGCACGCGCCGGAACACCGGGTTCGGCGTGGTGCTCACGCGTTGCGTGCAGACCAGCTGCACGTTGCCCTGCGAACAATCGAAGCTCTGCTCGCCGACCTCCGGCCACGCATGCGTGAGCCGCAGTTGCGCGAGCGCGTTGTCGGCACTCCAGCCGGCGAGCAGCCGGCGATGGAGATCGGACGCGTTGGTCGCCATCGTGCCGACCGCACGGATCGACGCGGCGAGCGCGACCGCGATGATCGCGAGCGCGACCAGCACCTCGATCATCGTGAAGCCGCGCGCCACAGGAAGTCCCCTTGGGGGGCGCGCCGCAACAAGTTCACTTGGGCGGCGGGAAGAAGAAGCCGGGAAGGGCAGGCGACGACGCATCGTCATTGCACCTCGTAGCGGCCGTTGCCGGTGCCGACGATCGTCGCGCTGCCGACCGCCGAATGCAGCGTCACGCGCACCGGCGTGTCGATGCTTTCGGTGCCGAACACGACGCGGCTCGCGCGCGTGTCGGACCCGGGATAGTCGATGTCGGCGCCCGTGACGCCGCCGTCCCAGTCGCGCGGGCGCAGCAGGTCGTCGCGCAGCGTGCGCCAGCCGTCGGGCGAGCTCACGTCGAAACGAAAGCCGTGCGCGGTCGGCTGCCACGCGATCGGGCGCGCGCGTACCTGCGCTTCGTCGCCGGCGCTCTCGAACAGCAGCGCAATGCGCTGCGCTTCCTCGCGCAGGTCGGTGCGCGGGTTACGCGTCAGCGACAGCGATGCCAGCGACACCAGCAGGCCCGCGATCACGAGCACGACCAGCATCTCGAGCAGCGTGAAGCCGCGTGCGCGCGCATGCGCCACGGCCGCGACGCGACGCACGCGGCTGTCGCGGTCGGCGCGGCGAGCGCGAGCAGAGCGCAACGGCGTGCGAAGGGCGGGCATGAAATGAAGAACTAGGACGAACGTCGGGCCGACCAGCGCAGGCTTACTGCCACGAACCGATGTCGGTGTCGTTGCCTTCGCCGCCTTCCTTGCCGTCGGCGCCGTAGCTGAACACGTCGATTTCGCCGTGCACGCCCGGGTTCAGGTACTTGTACCCGTTGCCCCACGGATCGTTCGGCAGGCGCTCGAGATAGCCGCCGTCCTTCCAGTTGTTCGGGATCGGATCGGTGGACGGCTTCTGGATCAGCGCGTTCAGGCCCTGCTCCTGGGTCGGATAGCGGCCGTTGTCGAGACGGTACAGCTTGAGCCCCTGCATGATCGTGCCGATGTCCTGCTTCGCGGCGATACGGCGCGCCTCGTCGGGACGGCTCATGATCTTCGGCACGATCAGTGCCGCCAGGATCCCGAGGATCGCGACCACCACCATGATCTCGATCAGCGTGAAACCGCGCTGACGGCGCACGGCCGCATTACGGCGAGTGATCCACGTTTGCATGACTGACTACCTCTTTACAAAAAATGTCGTCGATTGAGTGACGCAGCCGGCGCATTCCGGACGCTTGCCTGACGGCAAGCTTCCGTTTCCCCGGGCGCGGAGCACGCATTGTAAGGCGTGCATTGCCGAGGGCTTTCACCCAACGCAAATTTCATATACATCCGTACAATAGCGCGCATGAACGCGCTCTCGATCCGGATCCTCTCCCTAGCCCTCTTCGCGGGTTTGTGCGCGACGGCCACCTACTGGGTCGTCACGCTGTCAGCCCGCCAAGCGCCGCTGCCCGCCGCCGCCGCGCGGTTGCCGATCCGCACCGAGGACGCCGCCGCGCTCTTCGGCGGACAGCTCGACAAGAATCCCGTGCAGGACATCCACCTGTTCGGCATTCTCGCGCTCGATCATGGCGGCGCTGCGATCGTCGGCGTCGGCGGCGAGCCGCCGCGCGCCGTGTCGCTCGGCGCGGACGTCACGCCCGGCGCGAAGCTCGCCGAAGTCCGCAGCCGCTCGATCATCGTCGACCGCAACGGCGCCCGCGCCGAAATCCAGCTCCCGGCCAACACGCCGTCCCCCGCGATCTACATGCGTTGAACGCTGGCGGCCTGACCGACGCTCAGGCCGTCACTGCACCATGTTGTTCAGCTCGATGATCGGCAGCATCACGGCCAGCACGATCACGAGCACGATCCCGCCCATCGCCAGGATCAGCAGCGGCTCGAGCAGGCTCGTCAGGAACATCGTGCGCCGCTCGAGTTCGCGCGCCTCGCCTTCCGCCGCACGGTCGAGCATCGTCGTCACGTCGCCCGTCGCTTCGCCGGAGCGGATCAGGTGCACGAGCACCGGCGGAAACGTCTTCACGTTGTTCAGCGCGCGCGACAGCGCCGAGCCTTCGCGCACGCGCACGATCGCATCGTCGATGTTCGCGCGCATCGCGCGGTTCGACAGCGTCTCGCCGGCCGCCTGCAATGCGCGCAGGATCGGCACGCCGGCCGCGGTGAGGATGCCGAGCGTGCTCGCGAAGCGCACCGTGTTGTAGCCGCGCACGAGCTTGCCCGCGAGCGGCGCGGTCAGCACCCAGCGGTCGAACGCGAGCCGCGGCCCGTCGCGCGACAGCGTCGCCTTCACGAACCACACGACGAGCGCGACCGCGATCAGGATCGCCCACCACCAGTGCCGCACGAAATCGGACAGCGCCATCATCACGATCGTCAGCAGCGGCAGCTGCTGCTTCGTGCTCGCGAACACGTTGACGACCTGCGGCACGACGTAGCTCAGCAGGAACGTGACGATGCCGAATGCGATCAGCGTGACGATTCCCGGATACGTGAACGCCAGCAGGATCTTCTGCTTCAGCGCGTTGCTCTGTTCGATGTAGTCGGCGAGCCGCGACAGCACGATGCCGAGCTTGCCGGTGTGCTCGCCCGCCGCGACCAGCGCGCGATAGATTTCCGGGAAGTCGCGCGGATGCTCGCCCAGCGCATTCGCAAGCGAATGGCCGCCGAGCACCTCGGCGCGGATCGCGGCCATCAGTTCGCGGATATAGTCGCGCTCGGCCTGCTCGGTCAGCACGCCGAGCGCTTCGTCGAGCGGCAGCCCCGCAATCAGCAGGCTCGCGAGCTGGCGCGTGAGGATCGCCTGTTCGCGCTGCGTCAGCTTGCGGCCAAACGCGAGCCGCTGCGAACGCGCGCCGCGCGTCGCGCTGGCGGCCGGCTCGACGACGAGCGGCGTGAGCCCCTGCGTGCGCAGCTGGCCGCGCGCGCCACGCGCGCTGTCGGCATCGATCACGCCTTTCTGCGGGCGCCCCGCCGAATCGATTGCTTCGAAACGGAATGCCGGCATCGCGCTACGCGCCTCCCGTCACGCGCAGCACTTCCTCGAGCGACGTCGCCCCGGCCGCGAGCCAGCGCTCGGCGTCGTCGCGCAGTGTGCGCATCCCTTCCGCGCGGCCCGCGGCGAGAATCTCCGCATCGGCCGCGTTGCGGTGGATCAGCGTGCGGATCGAGTCGTCGATCACCAGCAGTTCGTATACGCCGCGCCGGCCCGCATAACCCGAATGGCCGCACTTGGCGCAGCCGACCGGATGCCAGACGGTGCGACCTTCCTCGTGCCGCTCTTCCTTGCAGACCGGGCACAACTGGCGCACCAGGCGCTGCGCGAGCACGCCGAGCAGCGACGACGCGAGCAGGTACGGCTCGACGCCCATGTCGGTCAGACGCGTGACCGCCGATGCCGCATCGTTGGTGTGCAGCGTCGCGAGCACGAGGTGGCCCGTCAGCGACGCCTGCACCGCGATCTGCGCGGTTTCGAGATCGCGGATTTCGCCGATCATGATCACGTCCGGGTCCTGGCGCAGGATCGAACGCAGCGCACGGGCAAAGGTCATCCCGATCCGCTCGTTCACCTGCGTCTGGCCGATGCCGGACAGGTCGTATTCGATCGGGTCCTCGACGGTCATGATGTTGGTCGTCGCCGTCTCGAGCCGCGACATCGACGCGTACAGCGTCGTCGTCTTGCCCGAGCCGGTCGGGCCCGTCACCAGCACGATCCCGTGCGGGCGGCCGATCAGCTTGTCGAACTGGCCAAGCGTGTCGCGGCCCATCCCGAGCGCTTCGAGGTTCAGGCGCTGCGCATCCTTTTCCAGGAGACGCAGCACCGCCCGCTCGCCGTGCCCGGTCGGCAGCGTCGACACCCGCACGTCGACCGGCCGGCCGCCGACACGCAGCGTGATGCGGCCGTCCTGCGGCAGGCGTTTCTCGGCGATGTCGAGTTGCGCCATGATCTTGATCCGCGAGATCAGCGCGCCGTGCAGCGCCTTCTTCGGGCGCACGACGTCGCGCAGCGTGCCGTCGACGCGAAACCGCACGACCGACGCATTCTCGAACGGCTCGATGTGAATGTCCGATGCCTGTTCGCGCGCCGCTTGAGTGAGCAGCGCGTTGATCATCCGGATGATCGGCGCGTCGTCTTCCGACTCGAGCAGATCTTCGACTTCGGGGATGTCCTGCATCAGTCGCGACAGGTCGACTTCGCCTTCGACCTCGCCGACGATCTGCGCCGCGCTGCCGTCCTGGCGCGCGTAGGCCTGGTTGATCGCCTGCGCGAGCTCGTCGGCCGGCACGCGATGCACGGAAATCGAACCGAAGTTGCGCGCGATTTCGGCGAGCGCCGCATCGTTCGTGCGCTCGCTGACCCACACCTCGAGCGCGTCGTCGAGCTGGTGCGCGATCAGCACCTGGCCGCTCTTCGCGAAGCCGTACGGCAACAGGCGCGCGGCAAGCGGCGACGGCGGCTGCCGTTCGCCCGGCGCGCCGTCTTGGGCAGAGGACGCGAGCACGTTGCTCACTGCGAGGCTCCCGGCGTGGCGGTCAGCGGTTGTTGCGGGATGGTCTGCTGCGGCACGCTCTGCGGCTGCACCTGGGCCGGTGCGGGCGCGGGCGCAACCTGACGCTGCAGCTGCTGGCGACGCATCTTGTCGAGATCGAACAGGTTCCCGGCAGGCGTACCGCCCTGGCTCGGGCCGAGCGGCATCGGCGGGACGACCGGATCGTCCTTGTCGCGGATCACGTTGTTATCCGACTTGTACGCGCCCGTCACGCCCTGGATGTAGTCGTAGCGGTTCGCCGTGACTTCCTGCGCGGTACTGCGATCGGAGATGATCACCGGACGCAGGAACACCATCAGGTTGGTCTTCTGGCGCTGCTTCGATTCCGAACGGAACAACTGGCCGATCCACGGGATGTCGCCGAGCAGCGGCACCTTGCTGTTCGACACCTGGTAGTTGTCCTGCATCAAGCCGCCGAGCACGATGATCTCGCCGTTGTCCGCGAGGATCGTCGACTGGATCGAGCGCTTCGTGAAGGTCGGGCCGGTCTGCGCGCTCGTGGTCCCGCTGACGACCGCCGAATCCTCCGTGTACAGCTGCAGCTTCAGGATCCCGCCGTCGGTGATCTGCGGCTTCACGTGCAGCGTCAGGCCGACGTCGCGACGGTCGTAGGTATTGAATGCATTGCTCGTCGTGCCGCTCGTCAGGTTCGAATACGAACCGGTCGCGATCGGCACGTTCTGGCCGACGACGATCTTCGCTTCCTCGTTGTCGAGCGTGATCAGGTTCGGTGTCGACAGCACGTTCGCGTCGCTCACGCCCGCGAAATACTGCAGCAGCGCGCCGAGCCCCTGCACGCCGAACATGTTGTGCAGCCAGCCGATGTTGAGGCCCTGGTTGAGGTTCGCGAGATTGGCGGCCAGCCCGGTGGTGGCCGCCGTGCCGCCGGTCGTCAGGTTGATGATGCTGTTGCCCGCGACGTTGCCGGCCGTGGCCGCCAGGTTGGTGCCGCCGAGGAACTGGCCGCTCGCCACCTGCCACTGGATGCCGAGGTTGCCCTGCGTCGTCGAGTTCAGCTCGACGATCAGTGCTTCGATATAGACCTGCGCACGCCGCGCGTCGAGCTGGTCGATCACCGAGCGCAGGTTCCGGTAGACCGGATCGGACGCGGTGATGATCAGCGAGTTGGTCGCCGCATCGGCCTGGATCATCCCGCCGGGCTGGTTGTCGTCGCTCTTGTCCTTGTCGCCGCCGAGCAAGCCGGCGGTGCCGAGGCCGCCGCTACCCGACGCGCCGCTGCCGTAGGACGACGAAGACGAACCGCCGAGGCCGCCGGACGGCAGCGGCGGGGTGCCGGACGTGCCGGTCGAGAAGTTGCCGCTCGACGACGAGCCGCCGCTCTGGTTGAAGCTGTTCGCATCGTTGGACGACGCGGACGAGCCGCTGTCGCCGCTGCTCTTGCCGAGCATCCCGCGCAGCGTCTTCGCGAGCTTCACCGCATCCGCGTTGCGCAGCGGCACCACGTGCATGTTGCCGGGCACCGCGCTCGGCGCGTCGAGCTGCTGCACGAGGCGCTTCGCCGCCGCGAGGCGCGAGGCGCTCGAGGCGCGCAGCATCAGCGAGTTGGTGCGCGGGTCGGCCGTGACCGACACCTTCAGCGTCGCATCGCTGTTGCCGATCGCGCCGGGGTCGAGCATCTTCTGCAGTTGCGCGGCAAGGTCGATCGCGTTCGCGTTGCGCAGCGGCACGACCTGCACCTGCGCGCCCGCGGCGCTGTCGACGCCCGAGATGATCTGCGCGATGCGGCGCACGTTGTCCGCGTAGTCGGTGACGACGATCGTGTTGTTCGCCGGGTAGGCGGTGACCGTGTTGTTCGGCGAGATCAGCGGCCGCAGCACCGGCAGCAGGTTGTTCGCCGATTCGTTGTGCAGCTCGAACACCTGCGTGATGACCTGGTCGCCGCGCGCCTGCGGCGCATTGCCGACGTAGGTCGGCACGCCCTGCAGCTTCGCATCGGCCTCGGGCACGACCTTCAGCACTCCGTGATCCTGGACCAGCGCGAAGCCCTGCATGCGCAGTGCCGACTGCAGCGTCTTCAGCGCCTGGTCTTCCGGCACCGGCCGTTCAGCGACGAGATTGAGCTGCCCCTTCACCCGGGGGTCGACGATGATGGTCTTGCCGGTTGCGGCGCCGATCGCCTTGGCGACCTGGTCGATATCCGCATTCACGAAATTGAGCGTGACCTGAGCGTAGGCGGCCTGCGAGACGATGATGCCGGCGACGATCAGGGTCGTGGCAACGCGCCGCATAACGAAGCGATTTCTTGTCATGGATGAATGGGTCGATGCCGGCTCAGGCCACTTCCGGCGGTAGTGCTGGGATCCAGGTCCTAAAGGGGCGACATTAGCAGTTTTTCATGTCCGAAATATCACATTGATCCGAGGACTGTCTCACATACGACATGTATCCGGCGTAGCGTATGCGATTTGTAAGATTCCGGCGCCGCCTTGGCATTCCGGCCATCGCCGTCGTTTTGCGATGAATCGACACGGAAATGCGATATAAACGGGCTGCCGTCTTTCGCATGTCGCAACGTGACGGACTATCGGTATGATACGAGCGACGCGTTTCGCGCCGCACGAATAACTGACACGGGTTTTCCCGACCCACGTGCCATTCCCTTTTCGTTTCCGCACCATGAACAGACGGTTCGCATCGATCGCGTTGATCGCCGCCGGCGTGTGGTTCGCCTGCGGAAACGCTCGCGCGGATTGTTTCGACGAGGCCGCCCGCTACCAGAAGGTCAATCCGCTGATCCTGCGTGCGATCGCCTGGCAGGAATCGCGCAACCGGCCCGACGCGCAGAACAAGAACACGAACGGCTCGGTCGACTACGGCCTGATGCAGATCAATTCGATTCACCTGCCGGCGCTGTCGCGCTACGGCATCGGCCGCGACACGCTGATGGAACCGTGCAAGAACGTCTACATCGCCGCGTGGCATCTGCGCCAGAAGATGAATCGCTACGGCAACACCTGGCAGGCCGTCGGCGCCTATCATTCTGAAACGCCGTCGCTGCGCGACAAGTATGCGCGGCAGATCGCCGGCATCCTGACGCAGTGGAAGCTGCTGCCGCCCACGCCGTGACGCCGCACCGCATCGCGCGCTGACACCGCGCCGCTCGGCCGGCGCGCGTTTGATGCACAATGCGGGCTCACGCCGCAGTTTCGACTGGCCCCGGGCGACCGGCTTCGGACGACCGGCTTCGGGCCGATCGCGCCCCGCAAGGGCACCGCGGCCGCTTTTTCATCTTTTCCGTTGGTGCAAATCGTTATGAATCCGGCAATGAACCAGCCGTTGCCCGTCACCGTGCTGTCCGGTTTCCTCGGCGCCGGCAAGACCACGCTGCTCAATCACATCCTCGCGAACCGTGCGGGCCTGAAAGTCGCGGTGATCGTCAACGATCTCGCCGCAGTCAACATCGACGCGTCGCTCGTGCGCGATGCGCAGGCGCTGTCTCACGTCGAGGAACGTCTCGTCGAGATGTCGAACGGCTGCATCTGCTGCACGCTGCGCGACGACCTGCTCGTCGAGATCCGCAACCTCGCGGCGGACGGCCGCTTCGATGCGATCGTGATCGAATCGACCGGCATCGCGGAGCCGATGCCGATCGCCGAAACCTTCACGTTCGTCGACGACGACGGCGCATCGCTGTCGAAGGTCGCCCGGCTCGACACGCTCGTCACCGTGGTCGACGCGTTCAATTTCCTGCGCGACTACGGTTCCGACGATGCGCTCGCGACGCGCGGCATCGCTGCGTCGGAGCAAGACGATCGCACGCTCGTCGAACTGCTGATCGAGCAGATCGAATTCTGCGACGTGCTGGTGATCAACAAGGCCGACCTCGTCGGCGCGGACGAACTCGCGCGCCTGCAGCACATCCTCGCGCGGCTCAACCCGCGCGCGCACCAGGTCGTCTCGACGTTCGGCAACGTGCCGCTCGACGAAGTGCTGAACACGGGCCGCTTCGATTTCGACGAGGCAGCAAACGCGCCGGGCTGGCTCGCGTCGCTCGATCAAGATCACACGCATTGCGACGACCCCGAGTGCCACGATCCGCATCATGCGCACGTGCACGGTGAAGCCGACGAATTCGGTATCGGCAATTTCGTTTACCGTGCGCGCCGGCCGTTTCATCCGGCACGACTCTGGGCACTGCTGCATCAGGAGTGGCCGGGCGTGCTCCGTAGCAAGGGCTTCTTCTGGCTCGCGACGCGCAACGACATCGCGGGTTCGCTGTCGCAGGCGGGCGGTGTCTGCCGGCACGGCCCCGCGGGCCTCTGGTGGGCCGCGCAGGATCGTGCGGAATGGCCGGACGACGACGAGCTGCTCGCAGAAATTCGCACGGAATGGCAGGGCGACCTCGACGACCGCTCGATCGGCGATCGCCGTCAGGAACTGGTGCTGATCGGCATCGGGCTCGACGCCGATGCATGGCGCGAGAAGCTTGACGCATGCCTGCTCACCGATGCGGAATTCGCGCTCGGCGCAGCGCAATGGACTGCGTTCGACGATCCGTTTCCGGCATGGGATGTCGACGCGCACGACGACGACGAGCCGGGTGACGCGCAGATCGTGCACGCGTAACGCGCGGTAAAAACGGTCAGCAAAAAGTAACCGTTAAATCTTGCAAGAGTGGTGCGGACTGTGGCGAAAATGCCGCCGCACCCAACAAAAAACCCGCCGAATGGCGGGTTTTTTTTGGAACAGGCGCTGAATTAACGCTTGTTGACGGCGTCCTTGAACGCCTTGCCAGCCGTGAACTTGACCGTCTTGGCTGCCGGGATCTTGATGGTTTCACCGGTCTTCGGGTTGCGGCCCGTACGTGCTGCGCGCTTGCCCGAACCGAAGCTGCCGAAGCCGATCAGCTGAACCGCATCACCCTTCGACACGGCTTTCTTGATAACTTCGAGCAGCGTGTCCAGCGTTTCGCCGGTTTGAGCCTTGCTGGCGCCCGTTTGGGCGGCGACGGCGTCGATCAGTTCCTGTTTGTTCATTAAGGTTCCTTTTTCAGGTTAGGTTTGACACGAACAGCGCGAACGCGCCGATTATACGTGCGCGAACCGTGCCGTCGAGAGTCAGACTCCGACGTCACAGCGCCGAATCCTGGCCCGCGCGACGTGCCGGCCGGCTTGCCGGCGGCCACCCCGCGGTACGGCGTTGCTATGATAGCGCAGCGCAAACCCAATAACGACAAGGGTTTCAAAGATTTTCATCGGTATTTCGCCGAATGATTCGTCGATTGCCCGTTTTTTGACCTGCGCCAACCGAACAGGAGACGCGGCCGGGTTCGCCCGCGCGCAACGCCGTTGGCTTTTGCCGACGGCGCGCCGGACACCTCCGCGCAATCCCTTGCCAGGCTTGGCTGCCACGATTTTTGTTTCGCATGCCCGACCGACTCGTTCCCGCCACGCTCGCGCTTCGCGACGACGGCATTCTCGTCTCGCCCGAGTACGGCGAGCTCCATCGCGACGCGTCGCACGCACTCGCGCACGCGCATCGCATGCTCGCCGGCAACGGTCTGCCGGCGCGCTGGCAGGGCCGCCGCACGTTCACGATCGTCGAGACGGGATTCGGCACGGGTAGCCATTTCCTCGCGACGTGGGCCGCATGGCGCGACGATCCCGCACGCTGCGAGCGGCTGCATTTCGTCGCGGTCGAGCCGCATCCGTTCTCGCGTGAAGACCTGCGTCGTGCCGTTTCCCATATAGTTGCTAACACAACCAATTCGGCGAATGCCGATGCGCTGGTCGACGCATGGCCGATGCTCGTGCCCGGCCTGCACCGGCTCGAATTCGACGCAGGACGCGTGGTGCTCACGCTTGCGTTCGGCGATGCGCGCGACATGCTGCAACGGCTCGTCGCGCATGCCGATGCGTTCTATCTCGGCAGTGTCGCAGCGGCCGCGGATGAGGATCCGTTGTCGACCGACGTGATTCGCGCACTCGCGCGCAGCGCCGGCGAAGGCGCGACCTATGCGACGCATGCGCGCACCGACGCCGTGAAACAAGCGCTCGTCGAAACGGGGTTCACGAGCCGCGACATCGACGATTGCGCAGGCGAACCTGCGATGCGCGCCGGCGAATATGCGCCGCGCTGGCGGATGCGCCGGCACGAACCGCCGCGCGCATTGCCGGTTGCCGCGCGCCGCGCGATCGTGATCGGCGCGGGCCTTGCCGGTTGCGCGGTCGTCGAACGGCTTGCCGCGCGCGGCTGGGATGTCACGCTGATCGAGCGGCACGACCGGATCGCGAGCGCGGCATCGGGCAATCCGGCCGGCGTGTTCCATCCGCTGATGACACGCGACGACAACGTCGCGAGCCGGCTCACGCGCGGCGGTTTCCTGCATGCGCTCGGACGCTGGCGCGCACTCGAACGCGCGGGTCATGCATTCGCGCGCAGCACGCACGGGATGATCCATCTCGCGGAATCGGCCGACGATTTCGCGCGGATGCGCGATGCATTCGACGCGCTCGGCGCGCCATCCGACTATGTGTCGCTGCTCGACACCGACGCCGCGCGCGCGCACCTGAACCTGCCGGTCGCCCACGGCGGCCTGCTGTTTCCGCACGGTGGCGCCGTCTGGCCGGCGGGGCTGTGCGCCGCGCAATTCGCGGCGGCCGGCGAGCGCGTGACGCTCCAGGCCGGCACCGAAGTCGCGCGGCTCGAGCGTCATGGCGACACGTGGCGCGCCGTCGATGCGGCGGGCGGCACGCTGGCCGAAGCACCGGTCGTCGTGCTCGCGAACGCGGGCGACGCGGTGCGTCTCGCGGGCCTGCGGCATGTCGTGCTGCAGCCGGTGCGCGGCCAGCTCACGCTGCTACCGCCCGGCAGCACGGCGCCGCTGCCGTGCCCCGCGATCGGCGACGGCTACGCGGTGCCGCTCGATGACGGCACGTTGCTGATCGGCGCGACGTTCGAGCCCGACGACGTCGATCCGGCGATGCGCACCGCCGGACATATCGAAAACCTCGAGCGCGTGCGGCACCTGCTGCCAGGCTTGATCGGCGACGTGCCGGACGTCGGCACGCTGCACGGCCGTGTCGCGTTCCGCTGGGTCGTCGCCGACCGGGTGCCGCTGATCGGTCCGCTCGCCGACGAAGCGCAGGCCGTCGCGAACGCGCGCGCGCTGAGCGGTGCGAAGGCGCGCGACCTGCCGCGCACCGCCGGCCTCTACGGCGCCTTCGGCTACGGTTCGCGCGGCCTTGTGTGGGCCGCGCTCGGCGCGGAACTGATTGCGTCGCAACTCGAAGGCGAGCCGTTGCCGCTCGAGCGCGAACTCGTCGATGCCGTCGACCCGGCCCGGTTCCTGATCCGCGCACTGCGCGGCCGCCAGATCGGCTGATCTGGTCAGTCGAATCCTCACAGTTTCCCGACTTTCCTGCGCAAGGTTATCCACTCGGCGCTGTGGATAACCGCGCGGAATAAGCGCGCACTCCGTGTGCAATCACAGTGGACGTAAACTGGGTAACTCGGCACAGCTGTGAAACGGCCCGAAAGTTGCTCAACTCAAACCTCTGTGAGCAAACAGCCTGTTCAACGGGTTACGTGAGCGCCAACACATTGATCTGTCTACGGAAACTGAAGTTATCCACAGAACTGTGCGCGCCTTGTTAACTTCTACTACGTATATATACAAGTAAACCGTTGAAACCAAAGACCTGCGGTGCCGCACAGCGCCGCGAGTCGATTCAATCGGTTCCAGAGCGAAAAAGCTGTGGCACAATCAGTTTCCTTCGCGTTCGTTCGGCCAAGCGCCGGACATGCTTCAATGGAACGGTCGGCACGATTTCGAATCTGAATCTTCGAGACAGCGCAGTCCGTTCACACACCAGGCCGACAATCCAGATCGGCAGCCTGAACGACAGTTCCGCCGAACGGTGGAAGAGGCGGATCCCATGTCCGCCGTCGTCGACCACAACAAGTACATTCGGGGCGATACCCAGCCGGCGCGCATCTCATTTCTGACGCTTGACCCCGCGCCGCTGGCGATTGCTTCCAAAGGAGAAGTCACCACGATGAAGTCGGCGTACTCATTCCTGCCCAACTGGCCGCTCGCGCCGGATGCCGTGTTCTGGGCCGGACTCGCGTTGTTTGCGGCCGGTCTGTGTGGCGAGCTGTGCTACCGCGCGTGGCGGCTGCCGCGCATCACCGGCTATGCGGTGATCGGTCTCATCGCCGGTTCGTTCGGATTCGGCGTGATCGACGCGAGCACCGACGAAACCTCGCGGCTGCTGATCGACGTCGCGCTCGGCCTGCTGCTGTTCGAGCTCGGCAGCCGTCTCGACCTGAAATGGATTCGCCGCAATCCGTGGCTGATCGCATCGAGCCTCGCGGAGGCGACCCTGACGTTCGTGCTCGTGCTGTTCGCGATGCTCGCGCTTGGCGTGTCGGGGATGGTCGCGCTCGTGCTGTCGGCGATCGCGATCGCGACCTCGCCGTCGATGGTGATCCAGCTGAAGACCGAACTGCGCGCGGAAGGGCAGGTGTCGCAGCGCCTCATCACGCTGACCGCGCTCAACAGCGTGTATGCGCTCGTGCTGACCAAGCTCGTGACGAGCTGGCTCCACCAGGAAGCGTATGGCAACGTTTTCGCGACAATCCTGCAACCGCTCTACCTGCTCGCCGGTTCGTTCATCGTCGCGTATCTGGTCGCACGCGCCTGCAACTACCTGTTCCGCCACATGACTGCGACGATGCGCGACGAGCATTCATTCGTCGCACTGTTCGGGCTCGTGATGCTCGCGATCGCGGTGGCGCAGGCGCTCAAGCTGTCGACGCTGCTCACGCTGCTGCTCGCCGGCATCATCGTGAAGAACCTCGAAGCGCGTCCGCAGCTGTGGCCCGAGCATTTCGGCACGGCCGGCTGGCTGCTGACGGTGGTCCTGTTCGTGCTGACGCTCACGTCGTTCACGTGGGGCGACATCGCGCTCGGTGGGTTGCTCGCGATCGCGCTGATCGTCACGCGGCTCGTCGCGAAACTGGCCGGCGTGGTCGCGTTCGCGAAGCCGAGCGGGCTCGGGATGAAGCAGGGCGTCGCGCTCGGCATCGCGCTGACACCGATGTCCGCGCTGTCGTACCTGCTCGTCGACGACACCTACCAGCTCTATCCGAATTTCGACCCGCACCTGCGCGCGATCGTGATGTGCACGATCGTGATCCTGCAGCTCGTCAGCCCGTTCGTCGTCTACCGCTGCCTGTCGGCGGTCAGCGAACGCAGCGACAGAAACTGATTCCGGAACCTGCCATGGCACTCGAAACCTTCGTCAATTCCGAGCCGTTCACGTTCGGCGTCGAACTGGAGATCCAGGTCGTCAACACGCACAACTACGACCTGACCAAAGCGGCATCCGACCTGATGCGGCTGATCCAGGGCGAGACCTTCCCGGGCAACATCACGCCGGAAATCACCGAGAGCATGATCGAGCTGTCGACCGGCATCTGCCATTCGCACGAGCAGGCGGTCTCCGAGCTGCATGCGATTCGCGACGTGCTCGTGAAGGCGGCCGACCAGCTCAACGTCGGGCTGGGCGGCGGCGGCACGCACGCGTTCCAGCAATGGAGCGACCGGCAGATCTACGACGCGCCGCGCTTCCAGTACATCTCCGAGCTGTACGGCTATCTCGCGAAGCAGTTCACCGTGTTCGGCCAGCACGTGCACATCGGTTGTCCCGATCCGGACAGCGCGCTGTTCCTGCTGCACTCGATGTCGCGCTTCATTCCGCACTTCATCGCGCTGTCCGCGTCGTCGCCGTTCGTGCAGAACGTCGATACCGGCTTCCATTCGGCGCGCCTGAATTCGGTGTTCGCGTTCCCGCTGTCGGGCCGGGCGCCGTTCGTGCTGACCTGGGACAGCTTCGAGGAGTACTTCATGAAGATGGTCAACACGGGCGTCGTCAACTCGATGAAGGACTTTTACTGGGACATCCGGCCGAAGCCCGGCTACGGGACGATCGAGGTGCGCGTGATGGACACGCCGCTGTCGGTCGACCGCGCAGCCGCGATCGCGTGCTACATCCAGACGCTCGCGCGCTACCTGCTGATCGACCGACCGCTGAAGCTGTCGGAGGACGACTACCTGGTCTACACGTTCAACCGCTTCGAAGCGTGCCGGTTCGGTCTCGAGGGCACCTGCGTCAATCCTCAGACGGGTGAGCGCCGCACGATCGCCGAAGACATCCTCGACACGCTCGACCGGATCGCGCCGCATGCGGCCGCGCTCGGCTCGCGCGCGGCGCTCGACGAGATCGGCGCGCTCGCGAAGGCGCGCGTGAACGACGCATCGTGGTTGAGAACCGTTTTCAAACAGGAAAGATCGCTGAACGAGACGGTTCGCCAGCAGTGCCTGCGCTGGCGCGAGTGAAAAAATGTTTTGCAGATTACGGGCTCGACCGCGCGGCGATTCACTGAACGGCGGTCGGCGCCAATTCGGGCCGGCTGCGTCGCCAGTCGTCCTGAAAATCTGTGGATAACCCGATATTCCGCTTCAAAGTCAATGCTCTGTGGGCGGGATAACCCGGTGGATCGAAGTGGTTTTCCCATTGGCCGATCCGAACAGGAAAATGCTTGCGCGTGCCGCCGTGCAGCCGGCAGGGATTGCCGGCACAACGCAAAAATCAGGTTATCCAGCGATTTTCCACAGAATGAAGGGGATAACTTAGCTGTGCGATTTTCCGCTCTCGCTTAGAATGTCGGCTTTGCGGACACCGGAACGACGTGTGTCTCACCGGTCGCCGCGAACGCGACCGCCGCGTGTGCCTCGCGACGGCCGTGTCGACGCTCTTCATCGAGCGTCTGTTTTGAGATAGACATTCGATCTCCACACTACGGCTGCTCGGCAATCCGGGCGGCGGCAAAGCGAAAAGACTATGAGCGAAGGCGTTTACGGGAATCAGGCTTCGGGACGTGTGACCCACAGCTTGCTGCGGTTGAGTACGGCCATGCGAAGCCAGGCATGGGATTGGGCGGAAGGCGCGGGCCTGACGCCGACGCAGGGCGAGATCCTCGTGCTGCTGCTGCAGCGCAAGGGCCCGATGCGGCTCGGCGAAATCGCGCGTGAGACGCAGCTCACCGCGGCGACCACCAGCGATGCGGTCAGCACGCTCGAGACGAAGGGGCTCGTCGAGAAGCGTCGCGCCCTGGACGACGGCCGTGCGCTCGCCGTGCGCCTGTCGGCTCGCGGCCGTACCGCGGCGAAGAAGGCGCTGCAATGGCCGGAATTCCTGACGAAAGCAGTCGGCAAGCTCGGCGCGGACGAGCAGGGCGCGCTGTACCGCGCGCTGCTGAAGACGCTGCGCGAACTGCAGGTGGCCGGTGCGACGCCGCCGCAGCGCATGTGCCTGACGTGCGCGCACTTCCAGCCGGGCAAGCAGTCGAAGAAGCCCGTGCATCACTGCGCGGCACTCGACCTGACGATGGCCGACAGCGACCTGCGTCTCGATTGTTCGGTGCACGAAGAAGCCGACGCGGCGACGCAAAAGAAGACCTGGAAGATTTTCGCCGGCTGACGTCCGTCGATCGACCGGGAGGCCGATGATGAACGCTGAAGTGGTGGCGATCCGCCACGTGCATTTCGAGGACCTCGGCAGCTTCGAGCAGGTGCTCGGGGAGCGCGGGCGACGGGTACGCTACGTCGACGTCGGATCGTCGCGCGTCGAGGTGCTCGACGCGCTCCAGCCGTCGCTGCTCGTGATGCTCGGCGGGCCGCTCAGCGTGTACGACGATGCGCAGTATCCGTCGATCGCGCCGCTGGCGGCGCTGGTACGCCGGCGCATCGACGCGGGGCTGCCTATCCTCGGCATTTGCCTGGGAGCGCAGTTCATCGCGCGCGCGCTCGGTGCGCGCGTCTATCCGGCTGCGCAGAAGGAACTCGGCTGGGCGCCGCTGACGCTCACCGACGCCGGCCGCGCGTCGCCGATGCGCCATCTCGACGGCGCGGCGACGTCGATGCTGCACTGGCACGGCGATACGTTCGACCTGCCGGGCGGCGCGATCCATCTCGCAGCGACGCCGGCGTGCCGCCACCAGGCATTCGCCTGGGGGCAGCACGTGCTGGCGCTGCAATGTCATCCTGAAATCCGCACCGACCATTTCGAACCCTGGCTGATCGGCAACGCGGGTGAAATCGCGTCGACGCCGGGCATCGACGCGTGTCAGCTCCGGGCGGACACCGCGCAGCGTGGTCCCGCGCTCGAGACGGCCGCACGGCGCATGTTCGCCGAGTGGCTCGACAGCGTCGGGATTTGATCGGAAGCGTGCGGCCCCGTACGTGACCGGCCCGCATGCAATGCAGGCCGGTGTATCGCCGTGATCCGCGTGCGCCCTGCAGCGTCGCCGGCTGCGCGCCGGCCCGACCTGACCTGCCCCCCCTCCGCTTACCGCCGAGCCGGCCGCCAGCACGCTACGGGGCTGCGTGCTACGCTCGTCCGCTCTTTCCCTTTCCTGGCGAGTGGCATCCATGACTGCGCTGTTTTCCCCGTTCACGCTGCGCGGCGTGACCCTTCCGAACCGGATCGTGATCTCCCCGATGTGCCAGTACTCGGCCGAGCGCGGCGAGGCGACCGACTGGCACATGATTCACCTCGGCCATCTCGCGCTGTCGGGCGCGGGCCTGCTCTGCATCGAAGCGACCGCCGTCGAACCCGACGGACGCATCACGGCCGGCGACCTCGGCCTGTGGGACGACGTGACCGAAGCGGCACTCAAGCCCGTGCTGGCGTCGATCCGCAAGCATTCGCCGGTCCGGATCGCGATGCAGGTGTCGCATGCGGGGCGCAAGGCGTCGAGCGAGGTGCCGTGGAAGGGCGGCCAGCTCGTGTCCGTCGCCGACGGCGGCTGGCTGCCGCATGCGCCGTCGGCCCTGCCGCACAAGGACGGCGAGACGCCGCCGCTCGCGCTCGACGCGACCGGCCTGAACCGGATCCGCGAAGCGTTCGCGGCGGCCGCGAAGCGCGCCGCGCGGCTCGGCATCGACGCGCTCGAAGTGCACGCGGCGCATGGCTACCTGCTGCATCAGTTCCTGTCGCCGCTCGCGAACCAGCGCACCGACGAATACGGCGGCTCGCGCGAGAACCGGATGCGCTTTCCGCTCGAGATCTTCGAGATCGTGCGTGCGGCATTTCCGGAGGACCGGCCGGTCGGCGTGCGCGTGTCGGCGACCGACTGGGTCGAGGGCGGCTGGGAACTCGACGACACGATCGCGTTCGCGCACGAGCTGAAGCGGCGTGGCTGCGACTGGATCGACGTGTCGTCCGGCGGCGTGTCGCCGCTGCAGAAGATTCCGCTGTCGCCGGGTTATCAGGTGCCGTTCGCGCAGGCGGTGAAGCGCGCGGTCGGGATGCCGACGATCGCGGTCGGCCTCATCAACGACCCCGCGCACGCGAACCGGCTGATCGAGGCCGGCGATGCCGATTTCGTCGCGATGGCACGCGCGATGCTGTACGACCCGCGCTGGCCGTGGCATGCGGCCGCCGAGCTCGGCGCGGAGGTTGCGGCGCCGCCGCAGTACTGGCGTTCGCAGCCGCGCGAGCACAAGGCGTTGTTCGGCGACATCGCTTTCGGCCAGCGCTGAGTGTCCTGCGCGCAATATTGCGCGCGATGTTGAGCGAAGCAATCGTGAACGTGTAGGATGCGGGTGATTCGCCGTATGCCCCGACGCGGCACCGACCGGTGCCGCGTTTTGTTTGGCGCGACCCAGGGCCGTGACCGCGGCCGTATTCCATTCAAGTCGTCTTCACAAGGATTCGTTCGATGAGTTCACGCAGGATCGCGGTGCGCCGCTCGGGAGTACACGGCAAGGGCGTGTTCGCGGTGGAGCCGATCAAGGCCGGCGAGCGCGTAGTGGAATACAAGGGCGAGCGAATTTCGTGGAAGGAAGCGCTGCGTCGCCACCCGCACGATCCGAACGAGCCGAACCATACGTTCTACTTCGCACTGGAAGAGGGTGGGGTGATCGACGGCAAGATCGACGGCAACAGCGCGCGCTGGATCAACCATTCGTGCGCGCCGAATTGCGAGGCCGAGGAGGTCAAGGGCCGCGTGTTCATCCACGCGCTGCGCGATATCGGGCCGGAAGAGGAGCTGTTCTACGACTACGGCCTCGTGATCGACGAGAAGCTGACGAAGAAGCTCAAGCGCGAATACGCATGCCATTGCGGCGCGGCCGCGTGCCGCGGCACGCTGCTCGCGACGCCCGACGACGACGGCAAGAAGAAAAAGAAGAAGGACGGCAAGTCCGAGGCCGGCGCGAAGGACAAGAAAAAGCAGAAGTGACCGGGGCGGCCGCGCATCGTGCGCGGCCGCCTCACCGGACGGCCGCCGCGCGGCCATTGTTCCGTCCCTCCCGATACGGGCTCGCCCGGCGCGACTCAGTGCGTCGGTGCGGCGGCCGGCGTCTCGCTGACCGGCTTCTGGGTGCGCTCGGCGAGCGGCACCCGAACCACGAAGCGCGAGCCGCCTTCCGACGCATCCTCGTACGACACCGTGCCGCCGTGCATCGCGATGATGTCGTGCACGATCGCAAGGCCGAGCCCGGCGCCTGTTTCGACGCCGTTGCCGCTTTGCGCATCGCCGCGGAAGAAGCGCTTGAACAGGTCGGCCTGCTGGTTCGCGGGCACGCCCGGGCCGTTGTCCTCGACGACGATCTCGGCTGCCGGCAGGCCGTCCTCGAGCATCCCGCGCGCGACGTTCACCGTGATCCGCGCACCGTCCGGCCGTGCGAGCGGCACGTATTTCAGCGCATTGTCGAGCAGGTTCGCGATCACTTCGCGCAGCAGCACGGGGTTGCCGCGCACGTTCAGCGTTTCGTCTTCGCCCGGATCGTCGCTGCGCTGGAAGCCGAGGTCGACATGTGACGCGAGCGCGCGCGGCACCCATTCGGCGCCGGTCTCGAACGCCATCGCTGCCAGGTCGACGTCGACGAACCGCGCGGCCTGTTCACCCGGCTCCGCGCGCGCGAGCGACAGCAGCTGGTTCGACAGCCGCACCGCGCGGTCGGCGGCCGCGCGCAGTTCGCGCACGGCGGTGTAGGTCTGCTGCGGGTCGCGCGCGACGGCCGCCTGCTCGGCATGCAGTTTCACGGCCGTGAGCGGCGTGCGCAGCTGGTGCGCGGCGTCGGCGATGAACTTGCGCTGCGCGTCGAGCGCGGTCTTCAGGCGGCCGAGCAGTGCGTTCATCGCGCTCGTCAGCGGCCGGATCTCGAGCGGCACGTCGGTTTCGTCGACCGGTTCCAGCGACGTGTGGGTCTGCCGGTTCAGCGAATCGGCGAGATGGGTGAGCGGGCCGAGCTGCTGGTTCACGACGCGCCACACGATGCCCCAGCCCGCGAGCAGCAGCAGCAGCAGCGGCATCATGATCGCGACGAGGAATTCGGCCGCGATCCGGTAGCGGTGCCGCACCGGCTGCGCGACCTCGACCACCATCGGCCGGCCGCCCTCGACCTCGTCGACGCGCACCTGCGCGACCCGCACCGCGCGGTTGTCGTACTCGGCCTCGAACACGTACGCGTGATGCATGCGGCGCACGTTGATGCCGCGTAGCGGCAGCTTCGGGTCGCCGGCGAGTTCCTGTTCGCCGTCGCTGATCCGGTAGATCAGCGCCTCGGCCGGATCGGAGAACATCGCCTGCGCGAGCGGCGGCACCGTGAACGGCGCGTCGGGGCCGGCGATCTGGATCTGTTTGGAGATGGCGGTCGCGAGATCGGCGAGCGAGCGGTCGATCACGTGTTGCGTGTATTGCCACGCGAGCCAGTAGGCAATCAGGCCGCTCATCAGCGCGAGCATCGACAGCGGTGCGGCGAGGCGCCGGAGCAGCGAGCGGCGCAGGCTGGTGGTGACAGCCGGATCAGGAGACATTTCGACGGGCAAATGGATAAGCGCCGCTCACGGGGAGCGGCGCGGTCGTGCGTCGGACGGCGACGCGGGCAGGGCGGCTCGCCGGCGGCACGCGGCCGGCCGGCGTGCGGCGCCGCTCAGACGCTCGCCGTCTGGCGGATTTCCTGCAGCAGGTAGCCGAAGCCGCGCACCGTGACGATTTCGACACGGCACTGCTCGAGTTTCTTGCGCACGCGGTGCACGTAGACTTCGATCGCGGTGTCGCCGAGATCGCCGCCGAAGTGCGTGAGGTGATCCTGCAGCTGGGCCTTGCTGACGACGCGGCCGTGGCGCAGCAGCAGCATTTCGAGCACCGCGAATTCGCGCGGCGACAGTTCGAGCGGCTTGTCATCGTTGAAGATGCGGCGATCGACGCCCGACAGGCGGACGCCGCCGAGCGACACTTCCGGACGCGGCATGTCGCTGTGCGGGCCGCTGCGGCGCATCACCGCGCGGATGCGCGCTTCGAGCTCGGCCGGCTCGAACGGCTTGAGCATGTAGTCGTCGGCGCCGGAGTTCAGGCCCTGGATCCGGTCGTTCAGTTCGTCGCGTGCGGTCAGCACGATGACGGGCGTGTGGCGGTTGGTCTGGCGGAAACGCGTGAGCAGCGTCATCCCGTCGATGCCCGGCAGGCCGAGATCGAGGATCACGAGTTCGTGGCGGTTTTGCGCCAGCGCCTGTTCGGCAAAAATGCCGTCATGCACCATGTCGACGGTGAAGCCAGCCTGTTCGAGGCTGCTCTGGATACCGCGTGCGATGGGGCGGTCGTCTTCGATCAGAAGGAGTCGCATGAAGTTCGCTCAAGTACAATGGGTTGGCGGTTCAGGCACGCGGACAGCACGACGCCGTTTCCACAGGGGCGCCGCATCGCCTGACATCAAGCATGGCGGCCAGCGAACGATTAAATCCAATCATGTCCGATATTTCGATCCACGACCTCGAAGCCGCGATCAATTTCTGGCGCGCCCGCTCGCCATCGAGCGGCGACGAACTCAAACTCTGCGAAGAGGCCAGCGCGCTCTCCAAGCCGTATGCGCTGCTGATTGTACAGCGCGGAAGCGCGCTGCAACTGGAAGGTTTGGACCCCAAGGCGCGGAAAGCGTACGAGACTTACGCGCGCCTTAAGGATGGCTTGGAAAGCTGAAGGCTTTCGCTGAGTACATCCTAGGAAACGTTCAGCGAAATGAAAAGTTGACGCGCCGCGCGTCGAAAGCCGCGCGGCGGTAGAGGGAACGCTCAGGCGGCCGGCTGGGTATGCGTGCACACCTGGTCGATGAACTGCGCGAGCGCGATATCGCGCTCGGTCAGCCCGTCCGCATCGTGGGTCGACAGCGTCACGTCGACGCGGTTATACACGTTGAACCATTCCGGATGGTGGTTCATTTCCTGCGCCTTGATCGCGACGCGCGTCATGAAGCCGAAGGCTTCGTTGAAATCGGCGAAGCGCAGGCTGCGCTGGATCGCGTCGCGGCCCGGCACGGCCGTCCAGTGGGGCAGGCCTTCGAGCCGGGTCTTGCGTTCTTCTGATGTGAGCTTGTGGATCATGTTGCACCTCGTTCGGTAACGGCGCCCGGGCGCGGGCAACGCCGCGCGGCAAAGCCGGTACCGGTCATTGTTTCATAGTTGTGGGACAGGCATCCGGCGACGGGCATCCGGCGACGGGCGTCCGGCCGCGGGCGCCCGCGGCCGGATCGTGCCGGCATGGCCCGGTGCGTCACGCGTCGGCGTCGTCCGTCCAGCCTTCGCCCGTGCCGCGATGCAGCACGCGGTCGCTGTCGACGACCGCGCCGGCCGGGAATTCGGGCAGCCGGGCCAGCCGGTCGGCCAGCGCACGGCCGTCGACGTCGGCGAGCGCGAACAACTGCGCGAAATCGTCGATCACGAAGTAGGTCTTCTGGAACGTGTCGATCCGGTACTTCGTGCGCATCACGCGCTCGAGGTCGAAGCCGAGCCGGTTCGGCGCCGCGCTTTCCAGGCTATACAGGCTCTCGCCCTTGCTCGACACGATCCCGGCACCGTAGATCGACAGCCCGTTCGTGCCGTTCGGGTCGCGGATCAGCCCGAATTCCACCGTATACCAGTAGAGGCGCGCGAGCCGCGCGAGCGCCGCTTCGTCGTCGGCGACCGCCAGCGCGGTGCGGCCGTATGCCTGCATGTAGTCGGCGAACACCGGCTCGATCAGCAGCGGCACGTGGCCAAACAGATCGTGGAAGCAGTCGGGTTCCTGCAGGTAGTCGAGCTGGTCCGGGCGGCGCATCCACCAGGTGACCGGAAAACGCCGGTTCGCAAGGTGCTCGAAGAACACGCGATCGGGCACCAGGCCGGGCACCGCGACGATCTCCCAGCCCGTTGCTGGCTTCAACTGGCGGTTCACGTCGGCGAACGACGGCACGCGGTCGGCCGGCAGGTCGATCTTCCCGAGCCCGGTGACGAATGCGTCGCACGCGCGCCCGCGCAGCAGCGCCGACTGGCGCGCGTAGAGCTGCTGCCACACCGCGTGGTCGACCTGGCCGTAGCGTTCGAGCGGCTGGTCGATGGTGAAATCGGCGCGGGTTTCGAGGCCCGCGTCGAACTGCTCCTGCAGTTTCGCGGTGACGACGGTGGACATGATCAGGCTCTGCACGCTGTGGTTGGGAACCATGCAAGTGTAGAGCGGCCGGCGTGCGGAATGGGCGCAAAGATGGCGTGGATTTGCTTTTTGATGCGATAATCTCGCATCAAAACAGGAATCAATGCGGAGAATACTCATGCTTGAACTCGATCACTTCGATCTCGCGCTTCTGGACGTGCTGCAGCGCTTCGGCCGCGCGACGCACCAGCAGCTCGGCGAGGAAGTGCCGCTGTCGCCGTCGCAGATCGGCCGGCGGCTGCAGCGGCTCGAGGCGGCGGGCGTGATCGAAGGCTATCGCGTGATGCTGCGTCCCGAAAAGCTCGGGCTCGGCGTCACCGCGTTCACGAGCCTGAAGCTCAAGCACCATGGCGATTCGATCATCGAGCAGTTCCAGCAGCAGATCGACGTGCTGCCCGAGGTGCTCGAATGCCACGCGGTGGTCGGTGACGCCGACTACCTGCTGCGGATCGTCGCGCCCGACCTGAATGCGCTGTCGCAGTTCGTGATGAAGAAGCTGATGCGCGTGCCGGGAGTCGACAGCGTGCGCTCGAACATCGTGCTGACGACCTTCAAGCGCAACGGCGCGCTGCCGCTCGCGCACCTGGCGCCCGGCGCTGCGTGATGCGCTGGCCGGGCCGGCGGCGGGGCGCAAGGTCCCGCTGCGGATAGGGCTGGATCAGGTCGCTACGTGCTGCGTGTCGGCGTTCAGCAGGTCGACGTAGGCGACCGCGACGAGATCCTCCTGCGCGACGCCGAGCTTCGCGAACACGTCGTGCGCCTCGGCTTCGCCGCCGGCTTCGTCGTCGTCGGGGCCGAGCACGACCTCCAGTTCGATGAAGTCGCCGAGGCCGTCGACGCGGTCGAGGTGGATGCGCGTGCGGCCGACGAGGTACACGTGTCGTTCCTTCGTCACGATTCCGCGCGTGGTCAGCGCGGTGGCGAGCAGCGAATGCATCGCGTCCGGGTTCGTGACCGGGCTGCGCGTGTAGTACGACGCCTTCGGGCCATCGCGGTCGTCGCGCTGGTAGAAGATCAGTTCGGCCGGCGTGCCGTCCTCGAAGCGGCGCAGCTTCAGCCGGCCGCGCGGCACGTCATAGAAGAAATCCTGCTGGCGGTAGAAGAGCGGCGCTTCGGTCGCGAGCGTCGCCGCACGTTCGCGCAGCTGGTCGAATTCGCGGGCGCGGGCTTTGATCTCGATGTTGCGGGCCATGCGGGTCTCCATCAATCAGGGGTCTCGCGGTGTGCGAACGGACAATCTAGCAAAAAGCCCGCGATGATGGCGTGACGAGCGGCGGCGGCGTGGCGAAGCGGCGCGACGCGGGTGTTTCGGGTCCGCCCGAGGTCACGATTTCTCGCGTGGCTGCAGGTCGACGATTGGTCAGCCGCCGCGCGTTAGCCGCCGAAGCCCGGTGCGCGGCCGGCCGCAGCGACATCGGCATCAGCAGCACTCATATTGCCCACTGGGTCTCGATCAATCGGAGCGCGGCCGCGATCGCGGGTTCGTCGCGTCGTTCGGCAAGCGTCACGAATGTCAGTTCGGTCGGCACCGTCACACGTTCGACGATCGTCAGCGCATGCGCGTGCGCTTCGGCCAGCGCGGTCGAGTCGCGCGCGAGCGTCAGCCCGATCCCCGATTTGACGAGGTCGAGCATCGACTGCTCCTGGTCGACTTCGGCGACCTTCACCGGTTGCGCACCGGCCGCCGCGAACAGCCGCGACAGCAGCCGGTGATGGGCGGACGCCGGCGGCGTCCAGATCCACGGCAGCGCGGCGAGTGCGCGCCAGTCGTGTGCGCGCTGCACCCGCTCCTTCCAGCCGGCCGGTGCGAGCACGCGATACTGGAAATGCGTGAGCGTGACGGTGTGGAACAGCGCGTCGTCGCGCGGATCGTCGTCGTCGGGCCGGCCGATGTAGTAGCCGACATCCAGTGCCTGCGCGCGCACCTGTTCGAGCACCCAGCCCGACATTCCGTGCCTTAGCGCGGTCTCGATCTGCGGATGGGTCTCGACCAGCGCGCGCAGGAAGCCGCCGAGCCGCAGGAAGCCCGGGTCGAGGATCGTGCCGATCCGCAGCCGGCCGCGCACCTCGTGCCGCAGCGCAGCAGCGGCGCGCTGCACGTCGGCGGCCGCGGCGAGCGCGCGCTCCGCGTGCGGCAACAGCGTCTGGCCGTCGCGGGTGAGCGCGAGCCCGCGCGACATGCGCGTGAACAGCCTGACGCCGAGCGTTTCCTGCAGATGCTTGATCTGCAGGCTGACGGCCGGCTGAGTCAGGTGCAGCTGCGCGGCGGCGCGCGTCAGGTTGCCTTCGCGTGCGACCGTCGCGAACGCGCGGAGCAAGGTGAGATCCATCGTCGTGATATGAGCGCAGCTTATAACGCAGTTCAGCATAACTCATTGGATCGGTGGCCGGTGGCCGGAGTACGCTTCATCGGTCGTGTCGCTCGCGACGCACTATGCTGAAAACGACGCGTGGGGCCGCACCGCGCGGTGCACAAAACAAGGCGCTTTGCATGGGACCCGAGTAAGCGCTAAAGCAATAACTCGGGTCGACCGCGAAGCATGGGACCCGAGTAAGTGCTAAAGCACTAACTCGGGTCGACAGGAGACACGTTGTGACTACTCAACGCACGCTCGAGGGCGAATTCGACTACGTGATCGTCGGTGCCGGCACCGCGGGCTGCGTGCTCGCGAATCGCCTGACCGAGGATCCCGACATCCGCGTGCTGCTGCTCGAAGCGGGTGGCAAGGACGACTATCACTGGATCCACATCCCGGTCGGCTACCTGTACTGCATCGGCAATCCGCGCACCGACTGGCTGTACAAGACCCAGCCCGAAGCGGCGCTCAACGGCCGCGTGCTGTCGTATCCGCGCGGGCGCGTGCTCGGCGGCTGCTCGTCGATCAACGGGATGATCTACATGCGCGGCCAGCGCGAGGATTACGACAGCTGGGCGCAGGAAACCGGAGACGCCGGCTGGTCGTGGGACAGCGTGCTGCCGATCTTCAAGCGCAGCGAGGATCATCACGCGGGCGCGAGCGACGCGCACGGCGCGGGCGGCGAATGGCGCGTCGAGCAGCAGCGGCTGCGTTGGGAGATCCTCGAATCGTTCGCGCAGGCCGCACAGCAGACGGGCATTCCGGCGACCGACGACTTCAACCGCGGCGACAATTCCGGGGTCGGCTATTTCGAGGTGAACCAGAAGCGCGGCGTGCGCTGGAATACGTCGAAGGCGTTCCTGCGGCCCGCGATGACGCGACCGAACCTGACCGTGATCACCGGCGCGCAGGCGCAGCGCGTGATCTTCGACGGGCGGCGCGCGGTCGGCGTCGAATACCACGGCGGCGGCACCGACTACGTCGCGCGCGCCCGCGCCGAAGTGCTGCTCACATCCGGGGCGGTGAATTCGCCGCAGTTGCTCGAACTGTCGGGCATCGGCGCGGGCGCACGGCTGCAGGCGCTCGGCATCGACGTCGTGCAGGACCTGCCCGGCGTCGGCGAAAACCTGCAGGATCACCTGCAATTGCGGATGGCGTTTCGCGTCGAAGGCGTGCGCACGTTGAACACGCTGTCGGCGCACTGGTGGGGCAAGCTGATGATCGGCGCCGAATATGCGCTGCTGCAACGGGGGCCGATGTCGATGGCGCCGTCGCAGCTCGGCGCGTTCGCGAAGTCCGATCCGGACGATCCCGCGCTCACGCGCCCCGATCTCGAATACCACGTGCAGCCGCTGTCGCTCGAGCGCTTCGGCGAGCCGCTGCACGACTTCAACGCATTTACCGCATCCGTTTGCCATCTGCGGCCGAGCTCGCGCGGCAGCGTGCATATTGCAAGCCCCGATACGGGTGCGGCACCCGCGATCGCACCGAATTACCTGTCGACCGATCACGATCGTCAGGTCGCCGCGAACGCGCTGCGCCTCACGCGCCGGATCGCGTCGGCACCGGCGCTCGCGCGCTACCGTCCGGAGGAAATCCTGCCGGGCACGCAGTATCGGACCGAAGCCGAACTGATCGAAGCGGCGGGCGCGGTCGGCACGACGATCTTCCATCCGGTCGGCACGTGCCGGATGGGGCGCGCGGACGACGAGCGCGCCGTGGTCGACAGCCGGCTGCGCGTGCGCGGGATCGCCGGGCTGCGGATCGTCGACGCATCGGTGATGCCGTTCATTACGTCGGGCAACACGAATTCACCGACGCTGATGATCGCCGAGCGTGCGAGCGACATGATTCGCGCCGATCGTCGCGCGGCGCACGAAGCGACGCAGGTGCGCACGGAAGCCGCCGTGACGTCGGCATGACAGCCCGCTGACATGCGCGACAGCGGGCCGCCATCCGGGCGCCCGCTGGTTCGCTATGCGAAGCAAGCTGTCGCGTGAGGATCGCAACGGCACGAACGGCAATAGGCGTTGCGCAACGCGCAACTGCACCGCAAGCCGCGCATTTCGCGCGGTTTTTTCTTGTCGCGCGGCGAGGCGACACGCAGCGCGGCATGCCTGCATTCGCGCGGGCACGGACCGTGCGTTTGCGTCGCTATCGATGATGCACGTGTCAAAAAAACGCGGTGCAAATTCGCGTGCAGCCGCACCCCGCATGGCGGCCAGCCCTATAAGTGCAAATCCCGATGATTGCACTGCACCAACGGGGAGACAATGTTGCGCAGTGTGCATACGCGTCGGCGCGGGAGACCACCCTCGATGCGTAATATGGCGTCCGGGGGCAGCCTGCTCATCCGCTGACCTGTTCGCGGTCGCTGGCGCGAATCTTCCCGGTGCTTCGCCTGACTTCGTACGGAAGGGAACATGATTCTCGGCGACACGATTCTGGAAACACGCGGACTAACGAAAGAATTCAGGGGCTTCACCGCCGTGAACGGTGTCAACCTGCGTGTGCGCCGCGGTTCGATCCACGCGTTGATCGGACCGAACGGCGCGGGCAAGACCACCTGCTTCAACCTGTTGACCAAGTTCCTGACACCGACGGCCGGTCAGATCGTCTTCAACGGGATCGACATCACCGACGAGCGGCCCGCACAGGTCGCGCGGCGCGGCATCATTCGTTCATTCCAGATCTCTGCGGTATTTCCGCATCTGACCGCGTTGCAGAACGTGCGCATCGGCCTGCAGCGCTCGCTCGGCACCGAATTCCATTTCTGGCGCAGCGAGCGCACGTTGCAGCGCCTCGACGATCGCGCGATGGACCTGCTCACGCAGGTCGGCCTCACCGATTTCGCGCACGTGCCGACCGTCGAGCTCGCCTACGGCCGCAAGCGCGCGCTCGAGATCGCGACGACGCTCGCGATGGAACCCGAACTGATGCTGCTCGACGAGCCCACGCAGGGGATGGGCCACGAGGATGTCGACCGCGTGACCGCGCTGATCAAGAAGGTCGCGGCCGGCCGCACGATCCTGATGGTCGAGCACAACATGAACGTGATCGCCGGCATCTCGGACACGATCACGGTCCTGCAGCGCGGTGAGGTGCTGGCCGAAGGCTCATATGCGGAAGTGTCGAAGAATCCGCTCGTGATCGAGGCGTACATGGGCAGTGCCGACGCGGCGCTCGCGGGGGCGCACGCATGAGGCACAGCGAACGGGAGGAACGCGAATTGAGCGGCGTCGAAAGCGGCACGCCCGCGCTGGAGATCACGGGCCTCGAGGCCTGGTACGGGGAATCCCACATATTGCACGGTGTCGACCTGAGCGTGCACCGCGGCGAGGTCGTCACGCTGCTCGGCCGCAACGGTGCGGGCCGCACGACGACGCTGCGCGCGATCATGGGCCTCACGGGCCGCCGCAGCGGCTCGATCAAGGTTGCCGGCAACGAGACGGTCGGCCTCGCGACGCATCGCATCGCGCATTTCGGTGTCGGCTATTGCCCGGAGGAGCGCGGGATCTTCTCGAGCCTGTCGTGCGAGGAGAACCTGATGCTGCCGCCGCCGATCGGGCCGCGCGAGCACGCGATGTCGCTCGACGAGATCTACGCGATGTTCCCGAACCTCGCGTCGCGCAGGCAGAGCCAGGGCACGCGGCTGTCCGGCGGCGAGCAGCAGATGCTCGCGGTCGCGCGGATCCTGCGTACCGGCGCGAACCTGCTGCTGCTCGACGAGATTTCCGAAGGCCTCGCGCCGGTGATCGTGCAGGCGCTCGCGCGAATGATCATCGCGCTGAAGGCGCGCGGCTACACGGTCGTGATGGTCGAACAGAATTTCCGCTTCGCCGCACCCCTCGCCGACCGCTTCTACGTGATGGAGCATGGCCGCATCGTCGAGCATTTCCGCTCATCCGAACTGGAAGGCAAGATGCCGATCCTTCACGACCTCCTCGGAGTGTGACGCCACACCGTTTCCCTTGCCGCTAGCCGTGGCGGCCCTCGAACAACCACAACGCATCAGAACAACAGGAGACGTCAATGAAAATGAAGACCCTCGCACACGCTTGTCTCGCGGTCGCGACCGCAGCGTTTACCGCCGGCGCCGCACACGCCGCAGACAGCGTGAAGATCGGCTTCATCACCGACATGTCGGGGCTTTACGCGGACATCGACGGGCAGGGCGGCCTCGAGGCGATCCGGATGGCGGTCGCCGACTTCGGCGGCAAGGTGCTCGGCAAGCCGATCGAGGTCGTCTATGCCGACCACCAGAACAAGGCGGACATCGCCGCATCCAAGGCGCGTGAGTGGATGGACCGCGGCGGGCTCGACCTGCTGGTCGGCGGCACGAACTCGGCGACCGCGCTGTCGATGAACCAGGTCGCGGCCGAGAAGAAGAAGGTCTACATCAACATCGGCGCGGGCGCCGACACGCTGACCAACGAGCAGTGCACGCCGTACACGGTCCACTATGCATACGACACCATGGCGCTCGCGAAGGGCACCGGTTCGGCGGTGGTGAAGCAGGGCGGCAAGAGCTGGTTCTTCCTGACCGCCGACTACGCGTTCGGCAAGGCGCTCGAGAAGAACACGTCGGACGTCGTCAAGGCGAACGGCGGCCAGGTGCTCGGCACGGTGCGGCATCCGCTGTCGGCGTCGGACTTCTCGTCGTTCCTGCTGCAGGCGCAGTCGTCGAAGGCGCAGATCCTCGGCCTCGCGAACGCGGGCGGCGACACGATCAACTCGATCAAGGCCGCGAAGGAATTCGGCATCACGAAGTCGATGAAGATCGCCGCGCTGCTGATGTTCATCGACGACGTGCACAGCCTCGGCCTCGAGACGACGCAGGGCCTCGTGCTGACCGACAGCTGGTACTGGAACCGCGACGCGGCATCGCGCCAGTGGGCGCAGCGCTACTTCGGCAAGATGAAGAAGATGCCGTCGAGCCTGCAGGCGGCCGACTATTCGTCGGTGACGACCTACCTGAAGGCCGTGCAGGCGGCCGGCACGACCGACTCCGACAAGGTGATGGCCGAGCTGAAGAAGATGAAGATCAACGACTTCTACGCGAAGGGCGCCATCCGCCAGGACGGCAGCATGATCCACGACATGTACCTGATGGAGGTGAAGAAGCCGTCGGAATCGAAGGAGCCGTGGGACTACTACAAGGTGCTCGCGACGATTCCGGGCGACCAGGCGTTCGGCACGAAGCAGGAATCGCGCTGCGCGCTGTGGAAGTAAGCGCAACGTAGCGGCGCGTAGCGGCGGCCGCAGCGATGTGCCCGCTGCGCCGCCCGCGTGCGCGACTGCTTGAAGGTTGTGCACGCAACGAAACTCATTCTGACGGCTAAGTCGATGGAAATCTTTGGCATTCCGTTACCGGCGATGCTGAGCCAGTTGCTGCTCGGGCTCGTCAACGGCTCGTTCTACGCGATCCTGAGCCTCGGGCTCGCGGTGATTTTCGGGCTGCTCAACGTGATCAACTTCGCGCATGGCGCGCTGTTCATGCTGGGTGCGATGCTCGCGTGGATGGGCCTGTCGTACTTCGGGTTGCCGTACTGGGCGATGCTCGTGCTGGCGCCGCTGATCGTCGGCGCGTTCGGGATCGTGATCGAGCGTTCGATGCTGCGCTGGCTGTACAAGCTCGATCACCTGTACGGCCTGTTGCTCACGTTCGGCCTCACGCTCGTCGTCGAAGGCGTGTTCCGGTCGATCTACGGATCGTCCGGCCAGCCGTACGACGTGCCGTCGCAGCTCTCCGGCGCGACCAATCTCGGCTTCATGTTCCTGCCGAACTACCGCGCGTGGGTGGTCGTCGCGTCGCTCGCGGTGTGCCTCGTGACCTGGTTCGTGATCGAGAAGACGCGCCTGGGCGCCTATCTGCGCGCGGGCACCGAGAACCCGAAGCTCGTCGAGGCGTTCGGCGTGAACGTACCGATGATGATCACGCTCACCTACGGCTTCGGCGTCGCGCTCGCCGCGTTCGCGGGCGTGCTCGCCGCGCCGGTGATCCAGGTGTCGCCGCTGATGGGCCAGCCGATGATCATCACCGTGTTCGCGGTGGTCGTGATCGGCGGGATGGGCTCGATTCTCGGCTCGATCATCACGGGGCTGATGCTCGGGGTGATCGAGGGCTTCACGCGCGTGTTCTATCCGGAAGCATCGGCCACCGTCGTGTTTGTGATCATGGCGATCGTGCTGCTGATCCGCCCGGCGGGCCTGTTCGGCAAGGAAAAATGATGCAGAGAAAAGTGCTCTATGGCGTGCTGCTTGCCGCACTGCTTGCCGCGCCGTTCATCGGCGCGTATCCGGTGTTCGTGATGAAGGTGCTCACATTCGCGCTGTTCGCGGCCGCGTTCAACCTGCTGATCGGCTATACGGGGCTGCTGTCGTTCGGCCATGCAATGTTCCTCGCGACCGCCGGCTACGCGGCCGGCTATGCGATCCAGACGCTCGGCTTCACGCCGGAGCTCGGCGTGCTCGTCGGGACGTTCGCCGCGACGCTGCTCGGGCTGGTCGTCGGCCTGTTCGCGATCCGCCGGCAGGGCATCTACTTCGCGATGATCACGCTCGCGTTCGCGCAGATGGTCTACTTCATCTACCTGCAGGCGCCGTTCACGCACGGCGAGGACGGCCTGCAGGGCGTGCCGCGCGGGCACTTGTTCGGGCTCGTCGACCTGTCGAACGACGTCGCGCTGTACTACGTCGTGCTCGCGGTGATCGTCGCGGCGTGCGCGTTCATCGTGCGGATCGTGCACTCGCCGTTCGGCCAGGTGCTCGTCGCCATCAAGGAGAACGAGGCGCGCGCGATCTCGCTCGGCTACGACACCGACCGCTTCAAGCTGCTCGCGTTCATCCTGTCGGCCGGGCTCGCGGGGCTGGCCGGCTCGCTGAAGGTGCTGGTGCTCGGCTTCGAGACGCTGTCCGACGCGTACTGGACGATGTCGGGCCTCGTCGTGCTGATGACGCTCGTCGGCGGGATGGGCACGCTGTTCGGGCCGCTGCTCGGCGCGGCGCTGATCGTCGCGCTGGAGGACCGCCTCGGCGACATCGGCGAATCGCTCGCGTCGATCACCGGCGTCGGCTGGTTCCGCTCGCTCGGCGAATCGGCGACGATCGTCACGGGGCTGATCTTCATCGCATGCGTGCTGGCGTTCCGGCGCGGGATCGTCGGCGAGATGGTCGCGCGGGTCAAGACGCTCCGGCCGTCCTGATGGCATCGCGCCGGGCGATGCGACGCGTTGATGCGAAGCACCATCCGGCACGGCCCGGAAGGGTGCCGCGGCGGGCGCCGGCCGGCGCCGCGCGGCAAGGCTGGCGCCCCATTTTCGTGCGGCGATGCACCATAGGGGTAAATGCTAAGTTGTCGCAGGGTGAAAGGTCCTTTAATCTTCGTCTCAGTTCTGATGCACCGCGAAACGAATTTGCAGGTGGAGAACGAGGAGACAATCGAGGCACAAAGTGCCCGGACCCCAAAGCGCTGTTGGACGGAATCCAACAGCGCTTTTTCATTTGCGTGCACGATTTTCCTTCGATGGTGCAGCGGCCGGCGTCGTGTCTGCACGATCGCGCCCGCACCGTGCGTCTCCCGCGGCTCACGCGCGTCCCCCCCGTTCCTCTCCTTTCCTGCAAGCCGTTCGCCGCTGGCGCGCAGCCACGCGCATGCCGTTCGGGCTTACCCGGTTGGCGTGCGCAAATGGCGTCCGTTACACTCAGCTTTCGCCGACCGCGCGGTCGGGAAAATCGGTCGGCAGTTCTCCTACAAGCAAAATGCAGAAGAGGGAGTACGGTTGGATGAGAAGCGCAGGGCGAAGGATCGGGGCAGGAGGGGCGGCTGGTGCCGCTCGTTCGGGGTCGGGTGCGCGTGGGTATCTCGTGGCGTGCGCGAGCCGTCCAGCGGCCGCTATGCGCGTTTCGGCGCGATTTGCCGGGGAGGCTGTTTCGCCAGTCGTTGCGTTCGCATCCGTATCGTCATTCGCGTTCGCATTGGCATGAATGGCCGGCTTTCTCAGCTTGAGCCGCCCGCGCGCGTGGCCGAATCAGTCCGGGCCAGCCTGCCTTCCGCAGATCGTTGCATTCGCATCGATCGCATCTCGCGCAACGGCGCATTCCTCTGTTTGCTTCATTCCGACGACATCGCCGTCGCGCATCGTGTTGCGGTCGAACGACCGTTTCGGCGCGCGATGCGGCGCGCGCGCATGTGGTGTCGTCCGGGCGCTGTCGCGGCGGTGGCGTTTCACGGGAAAACGAGCGTAGGCGTGGTCCGGCGAGATAGTTAAATTATTAACTTGTTTTGGGGAACGGGAGCCGCCCGAGCGACCCGCGGATTTTTCGAGCAGCGTTTGGAGACAACCTAGATGAAGATGAATCGATGGATGGAGGCCGTGCTTGCCGCGGGCCTCGTGTGCGCGGCGGCAACGGCGTCGGCGCAGGTGAAGATCGGCGTGACGCTGTCGGCCACCGGGCCGGCCGCGTCGCTCGGGATTCCGGAAAAGAACACGATCGCGCTGCTGCCGAAGGAAATCGCGGGCAAGAGCGTGCAGTACATCGTACTCGACGATGCGTCCGACACGAGCCGCGCGGTGCAGAACGTGCGCAAGCTGATCGATGAGGATCACGTCGACGCGATCATCGGTTCGTCCGTCACGCCGAACTCGCTCGCGATGCTCGACCCGGTGTCGCAGGGCAAGACGCCGACGATCTCGCTCGCGGCGAGCGCGCAGATCATCTCGCCGATGGACGCGAAGCGCGCGTGGATGTTCAAGGTGCCGCAGAACGACCAGCTGATGGCCGACGCGATCGCCGGCTACATGGCGAAGCACGGCGTGAAGACGGTCGGCTTCATCGGCTTCGCCGACGCGTACGGTGACAGCTGGTACAACACGTTCAACGCGGCCGCCGCGAAGAACGGTCTGAAGGTCGTGTCGAACGAGCGCTACAACCGTACCGACGCATCGGTGATGGGGCAGGTGCTGAAGCTGATGGGCTCGAATCCGGACGCGGTGCTGATCGCCGGCTCCGGCACGCCGGCCGCGCTGCCGGCCAAGACGTTGAAGGAGCGTGGCTACAAGGGCAAGGTGTACCAGACGCACGGCGTCGCCAACAACGACTTCCTGCGCGTGTGCGGCAAGGATTGCGAAGGCGAGATCCTGCCGGCCGGCCCGGTGCTCGTCACCGACCAGCTGCCCGATACGAACCCGGTGAAGAAGCCGGCGCTCGGCTACAAGGCCGCATACGAGAAGGCAAACGGCGCGGGTTCGCTGTCGACTTTCGGCGGGCATGCGTGGGATGCGGGGCTGCTGCTGCAGCATGCGATTCCCGACGCGCTGAAGAAGGGCCAGCCGGGCACCGAGGCGTTCCGCGAGGCGCTGCGCGCATCGCTCGAGAGCGTGAAGGACCTGCCCGTGTCGCACGGCGTGATCAACATGACGTCGACCGACCACAACGGCTTCGACACGCGTGCGCGCGTGATGGTGCAGATCGTCGACGGCAAGTGGAAGCTGCAGGCCGAGTAAGCACCACGTGAAACCGGCGGGCGCGGCGCGAACGGCGCCGTGCTCGCCGTCGGCAGCGCGGCGGGCCTGGCGGCCCGCATCCGCGCCGCATGGAATCTCCGGGAAGCCCCCGCGCGACGCCTGACGCTCCGGTCTTGCGGTCCGCGCGCCCGGGCTGCTCCCGTCGCCGTTTCTCCGCAGCATTCTCGATACACGAAACGTATGGATCTCTCGATTGCGGCGATCCTCGCGCAAGACGGCATCACGACCGGCGCCATTTATGCATTGCTGTCGCTGGCGCTCGTGCTGGTGTTTTCCGTCACGCGGGTGATCTTCATTCCCCAGGGCGAATTCGTCGCCTACGGTGCGCTGACGCTCGCGGCGTTGCAGGCACAGAAATTTCCCGCCACCTGCTGGCTGCTGTTCGTGATGGGCATCGCGTGCTTCCTGCTGGAAGTCGGCGGCCTGATTCGCCATCGCGAACGTCGCCATCAGCTCGGCCGCACGCTCACGACGCTGACCAGCCGCTACGTCCTGCTGCCGCTCGCGGTGTTCGCGGTCACGCGCGGCGTCGCCGCGCAGCCGTTGCCGATGCTCGCGCAGATCGCACTGACGCTTGCGATCGTCGTGCCGATGGGGCCGTTCGTCTACCGGCTCGTCTATCAGCCGATCGCCGAAGGCACGACGCTGCTGCTGCTGATCGTATCGGTGGCCGTCCATTTCGCGATGGTCGGCCTCGGGCTCGTGATGTTCGGCGCGGAAGGCTCGCGCACCAACGGATTCACCGATGCGTCGCTGGCGATCGGCGGCATGACGGTGTCGGTGCAGAGCATCCTGGTGGTCGTGACCGCGCTGGTGCTGATCGGTGCGCTCTACGTGTACTTCGGGCGCACGATCGCCGGCAAGGCGCTGCGCGCGACGTCGGTGAACCGGCTCGGCGCGCGGCTCGTCGGCATCGGCACGACTGAAGCAGGGCGCCTCGCGTTCACGTTGGCGGCGGGGCTCGGCGTGCTGTCCGGCATCCTCGTCGGTCCGCTGACGACGATCTACTACGACTCCGGCTTCCTGATCGGCCTGAAGGGTTTCGTCGGCGCGATCATCGGCGGGCTGGTCAGCTATCCGCTCGCGGCCGCCGGCTCGCTGCTGGTCGGTGTGCTCGAATCGTATTCGTCGTTCTGGGCGAGTGCATACAAGGAAGTGATCGTGTTCACGCTGATCATTCCGGTGCTGCTGTGGCGCAGCTTCGCGACGCCGCACGCGGAAGAGGAAGAGGAGTGACGCGATGAAGACAATGGTACGCAACAAGACCTTCTGGATGTTTCTCGTGGTGCTGTTCGCGCTGCCGGTGCTGCCCGGCGCGCTGCAGGTGCCCGAATACTGGATCACGCTGCTGAACTACATCGGCCTCTACGCGATCGTCGCGATCGGGCTCGTGCTGCTGACGGGCGTCGGCGGGATGACGAGCTTCGGGCAGGCCGCGTTCGTCGGCATCGGCGCGTATGCGACCGCGCTCCTGACGACGCGATACGGCGTGTCGCCGTGGCTCGCGCTGATCGTCGGCGTCGTGCTGACGGCGCTGGTCGCGCTCGTGCTCGGCGCAGTCACGATGCGGTTGTCCGGGCACTTCCTGCCGCTCGGCACGATCGCGTGGGGCCTCGCGCTGTTCTATCTGTTCGGCAATCTCGAACTGCTCGGCAAGTACGACGGGATCAACGGGATTCCGGCGCTGAACCTGTTCGGCATCGTGCTCGAAAGCGGCCGCAGCCTGTACTTCCTGATCTGGGCCGTCGTGCTGGCTGCGATCGTGTCGGTGCAGAACCTGCTCAACAGCCGGCCCGGCCGGGCAATCCGCGCGCTGCGCGGCGGCGGCGTGATGGCCGAGGCGATGGGCATCAACACCGCGTGGATGCGCGTCGTGATCTTCGTCTATGCGGCCGTGCTCGCGGCGGTATCGGGCTTCCTGTACGCGCACCTGCAGCGTGCGGTGAACCCGACCCCGTTCGGCCTGAACCACGGGATCGAATTCCTGTTCATGGCGGTGGTCGGCGGCGTGTCGCATGTGTGGGGTGCGGTGCTCGGTGCGGCGATCCTGACGGTGCTGCAGGACTACCTGCAGACGCTGTTGCCGAAGCTGCTCGGCTCGGAAGGCAACTTCGAGATCATCGTGTTCGGCGTGTTGATGGTGCTGCTGCTGCAGTACGCGCGCCAGGGCGTGTGGCCGTTCGTCGCGAAGCTGTTTCCACGCGGGCCGCGCGCACACGTGCCGGACCATGCCGATCCGCTGCCGCAGCGTGCCAAGCCGACGGCAGGCGAACCGCTGCTCGTCGTTGACAACGCGCGCAAGCAGTTCGGCGGGCTGGTGGCCGTCAACGACGTCAGTTTCGACGTGAAAGCGGGGCAGATCATCGGGCTGATCGGCCCGAACGGCGCCGGCAAGTCGACCACGTTCAACCTCGTGACCGGCGTGCTGCAGCCGACCGGCGGCACGATCACGTTCCGTGGCGAGCGGATCGACGGGCTCACGTCGCGGCAGATCGTCCGGCGTGGGATCGGCCGTACGTTTCAGCACGTGAAGCTGCTGCCGACGATGACGGTGCTCGAGAACGTCGCGATCGGCGCGCATCTGCGCGGCCATACGGGCGTGTGGCGCAGCATCGCGCGGCTCAATGCGCATGAGGAAACGCAATTGCTGGCCGAAGCGGCGCAGCAGATCCGCCGCGTCGGGCTGGAAAAGCACATGTATGACGAGGCGGGTAGCCTCGCGCTCGGCCAGCAGCGGATTCTCGAAATCGCCCGCGCGCTGTGCTGCGATCCGACGCTGCTGCTGCTCGACGAGCCGGCCGCCGGGCTGCGCTATCAGGAGAAGCAGCAACTCGCTGACCTGCTGCGGCGCCTGAAGGCCGAAGGCATGAGCGTGTTGCTCGTGGAACATGACATGGATTTCGTGATGAACCTCACCGACCGGCTGGTGGTGATGGAGTTCGGCACGCGGATCGCGGAAGGGCTGCCGCAGGATGTGCAGCAGGATCCGGCGGTGCTCGAAGCGTATCTGGGCGGGGTGGAGTGATGACGGACACGACGATGCCGATTCTCGAGGTGCGCGGACTGGCGGTCCGGTACGGGAAGGTGGAAGCGCTGCACGGCGCGGCGATCAAGGTTGGCGCAGGGCAGATCGTCAGCGTGATCGGCCCGAACGGGGCCGGCAAATCGACGTTGCTGAACGCGATCATGGGCGCGCTGCCGGTGACCGGGCATGCTTCCGGCGCGGTTTTGTATCGCGGTAGCGATGTCGGCGCGCTGCCGGTCGAGCAGCGCGTCGCGCGCGGGATGTGCCTGGTGCCTGAAAAGCGCGAGCTGTTCAGCACGATGACGGTCGAGGACAACCTCGTGCTGGGCGCGTATCGCCGCAAGCTGGCGGGCGAGTCGAACTTCCTCGACCAGCTCGATCACGTGTTTGTGCTGTTTCCGCGGCTGAAGGAGCGGCGCAAGCAGGCAGCCGGCACGCTGTCGGGTGGCGAGCGACAGATGCTCGCGGTTGGCCGTGCGCTGATGGGCAAGCCTGACCTGCTGATGCTCGACGAGCCGAGCCTCGGGCTGGCGCCGCTGATCGTGAAGGAGATTTTTCATATCATCAGCGCGTTGCGCGGCACCGGCGTCGCGACGCTGCTGATCGAGCAGAATGCTCGGGCCGCGCTGCAGATCTCCGACTACGGTTATGTGCTGGAGACGGGTGAGTTCGCGCTCGAAGGGCCGGCGGCCGAACTGGCGCAGAATCCGCGTGTGATTGAGACATACCTGGGGCTGGCGAAGAAAACGGCTTGATGGCCGGGCGGGTGACATGAAACGAGCGGCGTGTTTCACGTGAAACACGCCGTTTTTGTTTTCGGGGGCAGGGCAGTGCGTGGGTGAACCGGGTAGGGGATAAGTGCCGGAGGAACAAGTGGAAGCCCTGTGATGGGCGGCGAATCGGATGCTCAGGGCAGTGTGGCTGCACAGGCTGGTGAGTGTTGGGTGCGCGCCAGGGCTCCGCCATCGCGAGCCGGACCGCACAGTGGATAAGGGGCGCACGATTGATTGGAAATACTGTGACGGGATGCGATGTCCGTTTCACAGGCCCGCTGCCCGAACCCCGGTTTTGCACACCCAGTTGATGTGTGTTGAGGTCGAGGCGGCGCCGCAGCAGCGGGGCGGAGGGCACAGATTGGCCGCTTGAGCGAAAAAAATCGGCGAAATGAACGGACCCTACCATTCGGACGGTCTTCGGGTGAAAAGCGAACCCGCTATAATTCGGCCCATACATTTCTCAGATAGGTCCGTGCGCAGTCCTGTGTACGGAATCCACCATGCTTTTTCCCACAGAATTTGACGTCATCGTCGTCGGTGGCGGTCACGCAGGCACGGAAGCCGCGTTGGCATCCGCCCGTATGGGTGCGAAGACGCTGCTGCTGACCCATAACATCGAAACGCTCGGGCAGATGAGCTGCAATCCGTCGATCGGCGGCATTGGCAAGGGCCATCTGGTCAAGGAAGTCGATGCGCTCGGCGGCGCGATGGCTGCCGCGACGGACGAGAGCGGTATTCAGTTCCGGATCCTCAATTCGTCGAAAGGTCCGGCTGTGCGCGCCACGCGTGCACAGGCCGACCGTATCCTGTACAAGGCTGCGATCCGCCATCGGCTCGAGAATCAGCCGAACCTCTGGCTGTTCCAGCAGGCCGTCGACGACCTGATGGTCGAAGGCGATCGCGTGGTCGGCGCCGTGACTCAGATCGGCATCCGCTTCCGTGCTCGTGCGGTGGTGCTGACGGCCGGTACGTTCCTCGACGGCAAGATCCACGTCGGCCTGAACAACTACACGGGTGGTCGCGCAGGCGATCCGGCGGCCGTGTCGCTGTCGGCGCGCCTGAAGGAGCTGAAGCTGCCGCAGGGCCGCCTGAAGACCGGTACGCCGCCGCGTATCGATGGCCGCTCGATCGATTTTTCGAAGCTGGACGAGCAGCCGGGCGACCTCGATCCGATCCCGGTGTTCTCGTTCCTGGGCCGCGCGGAGCAGCATCCGCAGCAGCTGCCGTGCTGGGTCACGCATACGAACGAGCGCACGCACGACATCATTCGCGGCGGCCTCGACCGCTCGCCTATGTATACAGGCGTGATCGAAGGTGTCGGCCCGCGTTACTGCCCGTCGATCGAGGACAAGATCCACCGGTTCGCGTCGAAGGAATCGCACCAGATCTTCCTCGAGCCGGAAGGGCTGACGACCAACGAGTTCTATCCGAACGGGATTTCGACGAGCTTGCCGTTCGACGTGCAGCTCGAACTCGTGCACTCGATGCGTGGCCTCGAGAACGCACACATCCTGCGCCCCGGCTACGCGATCGAGTACGACTACTTCGACCCGCGTGCGCTGAAGGCGTCGCTCGAGACGAAGGCGATCAACGGGCTGTTCTTTGCGGGCCAGATCAACGGCACGACCGGCTATGAAGAAGCGGCCGCACAGGGCCTGCTCGCTGGGCTGAATGCAGGCCGTTACGTGCAGGAGAAGGACGCATGGTGCCCGCGTCGCGACCAGGCCTACCTTGGCGTGCTGGTCGACGACCTCGTCACGCGTGGCGTGGCCGAGCCGTACCGGATGTTCACGAGCCGTGCCGAGTACCGCCTGAGCCTGCGTGAAGACAATGCCGACATGCGCCTGACCGAACTTGGCCGCGAGCTGGGCCTCGTCGACGACGTTCGCTGGGATGCGTTCTCGCGGAAGCGCGATGCTGTTTCACGTGAAACCGAACGACTGAAATCGACGTGGGTCACGCCGAAGACGCTGCCGCCGGAAGAGGCGACCGCGTTGCTCGGCAAGGCGATCGATCACGAGTACAGCCTCGCCGAATTGCTGCGCCGTCCCGGCATCAGCTACGACGGCGTGTGCGGCCTGAAGGGCGGTGAATGCGCGCCGGCGGAGCCGCTGGCCGACGATCCGGTGCTGCTCGAGCAGATCAAGGAACAGGTCGAGATCGGCATCAAGTATCAGGGCTATATCGAACGTCAGGCCAGCGAGATCGAGCGCAACGATGCGAACGAGAACACGCGCCTGCCGGACGGTATCGACTATCGCGAGGTGCGTGGCCTGTCGTTCGAGGTGAGCCAGAAGCTCAACGAGTTCCGGCCGGAAACGATCGGCCAGGCATCGCGCATCTCGGGCGTCACGCCGGCTGCGATCTCGCTGTTGATGGTGCACCTGAAGCGCCGTGGCCTCGGCCGTCGTAATGGCACCGCCGCAGAGGCGACCGAGCAGGGGGACGGCACTGTCCCGACGCAACAATGACGGCGCGTCGCGCGCCGGCGGTTAATCGGGACGTACTTGAAGGGATGCTCGTCGACGGCACGGCCGCGCTCGACATCGCATTGACGGATGCACAACGCAACCAGCTGCTCGACTATGTCGCGCTGCTCGGCAAGTGGAACGCGGTCTACAACCTGACCGCGATCCGCGACCCGAAGCAGATGCTGATCCAGCACATCCTCGATTCGCTTTCCATCGTTCCGCATCTGCGCGGCCGCGCATCGGCGCGCGTGCTGGACGTGGGTTCGGGCGGCGGGTTACCCGGTATCGTGCTGGCGATCGTGCAGCCGGACTGGCAAGTGACGCTGAACGATATCGTGCAGAAGAAGTCTGCATTCCAGACGCAGATGCGTGCGGAACTGAAGCTCGCGAACCTGTCGGTCGTCACCGGTCGAGTCGAGTCGCTGCAGCCGGGTGTCGAAGTACCGGAAAAATTCGACATGATCGTATCCCGCGCTTTCGCTGATCTGTCCGACTTCGTTAAACTTGCTCGACATCTCGTCGCGCCCGGTGGATCGATCTGGGCAATGAAGGGCGTCCACCCGGATGACGAAATTGCGCGGTTGCCGGAAGGCAGTCGCGTAAAGCAGACGATGCGGCTGGCGGTACCGATGCTCGATGCCGAACGGCATCTGATCGAGGTCACCGTCGACGAGGCGATTTGAAGGCGCGCAAGTGCGCGCCGTTTGTTTGAAGTAAGAGGAACACACCAACGATGGCAAAGATCTTCTGCGTTGCGAACCAGAAGGGGGGCGTCGGCAAGACGACGACATCGGTTAATCTCGCCGCAAGCCTTGCAGCGCAGGAGCAACGAGTCCTGCTGATCGATCTCGACCCGCAGGGCAACGCGACGATGGGCAGCGGGATCGACAAGGCCGCTTGCGAGTCGACCGTGTACGAAGTGCTGATCGACGGCGTATCGGTGACCGACGCGCGCGTGCGTCCGGAAGGCGTCACGTACGACGTGCTGCCGGCAAACCGCGAGCTGTCCGGTGCCGAGATCGAGCTGATCGGCATCGACAACCGCGAGCGTCGGCTGAAGGCCGCACTCGAGCGCGTGGCGGACGATTACGACTTCGTGCTGATCGACTGCCCGCCGACGCTGTCGCTGCTGACGCTGAACGGCCTGTGCGCGGCGCACGGTGTCGTGATCCCGATGCAGTGCGAGTACTTCGCACTGGAAGGGCTGTCGGATCTCGTCAATACGATCAAGCAGGTTCACGCGAACATGAATCGCGACCTGAAGATCATCGGCTTGCTGCGCGTGATGTTCGATCCGCGCATCACGCTGCAGCAGCAAGTCTCCGATCAACTGAAAGCGCACTTCGGCGACAAGGTGTTCGACGCGGTGATTCCGCGCAACGTGCGTCTGGCCGAAGCGCCGAGTTACGGGTTGCCGGGTGTTGTGTTCGACCGCAACTCGCGCGGTGCGCAGGCGTATCTCCAGTTCGGTGCCGAGATGATCGACCGCGTCCGCGCGTTCGAGGTGTCGTGATCCGGACATGAGCGAAGCGAGGAAGAAAGACATGAACGCGGTACCAAAGAAGAAGGGCTTGGGACGTGGCCTCGAAGCGCTGCTCGGCGGCAGTGCGGACATCACCGAAGCGGTGAAGATCGAAGGGGCGCCGAACACGCTCGCGCTCGGCAAGCTGCAGGCCGGCAAGTACCAGCCGCGGACGCGGATGGACGAGGGCAGCCTGCAGGAGCTGGCGGCCAGCATTCGCGCGCAGGGCGTGATGCAGCCGATCCTGGTACGGCCCATCTCATCCGATAAGTACGAGATCATCGCGGGCGAGCGGCGTTTCCGCGCGGCGCGCCTGGCCGGCCTCGACGAAGTGCCGGTACTCGTGAAGGACGTGACCGATCAGGCTGCCGCGGCGATGGCGCTGATCGAGAACATCCAGCGCGAGGACCTGAACCCGCTGGAAGAGGCGCACGGTATCCAGCGTCTGCTCGACGAGTTCGGTTTTACGCACGAACAGGCGGCTGAATCGGTCGGCCGTTCGCGCAGCGCGGTGTCGAACCTGCTGCGCCTGCTGAATCTCGCATCGCCGGTGCAGACGATGCTGTTGGCCGGCGATCTCGACATGGGGCATGCGCGCGCGCTGCTCGCCGTCGACGCGGCGACGCAGATCACGCTCGCGCACCAGGTCGTCAACAAGCGCATGTCGGTGCGCGAGACGGAGAAGCTGGTCGCGCACACGACCAAGGAAGCGCCGGCCGTGAAGGCGCGCGCGAAGGATGACGGCGGCCGCGACACGCGCCGTCTCGAAGAAGAGTTGTCCGACCTGCTCGCGTCGACGGTGAAAATCAAGCTCGGCCGCCGCGGGCGAGGGCAGGTGCTGATCGACTTCGGCAACCTCGATGCGCTCGAGGGCATTCTCGTGCGCCTGCGCGGCAACGTCGCGACCGAAGAGTAACGAGGCGCAATCGATGGAGAACGCGGGAGCGGCTGCGCCGCGCAGGTGGTTCGGATGGTTGATGCAGGAGCCCGTGCTCACGGTGCTGGCGCTTGCGCTGATTCTTGTTCAATGGTTGCGCCCGCAACCAATTGCCGCGCTGGCCGGCCTTGTCGACTGGCAGACCGTCGTGACGCTCGCGGGCCTGCTGATGCTGACCAAGGCGCTCGAGCTGTCCGGGTGCCTGATGTGGCTCGCGCATCGCATCGTGCATCACGTGCGATCCGAGCGCGGGCTCGCGATGCTGCTGGTCGTGTTCGCGGCGGCACTCGCGATGTGGTTGACCAACGACGTCGCGCTGTTCGTCGTCGTTCCGCTGATGGTGTCGCTGCGCAAGCTGACACCGCTGCCGTTCAGGCGGCTCGTGATCGCCGTCGCGCTGGCCGTCAACGCGGGGTCCGTCGCGACGCCGCTCGGCAATCCCCAGAACCTGTTCCTGTGGCAATTGAGTGGCGTGTCGTTCGGCCGCTTCGTCGTCACGCTCGGGCCGCTCGCCGTTGTGATGATGGCGCTGCTGCTCGTGCTGACGGCGTGCGCGTTTCGCGCGAAACCGCTCGACCTGTCCGGCGACGTCGACGCGGTTCCCGTGCAGCGCATGCACGCGCTGCTCGCGACGGTGCTGTTCGGTGCGTTCGTGCTGCTCGCCGACGCGCATCATCCGGTGCCGGGCCTGATCGCCGTCGTGATCGCATTGCTGGTTGCGAAACGTGATGCAGTCCTGAAGATCGACTGGCTGCTGCTGCTGATCTTCGTGCTGATGTTCGTCGTGCTGCGCAGCGCGGCCGCGCTGCCCGTCGTCCACGACGTGATCGCACAGACCCACCTCGATTCGCCGCTGCGCGTGTTTGCGGCGGGCGCCGTGCTGTCGCAGGGGATCAGCAACGTACCGGCCGCGATCCTGCTGTCGGAATTCACGCACGACTGGCGCGCGCTCGCGTTCGGCGTGTCGGTCGGCGGCTTCGGCTTCGCGATCGGTTCGCTCGCGAACCTGATCGCGGTGCGTCTCGCGAAGGAGCCGCGCATGTGGCTGCCGTTTCACCTCGTTTCGATTCCGTTCGCGCTCGTGAGTGCGGCACTCGGCGCGTGGCTGCTCGTGCACGGCTGAGCGGTGCGGCTGCGTGCGCTGCAGGCGTAACGCAAGCTTGGCGGGGAGGGGCACAGCATTCGCGCTCGTTGCGAAGCCGGGGTTGTTGATAAGTGCCGCGTTCCACAGTCGGTTTACTGTGGCGGCGTAACAACTGATTGCCTGCATCGGTACGCTCGCGACCGACGGTATTTCACGCATCGCGCCTGGTGGCTGGTCACAGTATTTCGCCTGTCCCGCGTCATCGCGCCGAGTCATTTCCCGTGATCGCGTCACAGCAGAATTCCTGCTGCGATCGCGGCGCGCCGGTGGCGCCCGCACCAGGCATCGATGCCACGCCATTGCATCGTCACAGGACTTTTTCGCGCAAGAAATACTGGTGCAAAAATCCCACCTTACAACTGTCATCGTACGTCGTAGAATCGCGCGTTTTTCACATGATGAGGCGTCGTTTTACGCAGGTTTTTGTCGCGTCTAAAGCCTTGAATCACTTGCAACTATCGCTTACAATCGCCCGGATTTGTTAGCTAGGCACCCCTGAAAGCTTTCAGAAAGCTTGGGGCCGGGTTCAAGGATTTTGCGGAAGATTGCGATGGCGGGTCAGGCGCCGAACGACAGGCACGATGATCACCGCGCGCAACGCACCGCTTCAGCGGCCGGCGAGCGGCGCGAGTCCGATGGCGACGAGTGGGATGTCGAGCAGCAAGATGACAACATCGTTCCGCTCACGCGGACGGACGCCGAGAGGTTGTTCGGTCCGAACGTGAGCAAGCCATCGCGCGTAACCCCCTACAAGGTGGTGACCGCGCAGGTGGTCTTGTCCCTGGTTGCAACGCTGGCGTGGTGGCTGTTTTCAAAGTCACCGGGCGCCGCTGCGCAGTCCGCGTTTCTGGGCGGGGCGATCGGCTGGGTGCCAAGCGCGTTGTTCGTGGCACGACTGAAGGCAGGTGGCTCGGCCACCGTGATGAGCTGGGTGATGGGCGAAGCCCTGAAGCTCGGTGTGACGGTCGGAATGTTCGCCGCAGTGGCGTACGGCTATGCCGGCGTGCACTGGCCGGCACTCCTCGTCACCTACCTCGTCGTGCTGAAGACGTACTGGATCGCGCTGGCCTGGCGGTAAAAAACAAGCAGCGTGCGGTTTCGACAACGAACCGCACCGGCCCGTTCCCGCAATAGCGTGTTGCGGAACAGGCAAAACGATTTTCGACAATTTGGGTGGCATTAACGATATGGCAGCTAGCGAAGGCACGCGCGGTCCGGATCCGTCCGAGTACATTGCGCACCACTTGCAGAATTTCTCCACCTCGCATCAGACGTCGATTTTCGACATCCACGTCTGGAATCTCGACACGCTGTTCTGGTCGATCGTTTGCGGCTTCGTGACGTTCGTCCTGCTGCGTCTGGCTGCCCGCAAGGCGACGTCGGGCGTGCCGGGCCGTTTCCAGTGCGCAATCGAGATGCTCGTCGAAATGGTCGAAGACCAGTCGAAGGCCATCGTCCACGGCAATCGTACCTTCATCGCTCCGCTCGCGCTCACGGTGTTCGTGTGGGTCGCGCTGATGAACTCCCTCGACTTTCTCCCGGTCGACCTGCCGGGCCGCGTGATCGGCCTGCTCGGTCTGTCGGACGTGATTTCCCACCATCGCATCGTCCCGACGGCCGACCTGAACGGCACGCTCGGCATCGCGCTCGGCGTGTTCGTCCTGATGATCTACTACAGCATCAAGATCAAGGGCGCGGGCGGCTTTGTGCATGAGCTGCTGTCGGCCCCGTTCGGCGCCCACCCGCTGCTGTGGATCCCTAACCTCGCGCTCAACATCGTCGAATATCTCGCCAAGACCGTCTCCCTCGGTATGCGGCTGTTCGGCAACATGTACGCGGGTGAGCTGTTGTTCCTGTTGATCGCCCTGCTCGGCAGCATGTGGAGCTTCGGTGGCGACGCAACGTTCCTCGGCTTCGTTGGTCATGTGATCGCGGGTAGCGTCTGGGCAATCTTCCACATCCTGATTGTTCTGTTGCAGGCATTCATTTTCATGATGCTGACGCTGGTGTATCTCGGCCAGGCGCACGACAAGCACTAAGCGCGGCGTGCAAAAAAGAGTTTCCGTTTTAGTTTTTTAAATCTCAGTTCCAAGTCTTTTCACAAAGGAGTGATCATGCAAGCTTACATCGCCAACATCCAGGGTCTGACCGCCATCGGTATCGGCATCATCATCGGCCTGGGTGCAATCGGCGCCTGTATCGGTATCGCGCTGATGGGTGGCAAGTACATCGAAGCCTGCGCGCGTCAGCCGGAACTCATCAACCCGCTGCAAACGAAGATGTTCCTGCTGGCTGGCCTGATCGACGCTGCATTCCTGATCGGCGTTGGTGTCGCAATGCTGTTCGCGTTCGCGAACCCGCTCCTGTCGAAGCTCGCAGGCTAAGGTTCCTCGGAAATATGCGCCCGGCGTAAGCCGGCGCAGGGCGGAACGGAGACTTGGGGCGCTGATCGAATGCAACTCGATGAGCGCCTTACCGTTTCATTTTTCCGGAATAGCAGATAAGGAAACACCGTGAATCTCAACGCAACTCTGTTTGCGCAAATGGTCGTGTTCCTGGTCCTCGCGTGGTTCACGATGAAGTTCGTGTGGCCGCCGTTGATCAACGCCCTCGACGAACGTTCGAAGAAGATCGCCGACGGCCTCGCCGCCGCGGAGAAGGGCAAGGCGGAACTCGACGCAGCGCACAAGCGCGTGGACCAGGAACTCGCGCAGGCCCGCAACGACGGCCAGCAGCGCATCGCCGACGCTGAAAAGCGTGCCCAGGCGGTCGCCGAGGAAATCAAGGCCAACGCCCAAGCTGAAGCCGCCCGCATCGTCGCTCAGGCGAAAGCGGAAGCAGAACAGCAAATCGTGAAGGCGCGCGAAGCGCTGCGTGGCGAAGTCGCCTCGCTGGCCGTGAAGGGCGCCGAGCAGATCCTGAAGCGCGAAGTCGATCAAACGGCCCACGCCCAACTGCTGAATCAACTGAAAGCCGAGCTCTGATCATGGCCGAACTTGCAACCATCGCCCGCCCTTACGCAGAAGCGCTGTTCCGCGTGGCCGAGGGAGGTGACATCGCCGCCTGGTCCACGCTCGTGCAAGAGCTGGCCCAGGTTGCGCGTCTGCCGGAAGTGCTGTCGGTCGCGTCGAGCCCGAAGGTGACGCGCACGCAAGTGGCCGAGCTGCTGCTTGCTGCGGTGAAGTCGCCGGTCGCGGCAGGCGCCGAAGCGAAGAACTTCGTGCAGATGCTGGTCGACAATCATCGCATCGCGCTGCTGCCGGAAATCGCCGAGCAGTTCGAGGCGCTCAAGAACGAACGTGAAGGTGCAGCCGACGCCGAGATCGTGAGCGCGTTCCCGCTGAACGGCGCGGATCTCGAAAGCCTCGTCTCTGGCCTCGAACGCAAGTTCAAGCGCAAGCTGAAGCCGACGGTCGAAGTCGATTCGTCGCTGATCGGCGGCGTGCGCGTGACGGTCGGCGACGAAGTGCTCGACACCTCGGTTCGCGCGCGCCTCGCATCGATGCAGGCTGCCTTGACCGCCTGAGCGCCACGCCGGCACGCAACAGAATTGACTATCAGGAGCGAATAATGCAACTCAATCCCTCTGAGATCAGCGAGCTGATCAAGAGCCGGATCCAGGGCCTTGAAGCGAGCGCAGACGTTCGCAACCAGGGCACCGTGATCTCCGTGACCGACGGTATCGTGCGTATCCACGGCCTGTCGGACGTGATGCAGGGCGAAATGCTCGAGTTTCCGGGCAACACGTTCGGTCTCGCGCTGAACCTCGAGCGCGACTCGGTCGGCGCGGTGATTCTCGGCGAATACGAACACATCTCGGAAGGCGACATCGTCAAGACGACGGGCCGCATTCTGGAAGTCCCGGTTGGTCCGGAACTCGTCGGCCGCGTGGTCGATGCGCTCGGCAACCCGATCGACGGCAAGGGCCCGGTCAACGCCAAGCTGACCGACGCGATCGAAAAGATCGCCCCGGGCGTGATCTGGCGTAAGTCGGTGTCGCAGCCGGTGCAGACGGGCATCAAGTCGATCGACGCGATGGTGCCGATCGGCCGTGGCCAGCGTGAGCTGATCATCGGCGACCGTCAGTGCGGCAAGACCGCGGTGGCGCTCGACGCGATCATCAACCAGAAGGGCAAGGACCTGATCTGTATCTACGTCGCGATCGGCCAGAAGGCTTCGTCGATCATGAACGTGGTTCGCAAGCTCGAAGAAACGGGCGCGATGGAATACACGATCGTCGTCGCCGCTTCGGCATCGGATTCCGCCGCAATGCAGTACCTGGCACCGTACGCCGGCTGCACGATGGGCGAATACTTCCGCGACCGTGGTCAAGACGCGCTGATCATTTATGACGACTTGACCAAGCAGGCTTGGGCATACCGTCAAATCTCGCTGCTGCTGCGCCGCCCGCCGGGCCGTGAAGCTTACCCGGGCGACGTGTTCTATCTGCACTCGCGTCTGCTCGAGCGTGCTGCTCGCGTGTCGGAAGAGTACGTCGAGAAGTTCACGAACGGCGAAGTGAAGGGCAAGAGCGGTTCGCTGACGGCACTGCCGGTCATCGAAACGCAGGCTGGCGACGTGACCGCGTTCGTTCCGACGAACGTGATCTCGATTACCGACGGCCAGATCTTCCTGGAAACCGACCTGTTCAACGCAGGCATCCGCCCGGCAATCAACGCCGGCGTGTCGGTGTCGCGAGTCGGTGGCGCTGCTCAGACGAAGGTCGTGAAGAAGCTGTCGGGCGGTATCCGTACCGACCTCGCGCAGTACCGTGAACTGGCAGCATTCGCACAGTTCGCATCGGACCTCGACGAAGCGACCCGCAAGCAGCTCGAGCGCGGCCGCCGCGTGACGGAACTGCTGAAGCAGCCGCAGTACCAGCCGCTGCAGGTGTGGGAACTGGCCGTGTCGCTGTACGCCGCGAACAACGGCTACCTCGACGATCTCGACGTCAAGCAAGTGCTGTCGTTCGAGAAGGGCCTGCGCGACAACCTGAAGACCAGCCACGCTGACCTCATCAAGCGCATCGAAGACACCAAGGATCTCTCGAAGGACGACGAAGGCGCACTGCGCTCGGCAATCGAATCCTTCAAGAAGTCCGGTGCCTATTGATCCGCGAGTGACACACTGAGGCCGCGCGGGTGCTGATGCGCCCGCGCCGCTTCGGTCAAGGAGCAAGCTATGGCTGGAATGAAGGAAATTCGCGGCAAGATCAAGAGCGTGCAGAACACGCGCAAGATCACGAAGGCGATGGAGATGGTGGCTGCATCGAAGATGCGTCGCGCGCAGGAACGCATGCGCGCCGCTCGTCCGTATGCAGACAAGGTCCGTGCCATCGCCGCGCACATGAGCCGTGCGAACCCGGAGTACCGCCACCCGTTCATGGTGGCAAACGACGGCGCGCAGACGGCCGGCATCATCCTCGTCACGACGGACAAGGGTCTTTGCGGCGGTCTGAACACCAACGTGCTGCGTGCGACGGTGCAGAAGTTCAAGGAGCTGGAAGAGAAGGGCCAGAAGGTCGAAGCCACCGCGATCGGTAGCAAGGGCCTCGGGTTCCTGAACCGCTTCGGCGCGAAGGTGCTGTCGCAGGTCGTGCACCTCGGCGACACCCCGCATCTGGACAAGCTGATCGGCGCCGTGAAGACGCAGCTCGATCTGTACTCGGAAGGCAAGCTGTCGGCGGTCTATATCGCTTACACGCGCTTCGTCAACACGATGAAGCAGGAAGCCGTGATCGAGCAGCTGCTGCCGCTGTCGTCGGAACACTTCGAAGCCGATGACGGTACGCCGGCCACGTCGTGGGACTACATCTACGAGCCGGACGCGCAGGCAGTCGTCGACGAACTGCTCGTGCGTTACGTCGAGGCGCTGGTGTACCAGGCCGTCGCGGAGAACATGGCGTCCGAGCAATCGGCGCGGATGGTCGCGATGAAGGCCGCGTCCGACAACGCGAAGACGGTGATCAGCGAACTGCAGCTCGTGTACAACAAGAGCCGCCAGGCCGCGATTACGAAAGAACTGTCGGAGATCGTCGGCGGCGCAGCTGCTGTTTAAGCGCGCGCCCCGGACGACAACTGCGCCTTTGCGCGAGTAAAGAATCAGGTATTTAAAGGAAAAGCGATGAGTACTGCTGCTTTGGTAGAAGGCAAGATCGTACAGTGCATCGGCGCCGTTATCGACGTGGAATTCCCGCGCGACAGCATGCCGAAGATCTACGACGCGCTCATTCTCGATGGCTCGGAACTGACGCTCGAAGTCCAGCAGCAGCTGGGCGACGGCGTGGTCCGTACCATTTGTCTGGGTGCATCCGACGGCCTGCGCCGCGGCCTGACCGTGAAGAACACGGCAAAGCCGATCTCGGTGCCGGTCGGCAAGCCGACCCTCGGCCGTATCATGGACGTCCTCGGCCGTCCGATCGACGAAGCTGGCCCGATCGAAAGCGAACATACGCGTTCGATCCACCAGAAGGCTCCGGCGTTCGACGAACTGTCGCCGTCGACCGAACTGCTCGAAACGGGTATCAAGGTTATCGACCTGATCTGCCCGTTCGCAAAGGGCGGCAAGGTTGGCCTGTTCGGCGGTGCTGGCGTGGGCAAGACCGTCAACATGATGGAGCTCATCAACAACATCGCGAAGGAACACGGCGGTTACTCCGTGTTCGCGGGCGTGGGCGAGCGTACCCGTGAAGGGAACGACTTCTACCACGAAATGAAGGACTCGAACGTTCTCGACAAGGTCGCGCTGGTGTACGGCCAGATGAACGAGCCGCCGGGCAACCGTCTGCGCGTCGCGCTGACCGGCCTGACGATGGCCGAGCACTTCCGTGACGAAGGCCTCGACGTGCTGTTCTTCGTCGACAACATCTACCGTTTCACGCTGGCCGGTACCGAAGTGTCGGCACTGCTCGGCCGTATGCCGTCGGCAGTGGGCTATCAGCCGACGCTGGCTGAAGAAATGGGCAAGCTGCAGGAACGCATCACGTCGACCAAGAAGGGCTCGATTACGTCGGTTCAGGCCGTGTACGTCCCTGCGGACGACTTGACCGACCCGTCGCCGGCTACGACCTTCGGCCACCTGGACGCAACCGTCGTTCTGTCGCGTGACATCGCTTCGCTGGGTATCTACCCGGCAGTCGACCCGCTCGACTCGACGTCGCGCCAGATCGACCCGAACGTGATCGGTGAAGAGCACTACTCGATCACCCGTCGCGTTCAGCAGACGCTGCAGCGCTACAAGGAACTGCGCGACATCATCGCGATTCTGGGCATGGACGAACTGTCGCCGGAAGACAAGCTGTCGGTCGCACGTGCGCGTAAGATCCAGCGTTTCCTGTCGCAGCCGTTCCACGTCGCTGAAGTGTTCACGGGCTCGCCGGGCAAGTACGTGCCGCTGAAGGAAACGATCCGTGGCTTCAAGATGATCGTCGACGGCGAGTGCGATCACCTGCCGGAACAGGCGTTCTACATGGTCGGCACGATCGACGAAGCCTTCGAAAAGGCCAAGAAGATCTCGTAAGGGTCAGGCGTAACGCAGCGGGCGCTGGTGCGTCCGTGAGGGATACCTTGATGGTATCCGTTCGCGGACAGGCGCCCACGTAATACGCTCAACCCGCCGTGCATGGGATCGGAGTCAGCGCAAAAGCGCTGACCCCGATCGACAGGAGTCGATATGGCAACCATCAAAGTAGACGTCGTCAGCGCGGAAGAGCAGATCTTCTCGGGCGAGGCGAAATTCGTCGCGCTGCCGGGCGAAACGGGTGAGCTGGGCATTCTGCCGGGTCACACGCCGCTGATCACGCGGATTCGTCCGGGTGCGGTGCGCATCGAAGTCGAGGGCGGCAACGACGAATTCGTGTTCGTCGCGGGCGGCATTCTCGAAGTGCAGCCGGGCGCCGTGACGGTGCTCGCCGATACCGCGATCCGCGGCAAGGACCTCGACGCGGCGAAAGCCGAGGAAGCGCGCAAGCGTGCCGAGGAAACGCTGCAGAACGCGAAGTCGGACCTCGACCTCGCAAAGGCGCAATCCGAACTCGCGACCGCAATGGCGCAGCTCGAAGCGATCCAGCGTCTGGCGAAGATTCGCAGCCGGCACTGAGCCGCGCCGCGTATCGCGCGAAAGAAAGCAGCCTTCGGGCTGCTTTTTTTTCGCCCGTCGTTTTCGTCTGTTTTTTGCGGGCCGGATCGTATCGGCCGGTCGTGCTATTTCATCCGTCCGCCGCGATTTGATGTCAGAGTGTCGTCAGCAGAGCGCGGCATCATCCGCTCAGAGGCTGTCCGCCGCGAGTGCGGCGGAGCAGGCGCGCGCATCGACCGCGTGCCAGGCCGATCAGACAAAACCGGACGGAGACATCGATGGCAGCAGACCTTGGCAAGGGGGCGCTGATCGCGCCCGAAAACGGACTGTCGTACGTGCGCGGCGCGACCGACGTGCCGCTATCCGAAGCGACGATCGGCCGATTCCTGCTCGACACGGCCGGCCGCTTTCCCGAACGTCCGGCGGTCGTGTTCCGCGAGCAGCAGGTACGCTGGACCTGGCGCGAGTTCGCGCACGAGATCGACGTGCTCGCGGCGGGCCTCGCCGCGCTCGGAATCGTGAAGGGCGATTGCGTCGGCATCTGGTCGCCGAATCGCAGCGAATGGCTGCTCACGCAGTTCGCGACCGCGCGCATCGGCGCGGTTCTCGTCAACATCAATCCGGCCTACCGGCTCGCGGAACTCGAATACGCGCTGAACAAGGTCGGCTGCAAGGCCGTGATCGCGGCCGAGCGCTTCAAGACGTCGGCCTACGTCGAGATGCTGCAGACCATCGCGCCGGAGCTCGCAAGCGCGACGCCGGGCGACCTGCATGCGGCACGCGTGCCGAGCCTGCGCACGGTCGTGTCGATGGGCGAGGTCGCGCCGGCCGGCATGTTCCGCTTCGCGGACGTGATGGCGCGCGGCCGGGACACGCTCGATGTCGCGCGGCTCGACGCGATCGGCGCGACGCTCGCCGCCACCGATCCGATCAATATCCAGTTCACGAGCGGCACGACCGGCAGCCCGAAGGGCGCGACGCTCACGCACCGCAACGTCGTCAACAACGCGCGCTCGATCGCGATGGCGATGCGCTTCACCGAGCAGGATTCGTTGTGCATTCCGGTGCCGCTGTATCACTGCTTCGGCATGGTGCTGGCAGTGCTCGCGTGCGTGTCGAAGGGCACGGCGATGGTATTCCCCGGTGAGGCGTTCGATCCGGTCGCGACGCTCGCGGCCGTCGCCGACGAACGCTGCACCGCGCTGCACGGCGTGCCGACGATGTTCATCGCGGAGCTCGATCATCCGGCGTTCGCGACATTCGACCTGGCGACGCTGCGCACCGGGATCATGGCCGGTTCGCCATGCCCGATCGAGACGATGAAGCGCGTGGTGTCGCAGATGCACCTGTCGGAGATCACGATCGCATACGGGATGACGGAGACGAGCCCGGTGTCGTTCCAGAGCTCGACCGACGATCCGCTCGAGAAGCGCACGACGACGGTCGGCCGCATCCAGCCGCATCTGGAGGTGAAGATCGTCGATCCGAATGGCGACGTCGTGCAGGTCGGCGCAACGGGCGAGCTGTGCACGAAGGGCTATTCGGTGATGCTCGGCTACTGGGACGACGACGCGAAGACGCGCGAGGTGCTGGTCGACGGCTGGATGCATACGGGCGACCTCGCGACGCTCGACGCGGACGGCTACTGCAACATCGTCGGCCGGCTCAAGGACATGGTGATCCGCGGCGGCGAGAACGTGTATCCGCGCGAGATCGAGGAATTCCTGTTCAGGCATCCGAAGATTCAGAGCGCGCAGGTGTTCGGTGTGCCCGATGCGAAATACGGCGAGGAGCTGTGCGCGTGGATCGTGCTGCGTGCGGACGAGCAGATGTCGGAGGACGACGTGCGGGCGTTCTGCAACGGGCAGATCGCGCACTACAAGATTCCGCGCTACGTCCGCTTCGTCGACGAATTGCCGATGACGGTGACGGGCAAGGTGCAGAAGTTCGTGATGCGCGAACGGATGATCGAGGAACTGAAGCTCGATGTGCAGAAGACCGCATAACACGGTCAGGCGGCGGGAAAAACGCGGCGGCCTGCGGGCCGTTGCGGTTTCGATAGACGAAAAAAAGCGGGCTTATTAGCCCGCTAAAAACCACACGCTACGGGGTTAGCGCGAGGAGACCAAAGATGAAACCGAGTCCGGCGGGGGGCCGGAAACGACTCCAACAGGGATGCCCCTCGGAAGGGCTTCGGTACGTGACCGACTGGCTCGCAGCGCTTCGCGTCCGCTCACACTTGGCACACGAGACCGCATCCGTGTTGAAACCGTTGAGCCCATTGTGGGCGAATTACTGACCCCTCGCGGTAACAAAGTGTTTCAGGTTGTAACGCCCGCCAGATAAGGCTTTCCGGGATATTTTGCTGTTTTCGGGGTCCTGATAAAGGTCATATTTACTTATCTTTTCCGCAGAGTTTTCATCGTATGCGCGCAATGCGTTTTTCATGCGTATCGGGATCGATGAATTGCCGATTTACACGCCGGAATGTGCATCGCGCGGCAGATCCCGCCCATCACGATTGATTCGTCAGAAAGATTTTGAAACGTGATCGCGGCGCGCGATAGTCGTCCGTTCGGACAATTTTCACGGTTTCGCCCGCGCCGCGCGGCGGCCAATGTGTAACGGCGGGGCGCCGGACGCCGCCGCCGCACCGATTTCACCGGCCGTTACCGGGGTCGGTGTCCGCTACGGGTTGCCGTTGCCGCGCGCGATTCAGCTTACTTCAGCCACTTGTCGGAGATCGCCTGGTATTCGCCGGTCGACAGTGCGAGGTGCAGCCACTGGTCGACGTACTGCTGGAACGCGACGTCGCCGCGCGGCACCATGTACGCCTTCTCGCCGAACTGGAACGGCTTGTCCGGATGCACCGAGCACAGGCCCGGGTTCAGCTTTTGCTGCAGCAGCGTCTCGGACGCATCCGTCACCATGACGTCCGCCTTGCCGGCGAGGATCTGCTTGAAGATCGTCACGTTGTCGGGATAGACGCTCAGGTTCGCGTGCGTGAAGAACTGCTTCGCAAAGCGCTCGTTGGTGCCGCCCGGGTTCACGATCACGCGCGTATCGGGCCGGTCGATCTGCGTGACGGTCTGGTACTTGTCGGCGTCCGCGCAGCGCACGATCGGCGTCTTGCCGTCGACGACGTACGGCTGCGTGAAGAACACGCGCTTCTGGCGCTCGAGCGTGGTCGAGACGCCGCCGACCGCGATATCGCACTTCGCGACGAAGTCGCCGGTGAGGTTCGACCAGCTCGTCTTCACGTAGTCGGCCTTCACGCCGAGCGATTTCGCGAGCGATTCGGCCATGTCGATGTCGATGCCCTCGAAGCGGCCGTCCGTCCGGTAGTACGAATACGGCTTGTAGTCGCCCGTCGTGCATACGCGCAGCGAGCCGCGTGCGAGCACGTCGTCGAGCCGCGAGCCGGCGGCGACGGCGCCCGCGCCGGTCTGCGCGTGCGCGGCGGCGCAGCACAGCATGGCGGCCGCAGCGAGCGTGGCGAATGTCTTCATCGGTCTCCTCCTTCGTTCGGTTTGATATCAGCGTCCGATCATAACGGAGCCATCGCGCGCGTCATATGGCCGCCATCGCAACGGCATACGCAGCCTCGCGGCCCCGCTCCGGTAAAATGCCGCTTTGCCTTCGCATCGTCGCTCCTACCGTGGCCCATACCCTGCTCAACGACACCTTCCTGCGTGCGCTTCTGCGCGAGCCGACCGACTACACGCCGATCTGGCTGATGCGTCAGGCCGGCCGCTACCTGCCCGAATACAACGCGACGCGTGCGCGCGCCGGCAGCTTCCTCGGCCTCGCGAAGAATCCCGACTACGCGACCGAAGTGACGCTGCAGCCGCTCGAGCGCTTCCCGCTCGACGCCGCGATCCTGTTCTCGGACATCCTGACGATTCCCGACGCGATGGGCCTCGGCCTCGACTTCCAGGTCGGCGAAGGGCCGAAGTTCGCGCATCCGGTGCGCACCGAGGCCGACGTCGCGAAGCTCGCGGTGCCGGACATCGAGGAGACGCTCGGCTACGTGACCGGCGCCGTGCGCGAGATCCGCCGCGCGCTGACCGACGGCCAGGGCCGCCAGCGCGTGCCGCTGATCGGCTTCTCGGGCAGCCCGTGGACGCTCGCGTGCTACATGGTCGAAGGCGGCGGGTCGGACGATTTCCGCACGGTGAAGTCGATGGCGTATTCGCGCCCCGACCTGATGCACCGGATCCTCGACGTGAACGCGCAAGCCGTGGCCGCATACCTGAACGCGCAGATCGAAGCCGGCGCGCAGGCCGTGATGATCTTCGATACGTGGGGCGGCGCGCTGGCCGACGGCGCATACCAGCGCTTCTCGCTCGACTACATCCGCCGCGTGGTGTCGCAGCTCAAGCGCGAGCACGACGGCGAGCGGGTGCCGGTGATCACCTTCACGAAGGGCGGCGGGCTGTGGCTCGAGGAAATCGCGGCGACCGGCGTCGACGCGGTCGGGCTCGACTGGACGGTCAACCTCGGCACCGCGCGCGAGCGCGTCGCGGGGCGCGTCGCGCTGCAGGGCAACCTCGATCCGACGATCCTGTTTGCGCCGCCGGCCGCGGTGCGCGAGCAGGCGCGCGCCGTACTCGACAGCTACGGCAACCACCCGGGCCACGTATTCAACCTCGGCCACGGCATCTCGCAGTTCACGTCGCCCGACCACGTCGCCGAACTGGTCGACGAAGTGCACACTCACAGCCGCGCGATCCGTAGCGGAGCGGCGGGCTGAGCGCAAGCGCTGTCATGCTGCGCTGCGGGATGACAGCGTTTCGCTGTCGGCGCTAAACAGGGCGCAATCCCGCACCCGTTGCCGATTCGTTGCTTGTCAAGACTTGACTTATGCACATTTTCCACGTTGCAGCGCGGTAGAGCCCTGTATCGGTCGAATTGTCTCGCTATGGTGCGGTAATTTGAATAGCAGCCTTATGGGATAAGGCTCCGCGGGGGGCGGCATACGGCAGGTGAAAACAGCGGAAAGCACGGCCCCGGGCGCTTCGCGGCGGTTGAGCGGCGAGTTCTCAACAAAGTTATCCACAGGCTGGTCAGGGTATACGGCGATTCCTAATGCGAATCCAAAACTTAGCGCCGAATCTGAAGTTTTACTTTAAGTCCGCCGCCGTCACGTGGCCGCGGGTGCCAGCCGTCCGCACGGCCCGAGCCGCCGCCGGAGCGCGGTGATGGACGGCACCTACCTGCGGGTCGCGCTCGACCATCCGCTCGCCACCCTGTTCGATTACCGCTGCGACGTGCAGCCGACACCTGAGCCCGGCACGCTCGTGCAGGTGCCGTTCGGCAAGCGGCTGGTCGTCGGGCTCGTCTGCGAAGTGACGACTCACACCGACGTGCCGCCGTCGCGGCTGCGTGCGGTCGACGCGATCTGCACCGAACTGCCGCCGCTGTCGCCGGACTGGCTCGCGCTCGTCTCGTTCGCGGCCGACTACTACCAGCGCGGCCGCGGCGAAGTCGCACTGCCGGCGCTGCCGCAGGCGCTGCGCGACGCGGAGCGCTGGGGGCGGTTGCTGGCGCCCGAGGTGCGCTACCGGCTGACCGAAGCCGGCCGCGCGGCGCTCCCCGACGCACTGCCCGCGCGCGGGGCCGCGCTGCGGCGGCTCGCGCAGGCGCTCGCCGACACCGATTCGCTGACGCTGCCCGACGCGCGCGCGCTGCACCCGAAGGCGGGCGCGACGCTCGACGACTGGGCGGCGCGCGGCTGGGTCGGCGTCGAGGAAATCGGCTGGGCCGATGCGCCTGTGCCCAAAGCTGTGGATAACCTGTCGACAACCGGTGGGCGAGCTGTGCCGCCGGCGCTCACCGATCAGCAGGCCGAGGCGCTCGACGCGATCCGCGCCGCGCAGGGCTTCGCACCGTTCCTGCTGCATGGCGTGACGGGCAGCGGCAAGACCGAGGTTTATCTGCATGCGCTCGCGGCGCTGCTCGACGCGCGCGCTGACGCACAAGCGCTCGTGCTCGTTCCCGAAATCAACCTGACGCCGCAGTTCGAGGCCGCGTTTCGCGCGCGCTTCGCGGGCACGCTCGCCGACGATGCGATCGTCACCCTGCACAGCGGGCTCGCCGAGGGCGAGCGCGCGCGCAACTGGCTCGCCGCACACACGGGCCGCGCGCGGATCGTGCTCGGCACGCGACTCGCCGTGCTCGCATCGCTGCCGACGCTCGCGCTGATCGTCGTCGACGAGGAGCACGAGCCCGCGTACAAGCAGCAGGAAGGGCTGCGCTATTCGGCGCGCGATCTCGCGGTGTGGCGCGCGAAGTATCTCGGCATTCCGGTCGTGCTCGGTTCGGCGACGCCGTCGCTCGAGACCTGGTGGCAGGCCGAGCAGGGCCGCTACACGCGGCTCACGCTGTCGCGCCGCGCGGTGGCCGACGCGACGCTGCCCACCGTGCGGCTGATCGATCTCGAGGAGGAGCGGCGGCGCGGGCGCGCGTCGATGGGCGGGCTGTCGGGGCCGCTCGTCGCGGCGCTGAAGGCGCGGCTCGAGCGCAGCGAACAGAGCCTCGTGTTCCTGAACCGGCGCGGTTATGCGCCGCAGCTCGCCTGCGACGCGTGCGGCTGGGTCGCCGGGTGTCCGCGCTGCAGCGCCTACGTCGTGCTGCACAAACCGGAGCACGCGCTGCGCTGCCATCACTGCGGCTGGGAGGCACGCATTCCGCGGTCATGCCCGGAGTGCGGGAACGTGGATATCGCGCCGCTCGGGCGCGGTACGCAGCGTATCGAGGAAGCGCTCGCCGAGGCCGTGCCGGGCGCGCGCGTACTCCGGATTGACGCGGACAGCACGCGGCGCAAGGGCAGCGCGCAGGCGCTTTTCTCGGACGTGCACGCGGGTGAGGTCGACATCCTGGTCGGTACGCAGATGATCGCCAAGGGGCACGACTTCCAGCGCGTGTCGCTCGTCGGCGTGCTCAATGCCGACACGGCGCTGTTTTCGCACGACTTCCGCGCGAGCGAGCGGCTGTTCGCGCAGCTGATGCAGGTGAGCGGCCGCGCGGGGCGCGCCGGGCTGCCGGGCGAGGTGCTCGTGCAGACCCGTTACCCGCGTCACGCGCTGTATCACGCGCTCGGGCGGCAGGACTACGTCGGCTTCGCGAATTCGACGCTCGGCGAGCGCCGCGATGCGCACCTGCCACCGTTCGTCTATCAGGCGCTGCTGCGCGCCGAAGGGCGCACGCTCGACGCGGCGCTCGCGTTCCTGCTGCAGGCCGCGGCCGCATTGCCGGGGCTGCCGGGCGCCGATCGCGTGACCGTGTACGACGCGGTGCCGATGACGATCGTGAAGGTCGCGAACGTCCACCGCGCGCAGCTGCTGCTCGAAAGCGCGTCGCGGGCCGCGCTGCAGCATGCGCTGCGCGCATGGCAGCCGGAGCTGCGCAGGCTGAAGGGCGTGCTGCGCTGGAGCGTCGAAGTCGATCCGCTGGACATCTGAGCCGAGCGCCGCCACCACGGCCGCCGTGCCGTGCGCCGCTACCTGCCGCCCGGACCGCCGCCTGGACCGCCGGGCGACCCGTCATCCCGTTGTCGGGACCCGTTCCAACCCTGCCTCGCATCGCCCGCCGGCACGCCCAGTGCAACCCGTTTTCCTCCTCGGTGCGACGCACCAAAGCTTGCCCGCGCGCGCAAATTTGCCCCGATCAGGGAAAACACCGATCCGCCGACCACGGGCAACCCCTAGGTTGCAACCGTCTAAGTGGCTGATTATATTGAGTAACTCAAGGGTGCAACCAATCTCGTAATTCGGTTGCACCTTTTTATTGCGTGCCGTAGGATTTCGCGCATCCTCTCACACCACATTGCCGGGCTCGCACCGGCGCACGAACCCACCATGGCAAGCACGACTCTCGGCGTCAAAGTCGACGACCTTCTCCGCTCGCGCCTGAAAGACGCGGCCGCGCGTCTCGAGCGCACTCCCCACTGGCTGATCAAGCAGGCGATCTTCGCGTATCTCGAGCGGATCGAGCACGGCCAGTTGCCGCCCGAGCTGTCGGGCAGCAGCGGTGTCACGGAGCTCGCCGACGGCCAGTCGCCGGACGGCGACGACGACAACTCGCCGCATCCGTTCCTCGAGTTCGCGCAGAACGTGCAGCCGCAATCGGTGCTGCGCGCGGCGATCACGGCCGCGTATCGCCGCCCGGAGCCGGAATGCGTGCCGTTTCTGCTGGGCCAGGCGCGCCTGCCGGCGAACCTGCAGGCCGATGTGCAGACGCTCGCGACGGCGCTCGTCGAGGCGCTGCGCGAGAAGAGCTCGGGCGGCGGCGTCGAAGGGCTGATCCACGAGTTCTCGCTGTCGAGCCAGGAAGGCGTCGCGCTGATGTGTCTCGCGGAAGCGCTGCTGCGGATTCCCGATCGCGCGACGCGCGATGCGCTGATTCGCGACAAGATCAGCAAGGGCGACTGGCGTTCGCACGTCGGCCACGCGCCGTCGCTGTTCGTGAACGCGGCGACCTGGGGGCTGATGATCACCGGCAAGCTCGTGACGACCAACAGCGAAGCGGGCCTGTCGTCGGCGCTCACGCGCCTGATCGGCCGCGGCGGCGAGCCGCTGATCCGCAAGGGCGTCGACATGGCGATGCGCCTGATGGGCGAGCAGTTCGTCACCGGCGAAACGATTTCCGAAGCGCTCGCGAACAGCCGTAAATACGAAGCGCGCGGCTTCCGCTACTCGTACGACATGCTCGGCGAAGCGGCGACGACCGAAGAGGACGCGCAGCGCTACTACGCGTCGTACGAGCAGGCGATCCACGCGATCGGCAAGGCGGCCGGCGGCCGCGGCATCTACGAAGGCCCGGGCATCTCGATCAAGCTGTCGGCGCTGCACGCACGCTACTCGCGCTCGCAGCAGGACCGCACGATGAGCGAGCTGCTGCCGCGCGTGCGTTCGCTCGCACTGCTGGCGCGCCGCTACGACATCGGCCTGAACATCGACGCGGAAGAAGCCGACCGTCTCGAACTGTCGCTCGACCTGCTCGAGGCGCTGTGCTTCGATCCGGAGCTCGCGGGCTGGAACGGCATCGGCTTCGTCGTGCAGGGCTACCAGAAGCGCTGCCCGTTCGTGATCGACTACCTGATCGACCTCGCGCGCCGCAGCCGTCACCGCCTGATGATCCGCCTGGTCAAGGGCGCGTACTGGGACACCGAAATCAAGCGTGCGCAGGTCGACGGCCTCGAAGGCTATCCGGTCTATACGCGCAAGATCTACACCGACGTGTCGTACCTCGCGTGTGCGAAGAAGCTGCTCGCGGCACCCGACGCCGTCTACCCGCAGTTCGCGACGCACAACGCGTACACGCTGGCCGCGATCTATCACCTGGCCGGCCAGAACTACTACCCGGGCCAGTATGAGTTCCAGTGCCTGCACGGGATGGGCGAGCCGCTGTACGAGGAAGTCACGGGCCGCGACAAGCTGAACCGTCCGTGCCGCGTGTATGCGCCGGTCGGCACGCACGAAACGCTGCTCGCATACCTCGTGCGTCGCCTGCTGGAGAACGGCGCGAACACGTCGTTCGTGAACCGCATCGCCGACAAGACGGTATCGGTGAAGGAGCTGGTCGCCGACCCGGTCGACGAAGCCGCGAAGGTCGTGCCGCTCGGCGCGCCGCACGCGAAGATCCCGCTGCCGCGCCACCTGTACGGCGACGAGCGCCCCAACTCGATGGGCCTCGACCTGTCGAACGAACACCGTCTCGCGTCGCTGTCGTCCGCGCTGCTCGCGAGCGCGCATCATCCGTGGCGCGCGGCGCCGCTGCTCGCCGACGACGCGCTTGCCGACGCTCCGGCGCGCGACGTGCGCAACCCGGCCGATCAGCGCGACGTAGTCGGCACGGTCAGCGAAGCGACGGCCGAACACGTGAGCGCGGCGCTCGCGCACGCGGTGGCTGCCGCGCCGATCTGGCAGGCGACGCCGGTCGATGCGCGCGCCGACTGCCTGGTGCGCGCGGCCGACCTGCTCGAAGCGCAGATGCACACGCTGATGGGCCTGATCGTGCGCGAAGCCGGCAAGTCGCTGCCGAACGCGATCGCCGAAATCCGCGAAGCCGTCGACTTCCTGCGCTACTACGCGGCGCAGATCCGCGACGAGTTCTCGAACGACACGCACCGTCCGCTCGGTCCCGTGGTCTGTATCAGCCCGTGGAACTTCCCGCTCGCGATCTTCATGGGCCAGGTGGCCGCCGCGCTGGCGGCCGGCAACACGGTGCTCGCGAAGCCGGCCGAACAGACACCCCTGATCGCCGCCCAGGCCGTGCGCCTGCTGCGCGAGGCCGGCGTGCCGGCCGGCGCGGTGCAGTTGCTGCCGGGCACCGGCGAGACCGTCGGCGCGGCGCTGGTCGCCGATGCGCGCACCCGCGCGGTGATGTTCACCGGCTCGACCGAAGTCGCGCGCCTGATCAACAAGACGCTGTCCGCACGCCTCGACCCGGACGGCAAGCCGATTCCGCTGATCGCCGAAACGGGCGGCCAGAACGCGATGATCGTCGACTCGTCGGCGCTCGCGGAGCAGGTTGTCGCGGACGTGATGCAGTCGTCGTTCGACTCGGCCGGTCAACGGTGTTCGGCGCTGCGCGTTCTGTGTCTGCAGGACGATGTCGCGGACCGCACGCTGACGATGCTGAAGGGCGCGATGCACGAGCTGGCGCTCGGCAACCCGGACCGGCTGTCGACCGACGTCGGCCCGGTGATCGACGGCGAAGCGAAGCAGACGATCGACACGCACGTCGCGACGATGACGGACAAGGGTCACACGGTCACGCAACTGCCGGCGCCCGATGCATGCGCACACGGCACGTTCGTGCCGCCGACGCTGATCGAGATCGGCAGCATCGACGAACTGAAGCGTGAAGTGTTCGGCCCCGTGCTGCACGTGGTGCGCTACCGCCGCAGCCAGCTCGACAAGCTGCTCGAGCAGATCCGCGCGACGGGCTACGGCCTGACGCTCGGGATCCACACGCGGATCGACGAGACGATCGCGCACGTGATCTCGAACGCACACGTCGGCAACATCTACGTGAACCGCAACGTGATCGGCGCGGTGGTCGGCGTGCAGCCGTTCGGCGGCGAAGGGCTGTCGGGCACGGGCCCGAAGGCCGGCGGCGCGCTGTACCTGCAGCGCCTGCTCGCGACGCGTCCGTCGGGCCTGCCGCGTTCGCTCGCGCAGATGCTGATCGCGGACGGCGCGGTCGAAGGCGACGCGCGCGGCAATCCGGCGGCAGTGCTCACCGCGCTGCGCGACTGGCTGATCGAGCAGCGCGAGCCGGCGCTCGCCGCACGCTGCGACGGCTATCTCGCGCAGGTGCCGGCCGGCGCGACCGCAGTGCTGACCGGGCCGACGGGTGAGCGAAACACGTATACACTCGGCCCGCGCGGCACGGTGCTGTGTGTCGCGGCAACGCCGAGCGGGGCCCGCGCGCAGTTTGCGGCGGTCCTGGCGACCGGCAACCGCGCGCTGTTCGCCGGTGCGGCGGGCGAGGCGCTGGTGGCCGCGCTGCCGGCTGCGCTGAAGGCGCATGCGGCCGTGCGCAAGCAGGCGGACGTGCCGTTCGACGCGGTGCTGTTCGAAGGCGACAGCGACGAACTGCAGACGCTCGTGAAGGAAATCGCGCAGCGGCCGGGCCCGATCGTGTCGGTGCAGGGTGTGTCGGCGGGCGCGTTCGAGCATGGCGATGCGGAAGACTACGCGCTCGAGCGGCTGCTGACCGAGCGCTCGGTGAGCGTGAACACGGCGGCGGCGGGCGGCAATGCGAATTTGATGACGATCGGCTGACCATCCTTGCCGTTCGGATCAAACAAAGGAAGCGGCAAGGCGATCCCGAAGCCGCTCCATTTACCCTGGTACCAAGGAGATGCTATGCAACACACGATGAAAAAGCTGGCAGGCGCGACGTTCGTCGCGGTCATGTCGCTGGCGGGGACGGCCCATGCGGATGACGTGAAGATCGGTTACGCAGGGCCGATGACGGGCGCCCAGGCTCACTACGGCAAGGATATGCAGAACGGGATCGCGCTCGCGCTGGAAGACTTCAACGCGACGAACCCGAAGATCGGCGGCAAGCCGGTGAAGTTCGTGCTCGAGACGCAAGACGACCAGGCTGACCCGCGCACCGGCACGACGGTCGCGCAGAAGCTCGTCGACGACGGCATCAAGGGCATGCTCGGCCACTTCAACTCGGGCACGACGATCCCGGCCTCGCGCATCTATGCGAACGCCGGCATTCCGGAAATCGCGATGGCGACGGCGCCGGAATACACGCAGCAGGGTTACAAGACGACCTTCCGCATGATGACGTCCGACACGCAGCAGGGCTCGGTGGCGGGCACCTTCGCGTCGAAGGATCTCGGCATGAAGAAGATCGCGATCGTCGACGACCGCACGGCCTACGGCCAGGGTCTCGCCGACCAGTTCGAGAAGGCCGCGAAGGCCGGCGGCGCGACGATCGTCGACCGTGAATTCACGAACGACAAGGCGGTCGACTTCAAGGCGATCCTGACCAAGCTGAAGGCGGCGAAGCCGGACCTCGTCTACTACGGCGGCGCGGATTCGCAGGCAGCGCCGATGGTCAAGCAGATGAAGACGCTCGGCATGACGGCACCGCTGATGAGCGGCGAAATGGTGAAGACGCCGACGTTCCTGAAGATCGCGGGCAACGCGGCCGACGGCACGATCGCATCGCTGGCAGGCCTCCCGCTGGAAGAAATGCCGGGCGGCAAGACCTACGCCGACAAGTACAAGAAGCGCTTCGGCGAAGACGTGCAGACCTACTCGCCGTACGCGTACGACGGCGCGATGGCGATGCTCAACGCGATGAAGAAGGCCGATTCGACCGACCCGGCGAAGTACCTGCCGGTGCTCGCGAAGACCGACATGTCCGGCGTCACGTCGTCGCACGTCGCGTACGACGCGAAGGGCGACCTGAAGAACGGCGGCATCACGATGTACAAGGTCGAGAAGGGCGAGTGGAAGCCGCTGAAGAGCATCGGCGGCAAGTAAGCAGTACCTGAGTCGCGGGCGGCGTCGAAGGGCGCCGCCTCGCGCACCATGCGAGAAAGCCACCGGGCCGTCGGGTCCGGTGGCTTTTTCTTTGTCCTTGGCGTCGACGCATCGACGCGTCGATCGAACGCGCGCTGCTTCGTTGCTACTCGCGGCGCGTGCGCAGCAGGAACTTCTGAAGCTTGCCGGTTGGCGTGCGCGGCAGCGTTTCCGCAAACACGAATTCGCGCGGGATCTTGTACGCGGCGAGCCGCTCGCCGCAGAACGCGCGCAGCGCATCGGCATCGCGCGCGGCGCCGGCGCGCAGCACGACATGCGCGACGACCGTCTCGCCCCAGTCAGGATGCGGCATGCCGACGACGGCCGCCTCGGCGACGCCCGGATGCGCGCCGAGCACGTCCTCCACTTCCTTCGAATAGACGTTCTCGCCGCCCGTCACGATCATGTCCTTCAGCCGGTCGACGATGAACAGGTAGCCATCCTGATCGATGCGCGCGATGTCGCCGGTGCGGTACCAGCCGCCCGGCGCGAACGCGGCGCGCGTCGCGGCCGTGTCGTCGAGATAGCCGAGCATCATGCTGTCGGCCTTCAGCCAGATCTCGCCGGTGTCGCCCGGTTGGGCGTCGGCACCATCGATCCGCACGACCCGCAGGTCGACGCCGGGGCCGCCCTGGCGGCCGATCGAGCCGGCCTTTGCGATCTGCTCGTCCGGATACAGCGTGGTCCCGGCCGGGCCCGTTTCCGTCATCCCGTACACCTGGAAGAACGCGTTGGTGCGATACGCGCGCGCGAGCCGTTCGGCCTGCGCAGTGCCGATCGGGCCGCCGCCGTACAGCCACGCGCGCACGCTCGACAGGTCGAACGCTGCGAAGCCGTCGATCGTGTCGAGCGGCAGCGTGTACGACACCGGCGCGCCGAAATACAGCGTCACGCGCTCGCGCTCGATGGCCTGCAGGAAGCGCAGCGGATGGTATTCGCGCAGTAGCACGACGGTGCCGCCCGCATACAGCGTGCCGCCGAACCAGTTGTTCAGCGGCGACGAATGCCAGATCGGCATCGCCATCAGCGTGCGTTCGTGGCGGCCGATGCCGGTCGCGAGCGCCGCCGCCATCGCCGCGAACGTCACCGTGCGGTGGCTGTGCACGCAGCCTTTCGGGCGTCCGGTCGTGCCGGACGTGTAGAGGATCTGCGCGACGTCGCCGTCGGCCGGTTCGATACCCGCGACGCCGTCCATCGCCGCGCGCATCGCGTCGAAGTTCGGCACGCCGGCGGCATGGCCTTCGGTGACGAGCCGCCGCGCCGGATGGATCACGCGCGCCAGCACCGGCGCGAGCACCGCGTCGAACAGGATCACCTTGCTGCGGCTGTGTTCGAGCACATAGTCGACTTCCGGCGCCTGCAGCTTGTGGTTGATCGGCACGAACGCGGCGCCGAGCCGCCACGCGCCGAACATCAGGTCGACGAACGCGGGCGTGTTCAGGCACATCGCGGCGACGCGGTCGCCGGCCGCGACGCCGAGCGCGCTGAGCACGCCCGCTGCGCGGTGCGAGCGCTCGCGCGCTTCGGCGTAGGTGATCGTCGTGTCGTCATGGATCAGGAACGGCAGGTCGGGCGTCGCGCGGGCGGCGCGGTCGAGGGCGGCGACGAGGTTCATCGGGACTCCTGGCTGGGCGGGCGAGGTGGACGAACGGACGGCCTGGCGTCAGGCCGGATACGCGCGCTGCAGCAGCGCGGCGACGTCGAGCGAGTGCGGATCGAAGCCGCCCGCGATGCGGCCCCAGTCGGGCGCGGCGAGCCGCGTCGCGACGAACGCGTCGGCGACGGCCGCGGGCGCGTCGCGCCGCAGCAGGCACGCCTGCGCGACGAGCGCGAGTCGCTGCGCGAACACGCGGGCCGATGCCTCGAGCGTGTCTGCCGGTGCGGCGAGCATCGCGCGTAGCGCATCGAGCGCCGCGCGGATGCGCGGTTCGCCCGCGCCGAGATCGGTCAGTTCGGCGAGCAGCGCGGCGGCCGCGTCGGGCTCGCGGGACACCGCGCGCAGCACGTCGAGGCACATCACGTTGCCGGAGCCCTCCCAGATCGAGTTGACGGGTGCTTCGCGGAACAGTCGCGCGATCGGGCCGTCGTCGACGTAGCCGTTGCCGCCGAACACTTCCATCACCTCGCCGGTCAGCTCGACCGCGCGCTTGCAGACCCAGAATTTCGCGGCGGGCGTGACGATGCGCTTCCACGCGCGCTCGCGCGGCGAGTCGTCGCGCTCGAACGCATCGGCTAGGCGCATCGCGAGCGCGAGCGCGGCCTCGCTCTCGAGCGCGAGATCGGCGAGCACGGTGCGCATCAGCGGCTGCTCGGCGAGCGCGCGGCCGAACGCGTGGCGCTGGCGCGTGTAGGCGATCGCCTGCACGACGCCCTGGCGCAGCATCGCCGCGCTGCCGAGCACGCAGTTCAGCCGCGTGTAGGTGGCCATCTCGATGATGGTCGGAATCCCGCGGCCTTCGTCGCCGAGCATGATCCCCCACGCGTCGTTCAGCTCGATCTCGCTGCTCGAATTGCTGCGGTTGCCGACCTTGTTCTTCAGCCGCTGGATCTCGACCGCGTTCTTGGTGCCGTCGGGCTGCCAGCGCGGCACATAGAAGCACGACGGGCTGCCGGCTTCGGTCCGCGCGACGACGAGGTGGGCATCGCACATCGGCGCGGAGAAGAACCACTTGTGGCCGCGCAGCCGGTATTCGCCGCCGCGGCCGCCCGCGCCGACCGGGGTAGCCAGCGTCGTGTTCGCGCGCACGTCGGAGCCGCCCTGTTTCTCGGTCATCCCCATGCCGAACCAGATCGAGCGCTTGGCGGCGACCGGCACGTCGCGCGGATCGTAGTCGTCGCTGTAGAGCTTGTCGCGCAGCAGGTCCCACAGCGCGGGCTCCTTCTGCAGCACCGGAATCGCGGCCTGCGTCATCGTCGCCGGACACAGCGTGCCGGCCTCGATCTGGCCGTGCAGGTAGAAGCCGGCCGCGGTCGCGGCCCAGCGACCGGGGCGCGTATCGCGGAATGCGAGCGACACGAAGCCTTCGTTGCGGTACATGCCGAGCAGCGTGTGCCACGCCGGATGAAAATCGACGCGGTCGATGCGGCGGCCGCGCCGGTCGAACGCGTTCAGTTCCGGCGTCTGGCGGTTCGCTTCGTCGGCGAGCTGCGCGGTGTCGGCGCTGCCTAGCCGCGCGCCGTACGCGTCGAGCCGCGGCACGGCCCAGCCGGCGCCCGCGCGGGCGAGTGCCTCGCGCAGCGCGAGGTCGGTCGCGAAGAGGTTATAGTCGACCAGTTCGTCGAACTGGTTCGTGACGGCATGGGGCGATTCGGTCATCGGGTTGTCTCCGGTCTCATGCTTCGCGCTCGGTCGATCGGCCGGTCGGGTGCCGGCGCCCGGTCAAACGCGTTTCCGCTGAATTTCAGAGTAGCAAATATGCCGCCGCGACATGTTCAGGTTCCGGCGCCGCCCGGCCAGCCGGCGGCGCAACCCGCGCCCGCGTTGCGCCGCCGGCCGCGCCAGTCGCGCGCGCAGGCCACCTCCGATGCGCTGCAGCAGGCGTTCGTTCAGCTTTTGCTCGAGCGCGGCTACGCGAAGGCGACGATCCGCGAGATCGCGGCGGTCGCGGGCGTGAGCATCGGCACCTTCTACGAATACTTCGGCGACAAGCAGAGTCTCGCCGCGCTGTGTATCCACCGGCACGTGCTGGCGCTGGCCGACCGGCTGCGCGACGCGGCGAACGGGCTGCGCGGCGGGCCGCGCGCCGAACTCGCGGCCGCGCTCGTCGACCTGCAAGTCGATGCGATCGGCGCCGACGCCGCGCTGTGGAGCGCGTTCTTCGCGCTGGAGCGGCAGGTGTCGCCGCTGGCCGCATATCGCCGACATTACGACGCGTACGTCGCGCTGTGGCGGGATGCCCTCGCGCAGGCCGCCGATCCGCCGTCGGCCGCACGGCTCGACGCGTGCGCGCGGATGGCGCATACGGTCTGCTATGGCGGCGTGTCGCAGGCGCTGCTGACGCTCGGGCCCACGCTCGACTTCGCCGCGTTGCGCGCTGAACTGCAGGCCGTGCTGCGTGCGTATCTGGCGGCGGCAGGCGATTGATGCACGGCGCGGCTGCGCGGCCCCAGGAGGAATGCCTGATTCGCATGCGTTGTCGGCGGTACTGCCTTGACGCCGCGCTCTTCTTATCCAGGGCAATGAGAAAAATGCATGGCTGCCATGACGAACTTTCGATTGTCTGCCGATATTGGCTCGGGCTAAATCATGCGGCATGAGCAGGGCCGCGCGCTTCGCGCGGGCCAGCCCGAAGGACATCAGGAGGAGGAGTCATGCGAAGCGCCACCACGCCCCGTTCGAAACTGCCGGACGTCGGGACGACGATCTTCACGGTGATCGGCCAGCTCGCCGCACAGTACGATGCGCTGAACCTGTCGCAGGGCGCGCCGAATTTCGCGCCAGATCCGGCGCTCGTCGAGGGCGTCGCGCGTGCGATGCGCGACGGCCACAACCAGTACGCGCCGATGGCCGGCATCGCGTCGCTGCGCGAGCGGCTCGCGGAGAAGACCGAGGCGCTGTACGGCACCCGCTACGACCCAGGCACCGAGATCACGGTGATCGCGAGCGCGAGCGAGGGGCTGTACGCGGCGATCAGTGCGCTCGTGCATCCGGGCGACGAAGTGATCTATTTCGAGCCGTCGTTCGACAGCTATGCGCCGATCGTGCGGATGCAGGGCGCGACGCCGGTCGCGATCAAGCTGTCGGCCGAGCATTTCCGCGTGAATTGGGACGAAGTCGCCGCGGCGATCACGCCGCGCACGCGGATGATCATCGTCAATACGCCGCACAACCCGACCGCGACCGTGTTCTCCGCCGACGATCTCGAGCGGCTCGCGCAGCTCACCCGCAATACCGACATCGTGGTGCTGTCCGACGAGGTCTACGAGCATGTCGTGTTCGACGGCGCGCAGCACCAGAGCGTTGCGCGGCACAGCGAACTGGCCGAGCGCAGCGTGATCGTGTCGTCGTTCGGCAAGTCGTTCCACGTGACGGGCTGGCGGGTCGGCCATTGCATCGCGCCGGCCGAACTGATGGACGAGATCCGCAAGGTGCACCAGTTCATGGTGTTCGCGGCCGATACGCCGATGCAGGTCGCGTTTGCGGAGATCCTCGCCCGGCCGGAAAGCTATCTCGGCCTGGCGGCGTTCTATCAGGCCAAGCGCGACCTGCTCGCGCGCGAGCTGGCCGGTTCGCGTTTCGAGCTGCTGCCGAGTGAAGGCTCGTTCTTCATGCTCGCGCGGTTCCGGCACTTCTCGGACGAAAGCGACAGCGATTTCGTGCTGCGCCTGATCCGCGATGCGCGCGTCGCGACGATTCCGCTGTCGGCGTTTTACACCGACGGCACCGACGCGGGCGTGATCCGGCTCAGTTTCTCGAAGGACGACGCGACGCTGGTCGAAGGCGCGCGGCGGTTGCGGTCGCTGTAATCGCGGGCGCGGCCCGCACACCGGCAGGCGACGCGTACGTCGTCTCGACAGCCACGGATGGTACCGGCGTATGTGCCGAAGCACGGCGCCGGTCGACAAGTCAGGAGATCACGATGAAGCATGGACACACCCTGAAACTCGCGTTCGCACTCGCGTGCACGCTCGGCGCCGGCGCGGCGTTCGCCGACGGGCAGACGCTGCGCTTCGGCCTCGAGGCGCAGTATCCGCCGTTCGAGTCGAAAGCGCCGAACGGCGACCTGCAGGGCTTCGATATCGACGTCGGCAATGCCGTCTGCCAGACTGCGAAGCTGTCGTGCAAGTGGGTCGAGACGTCGTTCGACGGGCTGATTCCCGCGCTGAAGGGCCGCAAGTTCGATGCGATCAACTCGGCGATGAACGCGACCGAGCAGCGGCGCCAGGCGATCGACTTCACGACGATCATCTACCGCGTGCCGACGCAACTGATCGCGCGCACCGGCAGCGGTCTGCTGCCGACGCCGGAAGCGCTGAAGGGCAAGCGCGTCGGCGTGCTGCAGGCGTCGATCCAGGAAACCTACGCGAAGGCGCACTGGGAGCCGGCGGGTGTGTCGGTCGTCGCGTACCAGGATCAGAACCAGGCGTACGCGGATCTCGTGGCGGGCCGCCTCGACGCGACGCTGGTGCTTGCGCCGGCCGGCCAGCGCGGCTTCCTGTCGCGTCCGGACGGCAAGGGCTTCGCATTCGTCGGCCAGCCGGTGCGCGACGACCGGATCCTCGGCAGCGGGATCGCGTTCGGCTTGCGCAAGGGCGACGACGCGTTGAAGGCGAAACTCGATGCGGCGATCGACAAGCTGAAGGCGGACGGCACGGTTAAGTCGCTCGGCCAGAAGTACTTCGGCAATATCGACATCTCCACGCAGTAAGCGGAGCGGCTGGCGGCCGGGCTGGCCGCCGCGATGCGTGACGCCGGCCGTGCGACTGCGCGTCAGCCGTCGACCCAGCGCAGCGCGCCGATCTTCAGGTGTTCGACGACGCTGCGCGCCCAGTCGAGCTCCGCGTTGAGCAGGACGAGCGCGTGTTCGTTCTGCAGCAGAAACAGGCGCGGCACCTGATCGTTCTGCGCCGCGTTGCGCAGCGACTCCAGGCGTGCGCGCTCGGCTTCGAGCGCGGCGATGCGGCGCTCGAGCTGGTGACGCGCATCTTCGGCGTCGAGCAACGGCAGGAACGCGAGGCCGGCGCCGAACGCCGGAAACTCACGCGCGGGTTCAGCGAGCAGCGCGTGCAGCCACGCCTGGCCGGCGGTGTGCCCAGCCTCGGTGAGCGTGTACAGCGTGCGCTCGGGAAATGCGCCGTCGCGCTCGGTGTCGTGCACGGCGATCAGCCCGTCGCGCAGCAGCCGGTCGATCGTCTGGTAGAGGCTCGTGCGCTGCCGTACGTTGACGACTTCGTCGTAGCCGCGTGCCTTCAGTTGCTGCAGCATCCCGTACGGATGCATCGGCGTGTCGGTGAGTGTCGCGAGGACCGCGAGCGCGAGCGGAGACGGGCGACTTGTTGTCATGAATAGTTAGTTTATGTCTAGTAATAATATAACTATTATTAACTGGACTATCATATTCCACAAGGGTTTCAGCCGAGGTGCGAACGTTTCGCGGCCGGCGCGACGGTTTCCATCGTCGCGAGACCGTGCACGATTCCGCAGTCCTCGACCGAATGTTCACCGACGCACTGGCGGCGCAATTCGGTGAGCTGGTCGCGCAGATGGGTCAGTTCGGCGAGGCGCGCATCGACGTGGCCGATGTGTTCGTCGAGCAGCGCGTTGATCGAATCGCATGGATCGGCTGGCGTGTCGGTGAGCTGCAGCAGCGCGCGGATTTCGTCGTGCGCCATGTCGAGCGCGCGGCAGTTGCGGATGAAGCGCAGTCGTTCGACGTGCACGTCGGTGTAGTTGCGGTAGTTCGAATCGGTGCGCTCCGCGTCCGGCATCAGCCCCTCCTTCTCGTAGAAGCGGATCGTTTCGGGCGTGCAGCGGGCCGCCTTGGCCAGTTCGCCGATCTTCATGGCTTTCTCCGTTGTAAGGGTTGACCTTGTAGTGGCTTCAGGGTGTTAACTCTACACCGTCAAGCCATAGAGGAGGTTGTCATGACCGACGCCCAGCGTACCCACGACCCACGACACCGTCATGCCGGCGGCGCCAAGACCTGCTGCGCCGACGCGCGCGACACGCAGGCGGCGACCGTTGCCGACGCGGCGCCGGCGGCCGGCGAGCACGCACACGGCGACGCGGCGGCGCGCGGCGCGCAGCCGCATGCAGGCGGCCACGATCATGAGCACGATCACGCATCCGTGCACGGCGCGGGGCAAGAACACGCCCACGGCGACCATGCCGGCCACGCGCACGGCGACGGGCACGGGCACGGGCATGGCGCGGCGTGCTCGCACGATCACGCGGCGCATGACCATGCTGGTCACGACCACGACCACGACCACGACCACGACCACGACCACGACCACGACCACGCGGCCGGCGACTGCTGCGCGCCTGCCGCGCTGACGCTCGCGCCGCTGCCGGTCGCGCGGGCGATCGCATCGGGCCACGTGCGCTCGGCGTTCCGGATCATGCAGATGGACTGCCCGACCGAGGAAACGCTGATCCGCAAGAAGCTCGGCGCAATGCAGCAGGTGTCGGCACTCGAATTCAACCTGATGCAGCGGATGCTGACCGTCGAACACGTGCCGGGCGCGCAGCCGGCGATCGAAAGCGCGATCCGCACGCTCGGGATGACGCCGGAGGCCGCGTCGGCCGACGCGCCGGCAACGTCCGTCGCGCCGCCGCCCGCGAAGCCGTGGTGGCCGCTCGCGCTGGCCGGCGTCGCCGCGATCGCGTCCGAGGCCGTGAGCTGGGCCGGCCTGCCGGTGTGGCTGTCGGCGGTGCTGGCGCTCGCGGCGGTGCTCGCATGCGGGCTGACCACCTACAAGAAAGGCTGGATCGCGATTCGCAACGGCAACCTCAACATCAACGCGCTGATGAGCATCGCGGTGACGGGCGCGATGGCGATCGGCCAGTGGCCGGAAGCCGCGATGGTGATGGTGTTGTTCACGATCGCCGAGCTGATCGAGGCGAAGTCGCTCGATCGCGCGCGCAATGCGATTCAGGGCCTGATGCAGCTCGCGCCGGATACGGCGACCGTGCAGGACGCCGACGGCTCGTGGCGCACGATCGAGGCCGCGCAGGTCGCGCTCGGCGCAGTCGTGCGCGTAAAGCCGGGCGAGCGGATCGGGCTGGACGGCGAGGTCGTCGCGGGCCGCTCGACGGTGAACCAGGCGCCGATCACCGGCGAGAGCCTGCCGGTCGACAAGGCGGCCGGCGACGCGGTGTACGCGGGCACGATCAACGAATCGGGCTCGTTCGATTATCGCGTGACGGCGGTCGCGGCCAACTCGACGCTGGCGCGGATCATCCATGCGGTCGAGGAAGCGCAGGGCGCGAAGGCGCCGACGCAGCGCTTCGTCGACCAGTTCGCGCGCGTCTATACGCCGATCGTGTTCGCGGTCGCGCTGCTGGTCGCGGTGGCGCCGCCGCTCGTGCTGGGCGGCGCATGGCACGACTGGATCTACCGTGCGCTGGTGCTGCTCGTGATCGCATGCCCGTGCGCGCTGGTGATCTCGACGCCGGTGACGATCGTGTCGGGGCTCGCGGCCGCAGCGCGGCGCGGGATTCTCGTGAAGGGCGGCGTGTATCTGGAAGAAGGCCGCAAGCTCGCGTGGCTCGCACTCGACAAGACCGGCACGATCACGCACGGCAAGCCGGTGCAGACCGACTTCGACCTGCATGCATCCGGCGTCGACGCCGTGCACGTGCGTCGCCTCGGCGCGAGCCTCGCGGCGCGTTCCGATCACCCGGTGTCGCAGGCGATCGCCGCGGCGGCCCGCGACGCGCAGGCGGTGGCGTTCGCCAATGTAGAGGATTTCGAAGCACTCGTCGGACGCGGCGTGCGCGGCACGATCGACGGCGCACGCTACTGGCTCGGCAACCACCGGCTCATCGAGGAACTCGAACGCTGCTCGCCGGTGCTGGAGGCGAAGCTCGACGCGCTCGAGCGGCAGGGCAAGAGCGTCGTGATGCTGGTCGACGACACGCGCGTGCTCGGCATCTTCGCGGTCGCCGACACGATCAAGGACACCAGCCGCGCGGCGATCGCCGACCTGCACGCGCTCGGCATCCGCACCGCGATGCTGACCGGCGACAACCCGCACACCGCGCAGGCGATCGCCCGGCAGGCCGGCATTGACGATGCGCGCGGCAACCAGCTGCCAGAGGACAAGCTCGCGGCAGTCGAGGAACTGTCGGCCGGCGGCGCGGGCGCGGTCGGGATGGTCGGCGACGGGATCAACGACGCGCCGGCGCTCGCGCGCGCCGACATCGGCTTCGCGATGGGCGCGATGGGCACCGACACCGCGATCGAGACGGCCGACGTCGCGCTGATGGACGATGACCTGCGCAAGATTCCCGCGTTCGTGCGGCTGTCGCGCGCGACGCACCGCGTGCTGGTGCAGAACATCGGCTTCGCGCTCGGCGTGAAGATCGTGTTCCTCGGCCTCACGGTCGCCGGGCTCGGCACGATGTGGATGGCCGTGTTTGCCGACGCGGGCGCGAGCCTGATCGTCGTCGGCAACGGCTTGCGGCTGCTGTCGAAGGCGGGCGTGTTCGAGAGCGCGCAGCCGAAGCGCTGAGGAGCGGGCGATGAGCTTTCTGAAACGGATCCTGGGCGGCCACGCTAGTGGCCACGGCGGTGGGCATGGCGATGGCGGCCATGGTGGCGAGCATCACGGCGCGCCGCGCCGCGACGATCACGGCGGCCATGATGCGCGCGGCCGCGATCGTCACGGGTGGGGCTGGCAGCCGTCGTCCGACGGCCATGGCGGCAAGGGCGGCAACGTGCCGGTGCGCCAGATCGCCTGCGCGGGTTGCGGCGCGCTCAACGGGACGGATGCGCGATTCTGCGCGCAGTGCGGCACAGCACAGCGCGGCAGGGCCTGCAGCCGCTGCCACGCGGCGCTGGCCGCCGACGCCCGGTTCTGCCCGGGCTGCGGGACGCAAGCCGGCTAAGGCGCGATCGCCGGCCTCGTTGCCGGCGTGAAAGCCGACCAGCGACGGTATGGCGCCTGCAACGGGCGTCGCCGTGCACCTCAGCACCTCAGCACCTCAGCACCTCAGCACCTCAGCACCTCAGCACCTCAGCACCTCAGCACCTCAGCACCTCAGCACCTCAGCACCTCAGCACCCCAGCACCCCAGCACCCCAGCACCCCAGCACCCCAGCACCCCAGCACCCCAGCACCCCAGCACCGCCCCGTCGATCAACGCAGCGGCAAATGGATCTCCGTGCGCAGGTCGGCCGGCGCCGCATCCATCGGCGTATTCAGGTACAGCTCGAACGGCGGCGCATCGGCGGCTTCGCGGCCCGAGTGACGCAGCCAGTCGCCGTACAGCCACTGGTAGGCCGTCTTCAGGTCCGCATACGGTCCCGTATGCAGCAGCACCGCGTAGTCGCCGCCCGCGATCGTCGTGCGCTCGACCGGCGGCGCCGGCTCGACGTCCGGCGCGCCGGTGGCCGGCACGAAGCACGCTTTCGCGCGCAGCTGCGCTTCCGGCGTCGTATCCGGATCGTCATGGAAGATCCCGATCATCTTCGCGCCGGGGCCGATCATTCCGTGCTGCCCGGCCCACGCGCCGATCCGCCCGAACGCGTCGCCGACCTTCAGGTACGCGCCCGTATGCGCGACCGCATAACCGCGCAGTTCCGGTTGCTGCCGGATTTCGACTTCATGCTTGAACATGTCTTCCTCTCCTCGCTGTAATGGATAGATCGGCCGATGGACCCCGGCGCGCCGGTGCTGTGCGGGCGGCACGCCGTAAGCATCGCGAAATGCGCGGGCGAACGCGTGCGTCGAGCCGTAACCGGCGCGCCGCGCGATCGCGTCGAGCGGCAGCGCCGTGCAGACGAGATCCTCGGACGCTCGCACGATTCGCATCCGCCGCACCGTCAGCACGATCGACTCGCCGTACAGCGCGCGATAGACGCGCTGCCAGTGATACGGCGACAGGCACGCGATGTCGGCGAGCCGGTTCAGGTCGAGCGTGTCGTCGAGGTGCGCGCGGATATAGTCGTGCACGCGCGCGACCCGCGCCGCATAGCGGACCCACGCAGGCGTTTCGGCTTTCGTTTCAACGGTCATTGGCGCGCCCCGGCAAGCATCGACGTCACGGTAGCACGCCGCCGTTTGATAAATCTTGCGGAGATGCGTAGGGCACCGAAATCTGCCCCCTTTTTATTTGGCCGAAATGGGGTCTCGTCCCCGCCGATAACTGTCTAAAGTTAAAGACGGTGAAATCGGGTCAACGCGTCATTTTTCTCGGGTAAGTTGCTTCGGGCGGCAAAGCACGGTTTTCGAAGTACGCAGGTAGTTCGTCGATGTTCAATCGCAACGCCACGTTTTTCGGGAGAAGAAGAAATGGATGCTTCCAGCTTCATCACGTCGCTGCAGACCACGCTAGGCGGATACCTGCCCAAGATCGCCGGCGCGATCGGCATCCTGGTGATCGGCTGGCTGATCGCCGTGGCGGTGCGGGCCGGCGCGCTCCGGCTGCTCAATGCGCTGAAGGTCGATCAGCGGATCAACGAAAGCACCGGCCAGGGCGCGTACGTCGAGCGCATCATCGCCGGCGGGCTGTTCTGGCTCGTGCTGCTCGTCACCGCGGTGGGCATCTTCAACGTGCTCAACCTGTACGCGGTCTCCAATCCGTTCTCGCTGCTCGTCACGCACATCGTCAACTACCTGCCGAACCTGATCGGCGGCGCGGCGCTGACGCTGATCGCGTGGCTCATCGCATCTCTGCTGCGCAGCCTCGCGAACCGCGCGCTGAAGGCGAGCAAGGTCGACGACAAGCTGTCCGAAAGCGCTGGCATGCAGCCGATGAGCGGCTATCTCGGCGACGTGCTGTTCTGGCTCGTGATCCTGATGTTCCTGCCGGCGATTCTCGCGTCGTTCGCGCTGTCCGGCCTGCTGTCGCCGGTGCAGGGGATGGTCGACAAGCTGCTCGAGATCGTGCCGAACGTGTTCGCGGCCGCGGTGATCGGCTTCGTCGGCTGGGTCGTCGCGCGCGTGCTGCGCGGCCTCGTGACGAACCTGCTGGTCGCCGCCGGCGCCGACCGCCTCACCGCGCGTCTGGACAGCCCGACGCCGGTGCGCGTGTCGAGCCTGATCGGCACGATCGTCTACGTGTTCGTGTTCGTGCCGACGCTGATCTCCGCGCTCGACGCGCTGAAGATCGAAGCAATCTCGATTCCCGCCACCAACATGCTGAACCAGTTCCTCGGCGCGGTGCCGGACATCGTCGCGGCGATCGTGATCGTGCTCGTCACGTTCTATTTCGCGCGCTTCGTCGCGTCGCTCGCGCAGAAGCTGCTGGAAGCCGCCGGTGCCGACGGACTGCCGGCCGTGCTTGGCGTCGAACGCGTGTTTTCGGGGATGCTGCAGCCGTCGGTGCTGGTCGCGCGGCTGATCGTGTTCTTCGCGATGCTGTTCGCGGCGGTCGAGGCCGCGAACCGGCTCGGCTTCACGCAGGTGCGCGACGTCGTCACGCTGTTCATCGAATTCGGCGGCCACGTGCTGATGGGCGGCGTGATCCTCGTGATCGGCGTGTGGCTCGCGGGCCTCGCGCGCCGCGTGATCGAGCAGGCCGACCGAGAGCACAGCGTGTTGTTCGCGCGGATCGCGCAATTTGCGATCCTCGGCCTGGTGTTCGCGATGGGGCTGCGCGCGATGGGCATCGCGAACGAGATCGTGCAGCTCGCGTTCGGCCTCGTGCTCGGCGCGATCGCGGTGGCGGTCGCGCTGTCGTTCGGCCTCGGCGGTCGCGAAGCGGCCGGCAAGCTGCTCGACCGCTGGTTCAACCAGCGCGGCGGCGGCCAGTAAGCGGGTCGCGGCGGTCCGGCTGCCGCGGGCGGCCGGATCGCGGTGGGGACGCAGGCGGCGGCGTTGCGGTGGGCGAAATGTCAGCCGTCATCTTTGCCGAATTTCGATAACACGTCGTTTAATGACTCTCTAGCATCGATTCTCAGTCGCGCGGGCCGGCAGGCCGGCGCCTTTCAGGAGAATCCGATGAAAGCAGAGTCGAATGGCCGGCCCGCCGCCGGCGCCAAGTCGTCCGGCCAGCCCGCGCTGCAGCAGACGCTCGGGACCTGGCAACTGTGGGGTATCGCGGTCGGCCTCGTGATTTCAGGCGAATACTTCGGCTGGAGCTACGGCTGGGCGAGCGCGGGCACGCTGGGTTTCGTGGTCACCGCGCTGTTCGTCGCGGCGATGTACACCACCTTCATCTTCAGCTTTACCGAACTGACGACGTCGATCCCGCATGCGGGCGGCCCGTTCGCGTATGCGCGCCGGGCGTTCGGCCCGGCAGGCGGCTACCTGGCCGGCGCCGCGACACTCGTCGAGTTCGTGTTCGCGCCGCCTGCGATCGCGCTCGCGATCGGCGCGTACCTGCACGTGCAGTTTCCGGGGCTCGAACCGAAACATGCGGCGATGGGCGCGTATCTCGTGTTCATGGCGCTGAACATCGTCGGCGTGCAAATCGCGGCGACCTTCGAACTGGTCGTCACGCTGTTCGCGATCTTCGAGCTGCTGGTGTTCATGGGCGTCGTGTCGCCGGGCTTCGCGTGGAGCAACTTCATGAAGGGCGGCTGGTCGGGCGCCGATCATTTCAGCGTCGGCGCATTCCACGGGATGTTCGCGGCGATCCCGTTCGCGATCTGGTTCTTCCTCGCGATCGAGGGCGTCGCGATGGCCGCCGAGGAAGCGAAGAACCCGAAGCGCTCGATCCCGATCGCATACGTGGCCGGCATCCTGACGCTCGTCACGCTCGCGGTCGGCGTGATGGTGTTCGCCGGCGGCGCGGGCGACTGGACCAAGCTCGCGAACATCAACGACCCGCTGCCGCAGGCGATGAAATACATCGTCGGCGCAAACAGCGGCTGGATGCACATGCTCGTGTGGCTCGGGCTGTTCGGGCTCGTCGCGTCGTTCCACGGGATCATCCTCGGCTATTCGCGCCAGATCTTCGCGCTGGCCCGTGAAGGCTACCTGCCGGAGTGGCTCGGGAAGGTGCATCCGCGCTTCAAGACGCCGCATCGCGCGATTCTCGCGGGCGGCGTGGTCGGGATCGCGGCGATCTACAGCGACGAGCTGATCCAGTTCGGCGGCCAGACGCTCACCGCGAACATCGTGACGATGTCGGTGTTCGGTGCGATCGTGATGTATATCGTAAGCATGGCGGCGCTGTTCAAGCTGCGTCGCTCGCAGCCGAACATGGAGCGGCCGTTCCGCGCGCCGCTGTACCCGTTCTTCCCGGCATTCGCGATCGTGGCGGCCCTGATTTGCCTCGGGACGATGGTGTACTTCAACGGGCTGGTGGCGATGGTGTTCGTCGCGTTCCTCGCGCTCGGCTACGCGTACTTCCTCGCGACCCGTTCGCAGCGCGCGAGCGCGCCGGGCGACGTGCTGCTCGAGGAGTGACGATGGCGAACCTGCAAGGCCGTTCCTGACGGCATCCGGCGCGCCCCGTCGAACGGGCGCGCCATCGCCGTCCGGCAACGATGGGCAAGGACTGGCAAGGAGATTCGAACGATGTCCTACACGGAGACGATCGGCCCGCGCACGTACCGTTTCGCGGACCTGAAGACATTGCTCGCGAAGGCGAGCCCGCTGCGCTCCGGCGACCAGCTCGCCGGCGTCGCGGCGGCCAGCGAGGAGGAGCGCGTCGCCGCGAAGATCGCACTTGCGGGCGTGCCGCTGAAAGCCTTCCTGAGCGAGGCGGTGATTCCGTACGAACACGACGAAGTCACGCGCCTGATCATCGACGATCACGATGCGGCCGCGTTCGCGGAAATCTCGCACCTCACCGTCGGCGATTTCCGCAATTGGCTGCTGTCGCCCGCGGCCGACGGCGCCGCGCTCGAGCGGATCGCGCCGGGCCTCACGCCCGAGATGGTCGCGGCCGTGTCGAAGCTGATGCGCAACCAGGACCTGATCGCCGCCGCGCGCAAGCGCCGCGTCGTCACGCGTTTTCGCAACACGGTCGGGCTGGCCGGCCGGATGTCGGTTCGGCTGCAGCCGAACCACCCGACCGACGACGTGAAGGGCATCGCCGCGTCGATGCTCGACGGGCTGATGTACGGCTGCGGCGACGCGATGATCGGCATCAACCCGGCGACCGACAGCCTCGCGGCGATCGTGAAGCTGCTCGCGATGATCGACACGTTCCGCGAGCGCTACGGCGTGCCGACCCAGTCGTGCGTGCTCACCCACGTCACCAACACGATCGCCGCGATCGAGAAGGGCGCGCCGGTCGATCTGGTGTTCCAGTCGATCGCGGGCACCGAGAAGGCGAACGCGAGCTTCGGGATCTCGCTCGCGCTGCTCGGCGAGGCGCGCGAGGCCGCGCTGTCGCTCGAGCGCGGCACCGTCGGCAACAACCTGATGTATTTCGAGACGGGGCAGGGCAGCGCGCTGTCGGCGAACGCGCACTTCGGCGTCGACCAGCAGACCTGCGAGGTGCGCGCGTACGCGGTCGCGCGCAAGTTCGATCCGTTCCTGGTGAACACGGTGGTCGGCTTCATCGGGCCCGAATACCTGTACGACGGCAAGCAGATCATCCGCGCGGGGCTCGAGGATCACTTCTGTGGGAAGCTGCTCGGCGTGCCGATGGGCTGCGACATCTGCTACACGAACCACGCGGAAGCCGACCAGGACGACATGGACACGTTGCTGACGCTGCTGGGTGCGGCCGGCATCAACTTCATCATGGGGATTCCGGGCGCGGACGACGTGATGCTGAACTACCAGAGCACGTCGTTTCACGACCAGCTCTACGTGCGCGAGGTGCTCGGCCTGCGCCGCGCGCCCGAGTTCGAGGAATGGCTGGAGACGATGGAGATCGCCGACGCGCACGGCGCGCTGCGCGCCGCGAGCTCGCGCGTGCCGCTGCTCTCGGGCGCGAACGACTGGATGGGGATTTCCGCATGAGCGACGCCGTCGAAAAGAACCCGTGGGCGCAGCTGAAGTCGTTCACGAACGCGCGGATCGCGCTCGGCCGCGCGGGCAACAGCCTGCCGACCGCGCCGCTGCTCGCGTTCAACCTGTCGCACGCGCAGGCGCGTGACGCCGTGCACCAGCCGCTCGACGCGGACGCGTTGCGGCGCGAGATCGACGCAGCCGGCTTCGCGACGCTCGGCGTGCAGAGTGCGGCGCCCGACCGCCAGCATTACCTGCGCCGGCCCGACCTCGGCCGCAAGCTGTCGGACGACGGACGCGCGCTCCTGGCCGGCTATGGCGCCGCGCTCGACGATGCGCCGGACATCGTGTTCGTGGTCGGCGACGGGCTGTCGGCGTTCGCGGCCGCGAAGCAGGCGTTGCCGCTGCTGCAGGCCGTGCGGCCGCGGCTCGACGCGGACGGCTGGCGGCTCGGGCCGGTGGTGGTCGCGACGCAGGCGCGCGTCGCACTCGGCGACGAGATCGGCGAGTTGCTGCGCGCGCAGGTCGTCGCGATGCTGATCGGCGAACGGCCGGGGCTCAGTTCGCCGGACAGCCTCGGCGTGTACCTCACCTGGGCGCCGAAGGTCGGCTGCCACGACGCGCTGCGCAATTGCATCTCGAACGTGCGGCCCGAAGGGCTGCCGCATGCCGCCGCCGCACACAAGCTGCATTACCTGATCACACATGCGCGCCGGCTCGGGCTCACGGGTGTCGGGCTGAAGGACGACAGCGATGCGCTGCTGCCGCAGCAGGAAGCGGAGCGGATCGGCGCCGAGTGATGGCGTGACGCGGCGGTGCACGCCGCGCGGTGACTTGAACAGCCGCTCGCACCGGAGGTCGACGAACACGCGCAGCTTCGGCGACAGCTGCCGGCTCGACGGCGACACGATCGAGAACTGGTCCGGCGCGATCCGGCAACGACGGCCGTGCATTTCGCGATCGTCACCTTCCTGCCGCGACGACCGGCCACCCGCGTCGCGTCAACCCGCATACGTGAACGCTCCGCATCGGCGGCGACCGGGCGCCGCACCCATCACGCCAGCACGAGCGGCGGCAGCGCCGCATCGGCCCGCGCGTGCGCACTTGCCACTTCAACGACCACATAGCGCCGCGCATCGGGCCACAGGTGCGCGCGGCTTCCCGCATCCTCGTCGATCGTCGCGCGTCCCTGCACGAGCCACGTCGTCTGCCGGACGAAATCGACGAACAGCAGCGCGATTGCCGGATTCACGAGCAGGTTGCCGATCGTGTTGAACAGGTTGTTGCCTGCGAAGTCGGGCAACACCAGCGTGCGGCGATCGGGCAGGTCGACGAGCAGTTCGAACGAACCGTCTGCGCGCGGCTGCCGGCCGCGATACGAGCAGTCGCTGTCGCCGGCCGCGTTCGCGGTCGCGACGATCAGGAAGGCCTGTTCGCGGATGAACGCGACGGCGTCGTCGGTCAGGGGGGCCGGATCGCTCATGGTTTCGGTCGGCGCGTGGTCGGTGCGGGCGGATTTGCGATCCGCACGCAAGCGACATGCCAGGCACGAGCACGTGATGCGCAGATGCGGCTGCGCACAGGCGCTGTGGAAAATCCGAACACCCCGCCGCGCCGCTGTGTCATCGCGGTGTTCAGAATCGGTACACCCGTTCGCCGCGCGCGGATGCCCCGCACGGCGCGCGGCCGCACACGCCGCTCCTGTTCCGTTTCCGCTCCGTTTGGCACGCATGTTGCGTAAACGGTGCAGCGCGATCCAACCGGCGCTGCATTCACACAAGCACGATGAACAGGAGACATGTATGAACCCGTTTGACCTGAAGCAACTGGGCCTCGACGTCGAATATCCGTATCGTCAGCAGTACGACAACTACATCGGCGGCAAGTGGGTTCCGCCGGTGAAGGGTGAGTACTTCGAGAACGTGTCGCCGATCAACGGCAAGCCGTTCTGCCGCGTGCCGCGCTCGGGTGCCGACGACATCGAGCTCGCGCTCGACGCCGCGCATGCCGTGCGCCGCAAGTGGGGCAAGACGTCGGTGGCCGAGCGCGCGAACCTGCTGCTCGCCGCTGCCGACCGGATGGAAAAGAACCTGAAGCTGCTCGCGGTGGCCGAGACGATCGACAACGGCAAGCCGCTGCGCGAGACGATGGCGGCCGACTTGCCGCTCGCGATCGACCACTTCCGCTATTTCGCGGGCTGCATCCGCGCGCAGGAAGGCGGCATTTCCGAAATCGACGACAACACCGTCGCGTATCACTTCCACGAGCCGCTCGGCGTGGTCGGCCAGATCATCCCGTGGAACTTCCCGCTGCTGATGGCCGCGTGGAAGCTCGCGCCGGCGCTCGCGGCCGGCTGCTGCGTCGTGATGAAGCCGGCGGAGCAGACGCCCGCATCGGTGATGGTGCTGATGGAGCTGATCGGCGACCTGTTCCCGGCCGGCACGATCAACATCGTGAGCGGCTTCGGCAAGGAAGCGGGCGAGGCGCTCGCGACCAGCAAGCGGATCGCGAAGATCGCGTTCACCGGCTCGACGCCGGTCGGCAAGCACATCCTGCATGCGGCGGCCGACAGCCTGATCCCGTCGACGGTCGAACTGGGCGGCAAGAGCCCGAACATCTTCTTCGCCGACGTGCTCGACCAGGACGACGCGTTCCTCGACAAGGCGCTGGAAGGGCTCGCGATGTTCGCGCTGAACCAGGGCGAAGTGTGCACGTGCCCGTCGCGGATCCTGATCCAGGAATCGATCTACGAGCGCTTCATCGAGAAGGCCGTCGCGCGCGTCGAGCGCATCAAGGGCGGCCACCCGCTCGACCTGCAGACGATGATCGGCGCGCAGGCGTCGCAGCAGCAGCTCGACAAGATCCTGTCGTACATCGACATCGGCCGCGACGAAGGCGCGCAATGCCTGACGGGCGGCGAGCGTACGGCGCCGGCCGCCGAGCTCGGCACGGGCTACTACGTGAAGCCGACGATGCTGCTCGGCAACAACAAGATGCGCGTGTTCCAGGAAGAGATCTTCGGGCCGGTCGCGTCGGTGATGACGTTCAAGGACGAGCAGGAAGCGATCGAACTCGCGAACGACACGTTCTACGGGCTCGGCGCGGGCGTGTGGACGCGCAACGGCACGCGTGCGTACCGGATGGGCCGCGAGGTCGAGGCCGGCCGCGTGTGGACCAACTGCTATCACCTGTATCCCGCGCATGCGGCGTTCGGCGGCTACAAGCAGTCGGGGATCGGTCGCGAGACGCACAAGATGGCGCTGTCGAACTATCAGCAGACGAAGTGCCTGCTGGTCAGCTACCAGGCCGAGGCGCTCGGGTTCTTCTGAGCACCGGAGCAGGGGCGAAGGGCCGGAGCCGGCCGGTCGGCAGCGCAACGCCGACCGGTGCGGTTGCCGGCTCCGGACGGCGACGCGTTTGACGCCGGATTGCCGGGGAACGTTCGACGGCCGGGCGATGCGGGTCCGGCCGTCGCGCGGTGCCCGCACCGCGGCAATGCGCTGACGATCGTCGATCCGGCACTTCGCCGTTTTTGCGTTTCGACATTCGATACGCGGCGTCGGCCGTGCGTTGCTGCGGCCTGCGCCGGAAACGATACCGGCAGTCGCGGGTTCGCGGCCGCAGGGTGTGCACCGATGGGTCCGACAGAAACCAGCATGGCAGAACCGCCCCGATCCTTGCCGCGCCACCCGGTGTTCCACGCGGGCGAACTCGACGCGCATCAGCGCTTCGGCGTCGCCGACGAAGCCGAGCGGATGAGCGACGTCGTGACGACGCGGGTGAGCATCGGCGTGCGGCAGTTCATCGAATCGCAGCCGTTCATGTTCGTCGGCACGACGAGCGGCGCACCGGCACGCGTGACCTGCGACATCGTGCAGAGCCTGCGCGACGCGAACGGCGATCTGCTGCCGGTCGTGCGCGTGATCGACACGAAAACGCTGCGCTTCGCGTTGCCGACGCACGGCGCCGCTGGCCGGATCGATGCGCGCGCATGCGACGGCAGCGGCGTCGGGCTGCTGTTCGTCGATTTCGTGCGCGGCATCCGCTACCGGATCAACGGCCGCGCGACGGTGCGCGCCGATCTGCCGGGCGCGGACGCAACGCCCTGGGCGGCCGGCAGCCCGATCGTCGAGTTGGCGATCGTGCAGGCGTACGGAAATTGCGGCACGCGGGTCGTGCGGCTCCGACCGGGTACATAGCCGGTCCTGGCCGCTAGCCGGCGGCGGCGCGCCTGCCGCACCCGCACGGTGCGCGACACGCCGCCTTCGGGTGCGCCCGCATGGCGCGCGCGGCCCGGGCAGCGTGGAATGACGGGCTTGTCGCCGAACCGCCCGGTTCGGCACGGGACTTGCATGATGGACGCGGTGCCGGGCAGGTGAGGAGAACACGATGGAGCGACGCATGGAGTGCATTGACGAGCCGACGGCCGAGGACACGCGGTGCAGCGCGCAGGGCGACGACGCGCTGGCCGGCCAGGCCGTGGTCAGCGTCGCACACGACGCCGACGAGCAGGCGCGCAACCTGATCGGCTGGCGGCAGACTTACGACCAGCTCGCGGCGGGCCGCTTCGTCGGCACGCTGACCGAGCTGCCGCTCGACACGATGAAGCTGTTTCGCGAATCGACCAGCCACCTGCTGCGCCAGGCGTGCGAGGTGCGCGGCGATGCGTACTGGTTCGGCATCCCGCTCGCGGGCGACGGCACCGCGCGCGTCGATGCGTGCCGCATCGGGCCCGGCGCGCTGGCGTTCCGGCCCGGCAACGTCGAATTCGAATTGCTGACGCCTGCGCAGTTCTCGATCTATGGCGTCGTCGTGCGCGGCGACGTGCTGCGCCGCTATGCGGAAGAAGTCGAACGCCGCGCGCTCGACGAGCGGCTGTTCACACAGCGCGTGATCCAGGCCGGCGATACGCGGCTCGCGCGCCTGTGCGCGCTGCTCGGCCGCCGGCTCGACGGCGCGGCGGCCGTCGGCGGCCCGCTGCCCGATGCGCAGCGCGACGACCTGCAGGCCGAGGTGCTGGCCGCACTGTTCGACGCATGCGCGCAACCGGCGGACGACGGTGCCGGCGGCGCGCCGTCGACGCGGCGCTGGATCGTCGAGCAGGCGCGCGACTACGTGCTCGCGCACCGCACGCGCCCGGTCGGCGTGCCGGAGCTGTGCGAGCAGCTGCTCGTGAGCCGGCGCACGCTGCAGTACTGTTTCCAGGACGTGCTCGGCATGGCACCCGCGACCTATCTGCGCACGCTGCGGCTGAACGGCGCGCGGCGCGATCTGTGCGGGCGGGCCGCGGGTTCGGTGCAGGACGTCGCGGAGGCGTGGGGCTTCTGGCACCTGAGCCAGTTCGCGACCGACTACCGGCGGCTGTTCGGCAAGCGGCCGTCGGAGACGCTGCGCGATCGCGCGGTGATGGTGGCGGCGGGATGAGCCGGGCGGCGGCACGTGGATACCGCTGCGTGTTCGGTCTTTCGGGCGACTATCTCGTTTCGATTTTCGATTCGGCCGTAGCCGCGGCTGCGCGCGGTGCCGGCCACGGCAGCGCATCCCAGTCAATCGTCCGATAGGCGGCTTCGACTGCCGCGAGATCGTCCGGCCGTTCGCTGCGATGCATGCCGTGCAATGCGTCCGGCAGGTCGAGCGCGACCGGCACGCAGTGCGGATAGTCACGCACGCGCAGCGTCGGCCTGATCGTCGTGAAGCAGCCGAGGGTCGGCACGTCGAAGCCGTCGGCGAGATGCAGCGCGGCCGTGTCGGGCGCGAACAGCACGCTCGCACCCTTGATCCATGTGATGAAGCATGCGGTGTCGGTCGCGTCGCGGCTCACGTCGACATACGCGGGATGCGCGACGGGGCCGAACCCGACCACCGGCAGCCCGTAGCGCTGCACGAGTCGCTCCACGCATGCCGCGCGCAGCGCCGGCGGCACGCTGCGCACCGCGGTGCTCGCATTCGGGCAGAACAGCACGTACGGCCGCTGCCATTCGGCCGGCAGCGCGGGCAGGCGCAGCCGCGCGAGCCAGCGGTTGCGCTTCGCGGCGGCCGGCACTGCGGCCGGGTCCGCGCCGAGCGCGTCGAGAAAGAAATCGATCATCGGCTGCGACGCGAACGCGGGCCAGTACAGGTGATTGCCGAGATCGATGCACGGCACGTGCGCGGGCAGCGCATCGATCGTGCAGGGCAGCGCGCGTGACGGCGCGACGACGTCGGCCGCGAGCGCATACAGCGCGTCGACGTAGCGCGGCGCGCGGGCCGGCCGGTACAGCGTGAAGCGCAGGCCGGGATGCGCGCCGCGCAATGCGTCGAGCGCGGTCAGCCCGATCACCGAATCGCCGAGCGTGACGCCCATCCCGTTGATCACGTGCACGTCCGTCGCGCGGTCGTAGTCGAGCCGGAACGGTCGGTGCGCGGCGTGCAGCAAACCCAGCGCCGGTGCGGCTGGCACGTGGCCTTCCGCGCGATCGCTGCCGTGCTCGATGTCGTACGGCGCGACGAGCGTGCCGTCGGGCGCGAGCAGCGTGCCGGGGTGGACGAGCGCGTCATCGTGCGACAGCGCGAGGCCGGCCGGCACGGCGTGCGTCCGCACCTTCATATGCCGCGTGCGCGGCGGCCCTGCTCGCGGATCTGCTCGAGCGTCGCCGCCGGTGTGCTGGCATCCTGCGGGATGCGGATCTCGATCAGCGCCGGCAGCCCGCAAGTCAGTGCGCGCTCGAGCGCGGGCGCGAAATCGGCGGTGCGCTCGACCGTCTCGCCGTGCGCGCCAAACGCGCGCGCATACGCGGCGAAATCGGGGTTCGTGAGCCCCGTGCCGTGCACGCGTCCCGGATAGTTGCGCTCCTGATGCATGCGGATCGTGCCGAAATGACCGTTGTTGACGACGATCACGACGATGTTCAGCCCGTATTGCATCGCGGTCGCGAGCTCGTTGCCGGCCATCATGAAGCAGCCGTCGCCGGCGAGCGCGACGACGGCCCGCGACGGATACAGCGACTTGGCGGCAAGCGCGGCCGGCAGCCCGTAACCCATCGCGCCGCTGGTCGGCGCGAGCTGCGAGCGGAAGTGCCGGTATGCGAAGTGGCGATGCAGCCAGATCGCGTAGTTGCCGGCGCCGTTGGTCAGGATCGCGTCGTGCGGCAGGCGCTCGCGCAGCTGTACCATCACGTCGCCGAGCTGGACGTCGCCGGGCATCGGCAGCGGCGCATGCCATTCGCGGTACGCGCGGTGCGCGTCGGCGGCCGTGCCGGCCCACGCGGGGTGCGCCGGCGGTTCGAGCGCGGCGAGCGGCGCCAGGAACTCGGGCATCCCCGACACGATCGGCAGGTCGGCCGCATACACGCGGCCGAGTTCGTCCGCACCCTGGTGCACGTGGATCAGCGTCTGGCGTGTTTTCGGGATGTCGAGCAGCGTGTAGCCGCCCGTCGTCGCCTCGCCGAGCCGCGGGCCGAGCACCAGCAGCAGGTCGGCGTCGCGGATGCGCTTGCCGAGCGCGGGATTGATCCCGAGGCCGACGTCGCCCGCATAGTTCGGGTGCGCGTTGTCGAAGGTGTCCTGGAAGCGGAACGCGCAGGCGACCGGCAGTTGCCAGCGTTCGACGAAGGTGCGCAAGTTCGCGCATGCGTCGGGCGTCCAGCCGCTGCCGCCGACGATCGCGAACGGCCGCTCGGCGCGTGCGAGCCGCTCGCGCAGCTCGTCGATCTGCGCGGCCGACGGCGATGCCGCGACGCGTTTCGCGGCGGGTACGACGGGCTGCGCCGCGCAGGCCTCGGACAGCACGTCCTCCGGCAGCGCGAGCACGACCGGGCCGGGCCGGCCGGACGTCGCGACGTGGAACGCGTGGCTCAGGTATTCGGGAATGCGGCGCGGGTCGTCGATCTGCGCGACCCATTTCGCCATCTGGCCGAACATCCGGCGGTAGTCGATTTCCTGGAAGGCTTCACGGTCGAGGTGCTCGCGCGCGCACTGGCCGACGAACAGGATCATCGGCGTCGAATCCTGGAACGCGGTGTGAACGCCGATCGACGCATGGGTCGCGCCGGGCCCGCGCGTGACGAACGCGATGCCGGGGCGGCCGGTCAGCTTGCCGACCGCCTCCGCCATGTTCGCGGCCGCCGCCTCGTGGCGGCAGACGACCGTCTGGATGCGCGCGGTGTCGTCCGCCAGCGCATCGAGTACGGCGAGGAAGCTCTCGCCCGGCACGCAGAACACGCGTTCGACGTGATTGGCGAGCAACGCATCGACGAGCAGTCGCGCACCGGTGGTGGCGCGCGGCTCGAGTTCCTTGGAATGCGACATGGGCTGCCGTCTCCCTGGGTAGCGGGACGTACAGCTTACGCCCGTTGGCAGGGCGCCGGTACGCCGGCCGGTGAAAAGTGTCGGAACGGCGGGCGACCGGGCCGTGTGTGTTGCACGTGCTGGTTTCGGCTGGCCGAGCGGCCAGCTTGTGCATGCTCGCGCGGTGGTGAAAAAGTGGGCGCTACGGACGTCGAGCCGGACGCTTGCCCCGACTTGAAAAGAGGGGCGCCCAAGTAACAATAAAATGGGATTCCATTTAATAGTAAAATTTCGGCACGTGACTGATGGATAACGGAATCGAGGATCACCATGGCAACCGAAACGATCGATCAAAAGACGTTGGTGGAACTGGTCGAAGCCGGCGCCGTACGCGGGGCCCGTGTGGTCGGTTGCGGCAACGGCTGGGCGCTGTCGGCCCGTTGCGGCGTGCACGAACGCTTCCTGTCGGCCAAGCGCGGCGACGTGCGGGTGTTTCGTCGTTTTGAGACGCTGGTCGGTTTTCTGCGCGACATCGGCATCAGCCGGTTCGATGTGGATGCGTCGACGTACGACCCGGATGCGGCCGGCCGGGCAACCCGGCCCGATCGCGCGGCTGCGTTGAAGGCGGCACACGAGGCAGCGGCCCACGATCGCTGGTTTCGCGAGCAGGTGCAGCAGGCACTGGACGATCCGCGTGCGTCGATTCCCGACGCCGAAGTCAGCGCCGACTTCGCGTCGCGCCGTGCGGCGCTGCGTGAACGGCTCGCGGGCAGGCGCGGGGATGCTTCTTGACGCTCGCGCTGCACTGGAATCCGAAGGCGTGCGAGGATCGCGCCGCGATCATGGACTACCTCGGCGAGGACGACCCGCTGGCCGCGCTCGAACTCGACGAACTGTTGGAAGAACGGGCCGCGATGTTACCAGCCCACGCCGAGCTGTATCGGCAAGGGCGGGTGGCCGGCACGCGCGAGCTGGTGATCGCGCCGAACTACGTGCTCGTGTATCGCCTCCGGCCGGCCGACGGCATCGTGGAGATTCTCCGCGTGCTGCATGCGCGACGGCAGTGGCCGTGATGTACGGCGCGCCCGGGAAAACGCCAGGGGCGCCGAGGGACGTTCACTTGGGCGAAGCTTGGCGTCAAGCGACAGGCACGCGGACACTCAGCACTCGACGATATTCACGGCCAGCCCGCCGCGCGACGTTTCCTTGTACTTCGTCTTCATGTCGGCGCCCGTCTCGCGCATCGTCTTGATCACCGAGTCGAGCGACACATAGTGCGAGCCGTCGCCGCGCAGCGCCATGCGCGCGGCGTTGACGGCCTTCACCGACGCCATCGCGTTGCGTTCGATGCACGGGATCTGCACCATCCCGCCGACCGGGTCGCAGGTGAGGCCGAGGTTGTGCTCCATGCCGATCTCGGCTGCGTTCTCGACCTGGCGCGGCGTGCCGCCGAGCACGGCCGCGAGCGCGCCGGCCGCCATCGAGCATGCGACCCCCACTTCGCCCTGGCAGCCCACTTCCGCGCCCGAGATCGACGCGTTGAGCTTGTAGAGAATGCCGATCGCGGCGGCCGTCAGCAGGAAGTCGATCACGCCCTGCTCGTTTGCGCCCGGCGTGAAGCGCGTGTAGTAGTGCAGCACGGCCGGAATGATGCCGGCTGCGCCGTTGGTCGGAGCGGTGACGACGCGGCCGCCGGCCGCGTTTTCCTCGTTGACTGCGATCGCGTACAGGTTGATCCAGTCGACCATCGACAGCGGATCCTGCAGCGCGCGCTCCGGGTTGCCGGTCAGCGCGCGATACAGCTGCGGCGCGCGGCGCTTGACCTGGAACGGGCCGGGCAGGTTGCCGTCGGCCTCCGGGTTGCCGATCCCGCAGCCGCGGGACACGCACGACTGCATCACGGCCCAGATCTTCAGCAGCCCGTCGCGCGTCTGTTCCTCGGTGTGCCACGCGCGCTCGTTTTCCCACATCAGTTGCGCGATCGACTTGCCGGTCGCTTCGGTCAGCGCGAGCAGCTCGGCGCCGGTGCGGAACGGGTGCGTCATCTGCTCGGCCGCGCTCAGCACCTTCGTGTTCGGCGCGCCGGCCGTCACGACGAAGCCGCCGCCGACCGACAGGTAAGTGCGCTCGACCAGCACCGCGCCGTTCGCATCGGACGCGCGCAGCTTCATCCCGTTCGGGTGCTCGGGCAGCGCTTGCCGGTAGAACGCGATGTTTTCCTTCAGCACGAACGGCACCGGATGCGTGCCGAGCAGCGCGAGTTGCTTCGACTTGCGGACGTCCTCGAGCCGCGCGTCGATCGTTTCGGGGTCGACGGTGTCGGGCGCGTCGCCGAGCAGGCCGAGCATCACGCCGCGGTCGGTGCCGTGGCCCTTGCCGGTCGCGCCGAGCGAGCCGTACAGCTCGACCTTCACGTGGGCCGTCGCGTCGAGCAGCCCGTCGCGCTCGAGGCCCTGGACGAACATCAGCGCCGCACGCATCGGTCCGACCGTATGCGAACTGGACGGGCCGATGCCGATCTTGAAGAGGTCAAACACGCTGACTGCCATTTTGATTCCTGCCTTGCTATAAGAATAATGCTAGCGCGCCTGCAATGGCAGGCACGCGGCGAGCCATGCGGGCGGCATGGGGGATAGCTGCCGCGCGACACGGGCATAGCGCCCGTCGAGCCGCGCGGCCAGATGAAAGAGTTCGGTGGCGTTTTTCGGGTCCCACTGCCCCGTGTAGCCCGGCAAGCCGGCTTCGCGGCGCTTCGCGTCGAACGGCACCGGCGAATTCACGAATTCCTCGTGCGTCTTCTCGCCGAGCGCATACGGCACGAGCCAGTCGAGCGCGGCCGCGAGCGTCGCGCCGTTCGCGCCACGCTCGCGCAGCCAGTTGCGGTTGAAGCGGCGCGCGGCGAGCGCGGCCGTCACCAGCGGCTGCAGGTCGTACACCGCGTAGTGCAGCGCGTCGCGTTCGTCGAAATCCCAGGTCTTGCCGTCCGGGCCGATGTTGTCGGCGAGATGCTCGACGAACAGCCGCTGCGCGGCGTTCATCATCTTGCGATCGCCGAGCGTGAACGCGGACAGCGCGATCAGCTTGATCCGGTGGCTTTGCCAGTTGTTGCGCCAGGTGCCGGCGAGCGGGCGCTTCTGCGCGTCGATCTGCGCGACATAGCCGGCGCCGAGCTTCGCGATGAACGCCGCCGTCGCGTTGCGCGTCTTGACCGGCAGCGCGCTCGCCGTCATGTCGTATGCGACGATCAGGCTGTCGAAGCGCGTCTCGTCGATCGGGTTGAAGCTCGGCTGGTAGGTCGAGACCCACGCGGACAGGAACCGGTCGACGAGCTGCAGGTAGCGCGGCGCATTGGTCACGCGCCACGCGAGCGCGGCGTCGCGCATCAGCTCCATGTCCTTCAGCGCGTCGGCGCTCTGGTCGTAGATGCCTTCGTGCGGCAGCGTGCCTTCGGTGTGCACGCGCGCCATTGCCTTCGGCTGCTCGCCGATGCGCGCGTCGACGCTGCGGATCAGCGCCTGCACGCCCGGCTCGGCCTGCGTTGTCTCGCTTGCCTGCAACGCGGGCGCTGCGCAGAAATTCATTGCCGCGCGCGCGCTGCCGGCCGTGCCGAGGCCGGCGGCGGCAAACGACAGCGACGCGACGAGCAGCGGCACGAAGCGGCGCGTGCGCGGCCGCTTCTGCGTTGCACCATGGCCCGGAAACATCGGACGCACCATGCGGAACTCCTTGATTGGCTGGATCGCGTGTGATGTTAGCCGGATTGGCGGGCAAGCGTGAAACGGTCGGCCGGGCAGCGGACGTAAAAACCGCACGCAACCGATGGTTGCGTGCGGTGTGGTCACGGCCGGACTCCGGAGCGCGGCGGGCGTTATGCGTATTCCGACATCGGCACGCACGAGCAGAACAGGTTGCGGTCGCCGTAGGCGTTGTCCGCACGGCCGACCGGCGGCCAGTACTTGTTCGTGCCGAGCGACGCGACCGGGTACGCAGCTTGCTCGCGCGAGTACGCGTGCGGCCATTCGTTCGCGGTGACGACGGCTGCCGTGTGCGGCGCGTGACGCAGCGGGTTGTCCTCGCGGTCGGCGCGACCTTCCTCGACTGCGCGGATTTCGTCGCGGATCGCGATCATCGCGGCGATGAAGCGGTCGAGTTCTTCCTGCGATTCCGATTCGGTCGGCTCGACCATCAGCGTGCCCGGCACCGGGAAGCTCATCGTCGGCGCGTGGAAGCCGTAGTCCATCAGGCGCTTCGCGACGTCGTCGACGCTGATGCCGCTCGTTTCCTTGAGCGGACGCAGGTCGAGAATGCACTCGTGCGCGACCAGCCCGCCCGGGCCCGAATACAGCACCGGATAGTGCGGCGCGAGGCGCTTCGCGATGTAGTTCGCGTTGAGGATCGCGGTTTCGGTGGCGGCGGTCAGGTTCTTCGCGCCCATCATCGCGATGTACATCCACGAGATCGGCAGGATCGACGCCGAGCCGTACGGCGCGGCCGACACCGCGCCGATGCCGTCTTCCTCGCGCGCATAGCCGGTCGAACGCTGGTTCGGAAGGAACTTCGCGAGGTGCGCGCCGACCGCGACCGGGCCGACGCCCGGTCCGCCGCCGCCGTGCGGGATGCAGAAGGTCTTGTGCAGGTTCAGGTGCGACACGTCGCCGCCGAACTGGCCCGGCGCGGTCAGGCCGACCATCGCGTTCATGTTCGCGCCGTCGACGTACACCTGGCCGCCGTGCGCATGCACGATCTCGCAGATCTCGCGGACGTTCTGCTCGAACACGCCGTGCGTCGACGGATACGTGATCATGATCGCCGCGAGGTCGTTCGAGTGCTGTTCGGCCTTCGCCTGGAGATCGGCGATGTCGACGTTGCCCTGCGCGTCGCAGGCGACGACCACGACCTTCATGCCGGCCATGTGCGCGGATGCCGGGTTCGTGCCGTGCGCGGACGCGGGGATCAGGCACACGTCGCGATGGGCTTCGCCGCGCGATGCGTGATACGCGTGGATGATCAGGAGGCCCGCGTACTCGCCTTGCGAGCCGGCGTTCGGCTGCAGCGATACGGCCGCGTAGCCGGTGGCCGCGACGAGCATCTGCTCGAGCTGGTCGATCATCTCGCGGTAGCCGACGGTCTGCTCGGCCGGTGCGAACGGGTGGATCTGGCCGAATTCGGGCCACGTGACCGGCAGCATTTCCGACGTCGCGTTCAGCTTCATCGTGCACGAGCCGAGCGGGATCATCGAGCGGTCGAGCGCGAGATCCTTGTCCGACAGGCTGCGCAGGTAGCGCAGCATTTCGGTTTCGGAATGGTGGCGGTTGAACACGTGGTGCGTCAGGTACGCGCTCGTGCGCTCGAGGCCGGCCGGCAGCGCGGCTGCGCCGCCAAGGCCCGCGTCCAGCGCGTCGACGCCCGGCGCGGTGCCACCCGCAGCCTGCGCGAACACGCCGAGGAGATCGGCGAGGTCGTCGCGGGTCGTCGTTTCGTCGACCGACACGCCGACTTGCGTGTCGCTCACGCGGCGCAGGTTGATGCGCTGCGCCTTCGCGAATTCGTGGACCTGCGCGGTGCGCGCGCCGGTGTCGATCGTCAGCGTGTCGAAGAACGAGTCGTTGACGGTCGCGAAGCCGAGTTGCTTCACGCCGGCGGCGAGCAGCGCCGCGATCCGGTTCACGCGCAGCGCGATCGTCTTCAGGCCGTGCGGGCCGTGGTAGACCGCGTACATGCTCGCCATGATCGCGAGCAGCGCCTGCGCGGTACACACGTTCGATGTCGCCTTCTCGCGGCGGATGTGCTGTTCGCGCGTTTGCAGCGCGAGGCGCAGCGCGGGCTTGCCCTGCGCGTCGACCGTCACGCCGACGAGGCGGCCCGGCATCTGGCGCTTGAATTCGTCACGCACCGCGAGATACGCGGCGTGCGGGCCGCCGAAGCCCATCGGCACGCCGAAGCGCTGCGTGTTGCCGACTGCGACGTCCGCGCCCCATTCGCCGGGCGGCGTCAGCACGGTCAGCGCGAGCAGGTCGGCCGCGACGACGACATGGCCGCCGGCCGCGTGGATCGCGTCGGTGAGCGCGCGGTAGTCGCGCACGTCGCCGTTCACGCCCGGGTACTGGAGCAGCACGCCGAACGCGTTGGCCTGTGCGGCGTCGGCCGCCGGGCCCGTCTTGACTTCGATGCCGATCGGCAGCGCGCGCGTGCGGATCACTTCGAGCGTCTGCGGCAGCACGTCGTCGGCGACGTAGAACACGTTCGACGTCGGCTTGCCGGTGCGCTGCAGCAGCGTCATCGCTTCGGCCGCGGCCGTTGCTTCATCCAGCAGCGATGCGTTCGAGATCGCGAGGCCCGTGAGGTCGGCGACCATCTGCTGGAAGTTCAGGAGCGCCTCGAGGCGACCCTGGGAAATTTCGGGCTGGTACGGCGTGTAGGCCGTGTACCACGCCGGGTTTTCGAGCACGTTGCGCAGGATCACGGCCGGCGTGTGCGTGTCGTGGTAACCCTGGCCGATATACGAGCGGAACACCTGGTTCTTGTCCGCGAGCGCGCGCAGCGCGGCGAGGGCTTCGGCCTCGCTCTTCGGTTGCGCGAACGGGCCGAGCGGCAGCGTTTCGGCGCGGCGGATCGAGGCCGGGATCACGGCGTCGATCAGGGCGGCGCGCGACGCGAAGCCGAGCGTGTCGAGCATGGCCTGCTGGCTGGCGGCGTCGGGGCCGATGTGGCGTTCTGCGAACGCGTCGTGCGTTTCGAGCGCGGCGAGCGAGAGGGGCGTGCGGTTCATCAGACGGTCCGGGTGTTCGAGCTTCATGGCGTGACTCTGGTCCCGCGCGGGCCGAGGCCGGCCGCGCGCGGTTCGGGTAAGGAAAATTAGTCGATCAGCTTGCTGTAGGCATCGGCGTCGATCAGCTTGTCGGTCGAGGCGCCGGCCGCGAGCTTGATCTTGAACAGCCACACGCCGTATGCGTCGCTGTTCACTTCTTCCGGCGAGTCGGCGGCTTCTTCGTTGATGGCGACGACTTCGCCGGACACCGGCGAGTAGATGTCGGATGCCGCCTTCACCGATTCGACGACGCCAACCGCGTCGCCCGCGTTCACCGACTTGCCGACTTGCGGCAGTTCGAGGAAGACGATGTCGCCGAGCGTGCTCTGCGCGTGATCGGTGATGCCGACCGTCAGCGTGCCGTCGGCTTCGGTGCGGATCCACTCGTGTTCGTCGGTGTACTTCAGATCGGCCGGGACGTTGCTCATCGGATGCTCCTGGATAAAAGGGTATGTTCGTTATGCTGGCGCGCCGCGGGGGCGCGCCGGGTGTGGTTGCGCCGGGCGCCATTTCCCGGCTTCCCGGGAGGCGGCCTGCCGGTCGCTTCCCGGTCGTTACGCAGCGAGGACCTTGCCGTTGCGCACGAACGGCAGTTTTACCACGCGCGCGGGAAGTTGCTTGTCTCGAATCTGCACATGAATGGTGTCGCCGACCTGGACGGCCGCCGGCACGCGCGCGAACGCGATCGATTCCTGCATCGACGGCGAGAACGTGCCGCTCGTGATCTCGCCTTCGCCGTGCGGCGTGACGACCTTCTGGTGCGCGCGCAGCACGCCGCCCGCCTTGCCGTTTTCCTTTTGCAGGATCAGGCCGACGAACGCGGCGCGCGTGCCGTCGCGCTCGAGCGCGGCGCGGCCCACGAACTCGCGCGGCGCCGACAGGTCGACCGTCCACGCGAGGCCCGCGTCGAGCGGGGACACGTTGTCGTCCATGTCCTGGCCGTACAGGTTCATGCCGGCCTCGAGGCGCAGCGTGTCGCGTGCGCCGAGCCCGCACGGGCGCACGCCGTTTTGCTGCAGTGCGTTCCACAGCGCTTCGACGTGCACGGCCGGGACGATCACTTCGAAGCCGTCTTCGCCGGTGTAGCCGGTACGCGCGATGGTGAGGTCGCCGAACGGCGTGGCGGCGACCTGCGCGGCGTTGAACGGCTTCAGCTCGCTCGTCGCGGCGCGTGCGGAGGGCACCGTCGTCCAGGTCTTTTCACGGGCGTTCGGGCCCTGAACGGCGACGATTGCGAAGTCGCGACGCGGCGCGATGGTCAGGCCGTAGCCGCCTTGTTCGTTCAGCTGGTTGAACCACGCGATGTCCTTCTCGGCCGTGCCGGCGTTGACGACGACGCGGAAGAAGTCTTCGGTGAAGTAATAGACGATCAGATCGTCGATGACGCCGCCCTGCGGATTGAGCAGGCACGAGTAGAGCGCCTTGCCGGGGGTCTTGAGCTTGCCGACGTTGTTCGCGATCGCGTGCTCGAAGAACGCGCGCACCCGGCTGCCGGTGAAATCGACGACGCACATGTGCGACACGTCGAACATGCCGGCGTCGGTGCGCACGGCTTCGTGTTCTTCGATCTGCGAGCCGTAGTTGACGGGCATGTCCCAGCCGCCGAAGTCGACCATGCGGGCATTGAGCGCGCGGTGCGCGGCGTTGAGCGGGGTGTGATTCAGTGCAGTCATCGAGGCCTCAGGCAAGGCGCTTGCGCGCGGGTCAGAACGGCCATGTGCCGACCGTCGCGGCCAGCGGCCTGCGAGCGATCCGGTACATGCCCCTCTGTCCTCGATACCTGAGAGATTGCGCCGCGGCCACAAGCCGGCGAACGCGCGCCCCTTCGGTGGGCAGCCTGCCCGCGCTGCATTCGCGCAACGGGCTACTGCCGCTCTCCAGAGTGCGGGGAGTGCGGCCCGCGCAATGCGCGGACGGGATTCCCCGACGCGGTCGGTCCTTTTGCCTGAGAGTTTGCGGGTGTGCCCCTTCGGCGGCGCGACCGGCGTTGCTAGCTACGCGGTCACACGCTCTCCCGACGCGTGCGGGCGACTGTACGCGAGCGGGTGGGCATTGTCAATTTGAGCAAAAGAATGTCGCTTCGCGACAAGCGGCGGCGTGGGGCGCCGCCGCCTTTTGAGCCTCCGCCGCCTTTTGAGCCTCCGGGGGCGGCCGCGTTACTCGCCGATTGCGCGCACGGTCGTGTCGAGTTCCTGGTTCAGCACGCGCTGCTCGTCGCCGGACAGGCCGCCGTTGTGCTGGGCCGACATGTCGTTCGCTTCCTGGCGGATCACGTCGAGGCGGTGGTGCAGTTGCGCGCCGTACGGCGGCGGGTAGTAGCCGCCGTTGACGCGCGCGTCGATCCGGCGGTGCAGGTTGTCGATCCGGCCCTGGACCTCCTGCAGGCGATCGTTCGCGACGACCTGCGGATTCGGCCGCGGCGGGGGCGGAGGTGCCTGTCGGGCCGGCCGCTGCGGCTGCACGACACAGGCCGCGAGTGAGGAAACCAGGACGCAGCATGCCGCTGCGCGAATCAACCGTTGCATCACATTCTCCTGACGGTTTGGTGTCGGATCGACTTTTTGAGAAACGCGTCAGACCGGGCGACCGCTGACTTTCGTTCCCGCACCATTTGTAACGGATTGTTCGGGACGGAGCCGCCGTAGCGGCTGACGCGTGACCGCTACCAGTGTGCGGCGCGGGATGGCGACGCGCGGCCGGACCGGTATCGATCCGGCCGGCGGGCGTCAGACCGTCCGGCGCACGAATGGTACCCGGCGGCCGTCGTGCTCGCTCTGCGCGGCGAGCTCGATGATCGTCATCACGTCGACGGCGTCCTGCGGCGTGACCGGGAACGGTGCGCCGTCGTGGACCGACGCGGCGAGCGCGCGGTAGAACTCCGCATACTGGCCGTCGAGCGTCGGCACCGGCCGTTCGACCTCGACCTCGCCGTCGAGCACGCGCAGCACGCCGGGCGGGTTGCCGCCGCCGAACTCGACGTGGTCCGGCGTGAGGCCGGCCTTCAACTGGTCTTCCTGCGTGTCGAGCCCGAACTTCTGGTAGCTGCCGCGCGTGCCGTGCAGCGTGAAGCGCGCGGGCTCGATCGCTGACAGCGCACTCGCGTGCAGCGCGACATCCTTGTCCGGATAGCCGAGCAGCAGGTGCACGAAATCGGGCGCCGTGCCGTTGTCGCGACGCGTCTTGACCGTGGCGCTGACCGTCTCCGGCAGCCCGAACAGCGCGAGCGCCTGGTCGATCAGGTGCGGGCCGAGGTCGAGCAGCAGGCCGCCGCCGCGTGCCGGCTCCTCGCGCCAGCGCGTGCGCGGGGTCGGCCGGAAGCGGTCGAAGTGCGACGCGAAATAGGTGAGCCGGCCGAGTTCGCCCGCTTCGACGATGCGCCGCACGGTGAGGAAGTCGCCGTCCCAGCGGCGGTTGTGGAACGGTGCGAACAGGCGGCTGCGCGCGTTCGCGAGCCGCGCGAGCGCCAGCGCTTCGTCGGCGGTGAGCGTGACCGGCTTGTCGACCACGACGTGGCGGCCGGCTTCGAGCACCTGGCGCGCGAGCGCGAAATGCGTGTCGTTGGGCGTGGCGATCACCACGCAGTCGATGTCGTCGAGGCGGAGCAGCGCATCGAGATCGGGGACGATGCGCGCGTCCGGGTACGCGACGCGCGCGCGATCGGGCTGCCCCGTCGCGATCGCGGCGACCTCGGTGCGGCCGCTCGTGGCGATCACGGGCGCGTGGAACGTCGCGCCGGCGAAACCGAAACCCATCAAACCAATCCTGAGCAATGACGACATGGCAATCCCTGGCTGCGAACGGAACGAAAGGATGGCGCGCCGCGAAGGCGCGCGGACGACCGGCTATTTTGGCATGGTGCGGCGGCATGCACCGGCGCGTTCGGCAAAACGCGCGGCACGATGCGGCGCACGCACGGCCGCAGCCGGCATTTTGCGCAGCGCCGCAGTGTGCAACGTATGCTGACCGTGCGACCGGCGGTGCCGTGCACGGCCGGCGCGCGTACCGCTGCGGCGTGTGCTCATTGTGGCCGATCGGCGCACAGATGGGGTCGGATTGGCCGATCGGACAGGGGGGCGAAGCGGCCACCTGTCCGATCGGCCCCGTCCGGCGGGGCGCCCGAAAAGTGCGCCGCCGACGTGTTAACATGCGCGTCCAGCCCGCGTATCCGCCTGCATCCCAGGCCTGCCGCGCGCGGCATCCTCCCGGCGTCCCGCCGTCAACCGCAACGTCATCCGCCATCATGTCCGCAGGCCTCAACCCCGCTCAGAACGAAGCGGTGCGCTACCTCGACGGTCCCTGCCTCGTGCTCGCCGGCGCGGGCAGCGGCAAGACCCGCGTGATCACGCAGAAGATCGCGCACCTGATCGAAGCGAAAGGCTTCGAGCCGCGCCACATCGCCGCCGTCACGTTCACGAACAAGGCAGCCGCCGAAATGCGCGAGCGCGTCTCGAAGCTGCTGGAGGGCAAGACGCTCACCACGCCCGGCAAGGAAGGCCGCAAGGTGCCCGTCAACCAGCTCACCGTGTGCACGTTCCACTCGCTCGGCGTGCAGATCCTGCGCCAGGAAGCCGAGCACGTCGGCCTGAAGCCGCAGTTCTCGATCATGGATTCGGACGACTGCTTCGGGATGATCCAGGAGCAGATCGGCACCACCGACAAGGGCCTGATCCGCAAGATCCAGAGCACCATCTCGCTGTGGAAGAACGGCCTGATCATGCCCGAGGAGGCGATGACGATCGCGGCCAACGAGGACGAGCACCAGGCGGCGCTGGTCTATCGCAACTACGTCGCGACGCTGAATGCATACCAGGCGGTCGATTTCGACGACCTGATCCGCCTGCCGGCCGAGCTGTTCGCGAAGAACGAGCAGGTGCGCGACCGCTGGCAGAACAAGCTGCGCTACCTGCTGATCGACGAATACCAGGACACCAACGCGTGCCAGTACGAGCTGCTGAAGCTGCTCGCCGGCCCGCGCGCCGCGTTCACCGCGGTGGGCGACGACGACCAGGCGATCTACGGCTGGCGCGGCGCGACGCTCGAGAACCTCGCGCAGCTCGGCAAGGATTTCCCGAAGCTGCACCTCGTCAAGCTCGAGCAGAACTACCGGTCGACGGTGCGGATTCTCACCGCCGCGAACAACGTGATCGCGAACAACCCGAAGCTGTTCGAGAAGAAGCTGTGGTCCGAGCACGGGATGGGCGACTCGATCACCGTCACGCCGTGCAACGACGAGGAGCATGAAGCCGAATCGGTCGTGTTCCGGCTGTCCGCGCACAAGTTCGAGCGGCGCGCGCAATTCCGCGACTACGCGATCCTGTATCGCGGCAACTTCCAGGCGCGGATCTTCGAGCAGGTGCTGCGCCGCGAGCGGATCCCGTACGTGCTGTCGGGCGGCCAGTCGTTCTTCGACAAGGCCGAGATCAAGGACCTGTGCGCGTACCTGCGCCTGATCGCGAACGCCGACGACGATCCCGCATTCATCCGCGCGGTCACGACCCCGCGCCGCGGGATCGGCAACACGACGCTCGAGGCGCTCGGTTCGTTCGCGGGCCAGGCGAAGGTGTCGCTATTCGAGGCCGTGTACATGGGCGGGATCGAGGCGCGGCTGTCCGCGCGCCAGGTCGAGCCGCTGCGGATGTTCTGCGACTTCATCCAGCGCCTGACCGATCGCGCGGACAAGGATCCCGCGACCGTCGTGCTCGACGACATGATGGAGGCCATCCACTACGAGGCCTACCTGTACGACGCGTTCGACGAGCGGCAGGCGCAGTCGAAGTGGCAGAACGTGCTCGAATTCCTCGAGTGGCTGAAGCGCAAGGGCACGAAGCCCGAGACGGAGGCCGTCGACGGCGAGGCGGAAGGGTTCCACAACGCAGACGGGCTGGCCGATACCGGCAAGAACCTGCTCGGCCTGATCCAGACCGTCGCGCTGATGTCGATGCTGGAAGGCAAGGACGAGGATCCGGACGCCGTGCGGCTGTCGACCGTCCATGCGTCGAAGGGGCTCGAGTATCCGCACGTGTTCCTGGTCGGCGTCGAAGAAGGCATCATGCCGCACCGCGGCGGCAGCGAGGACGACGGCCCGATCGACAGCGAGCGGATCGAGGAGGAGCGCCGGTTGATGTACGTCGCGATCACGCGTGCGCAGCGCAGCCTGCACCTGAACTGGTGCAAGAAGCGCAAGCGGGCGCGCGAGACGGTCGTGTGCGAGCCGTCGCGTTTCATCCCCGAGATGGGCCTCGACGAAGCGCCGCCGCCGACGCCGGAAGAGGCGCCGATGACGCCGAAGGACCGGCTCGCGAGCCTGAAGGCGCTGCTGCAGAAGTGATGCGGCGCGGGTCGACGAACTGACGCCCGGGCAATCCGGCAATCCGGCAAAACAAAACCCCCGCGATGCGTGTGCATCGCGGGGGTTTTTTCTGGTCGGCAGGCGTTACTTCGACGCGTTGACCATATAGTCGACGGCCGCCTTCACGTCGGCATCGGGCGCGGTCGACCCGCCCTTCGGCGGCATCGCCCCCTTGCCGTGCAGCGCGTAGTTGTAGACGGTATCCATCGAGTCCTTCAGGCGCGGCGCCCAGTCATCCTTGCTGCCGAACTTCGGTGCGCCGAGCACGCCGGCCGCGTGGCACGCCTGGCAGACCTGCGTGTACAGCGCCTTGCCGGCCGATGCGGCGTCGGCGCTGGTCGGCGCGGCCGCGGGTGCTTCGCCGGCCTTCGGAATCGCGGCGATTGCGGCCATCGCTGCGGCGGCCTGCGCGTTCGACGCGTCGGCGCCCGATGCGCCTGCCGTACCTGCTGCGCCGCTTGCTGCCGGCGCCGCGTTGGCGGCCGGGGCAGCCGGTTCGGGGAAGTTCGCGCCGTCGTTGTTCGCCATGTAGACGATCGCACGCGCGATTTCATAATCGCTGACGTCGTCGGGGCTCGTGCCGCCGCGCGGCGGCATCGCGCCCTTGCCCGACAGCGCCGTCTTCAGCAGCGTATCGAAGCCCTGCGAGATGCGCGGCGCCCAGTCGTCCTTGTTGCCGAACTTCGGTGCGCCCGCGGCGCCCGTGCCGTGACAGGTCACGCACACGGCCTTGTAGACTTCCTCGCCGGTCTTGTATGTGCGGGGCGCATTGGCGTCCTTCACGTCGACCTGCGCGAGCGGTGCGATACGCGCGGCGACCTGTTGATCGGATAGCGCATCCGTGCCGGCGCCCGAACGGAACGCATGGTTGGCATAGGTGGCAAACAGGACGATCAGGGCGATCGGAATCGCGAATGATGCGATGACAACGGCAATCAGTTGCCCGGGAGTTTTGACGGGAGATTCGTGGGGTGCTTCGCTCATGCTTGCCTCGTCTCCATGAATAGGAATTGTGAGCGCGGTGCAACGGCAAAATGGCAGTCCAATGAAGCACGGACGATTATAGACGGAACGTTTACATCACGGCGAGCGGTGCGAAGGCGCGTGTTTACCCGCACGAATGGCGGCCCGGCGGGGATTCGGCGGGCAAGGTGGACGCGTCATGGGAAACCGGGTATCCTTGCCGTCTTGCCAATGGTGGGCGGCCGGTTTATCAGGGTCGTTTCACTGTCACACGCGCCCGTAGCTCAATGGATAGAGTACTGCCCTCCGAAGGCAGGGGTTGCTGGTTCGATCCCAGCCGGGCGCGCCAAGCCTGATCGAGCATTCTTCGTATCGATTTCATTTTTTGATCGTTCATCTCGCGTGCCTAACCAGGGCAACGTGAGGGCAACGCGCGCCGGTTGGCTCAGCATCGACAGCGAGCGCGTCAGCTATACGGCAGCTTGCGCTGCGCTGCTAGCCCGTTCGCGAACGATCCAGACGCTTCCGCCGCTTCACTTCAACACAAGCACATTGCTCACGCAGCCACCGGCCGACGCCGGATGCGAAATGGCCGTCACGGGCTCGTGAATTCTTTCAGAACGCATTCAAATCCTGCCGCTGCATCGGCATTGTCTCGCGCTGTCCCGGTAGATTCGATCGATCGTCGGATCTACCTAAAGTTTGTCGCTCCATGGTCGTTAATCAGTCGGGTGCAGGATAGGGCCAAATCAAAGTAAAGCGTCGGCTGACGGGGGGCCAGTCTCGGACATGCCGCTTCTGAACAACGAACTTGGAAAGGATGAAGCATGACTTCGATCGTAACCGGCATGTCTACGGCGCAAATCGCGGCGTTTACGACGGCTCAGGCGCACGCGCTGACTGGGACCGACATCAGCGCAATGACGACCGACCAGGTCAAGGCGCTGACTACCGACTCGGTGGCTGCGCTGACCACGTCGGCAGTCGTCAGCCTCAGCACGACGGCTGTCGCGATTCTCAGCTCCGACCAGCTCGGCTCGCTGAACACGGCTGACATTGCCGCGCTCAAGGCGAACCAGATTGCCGCACTCACGTCCGATCAACTCTCGAAGCTGAGCGCCCCCCAAGCCGGTGCGCTGTCGAGCGCTCAAGTGGCGGCGCTGACGACCAGCCAGGTGCAGAACGGCCTCACGACGGACCAGATCCACGCGCTGACGACGGCGCAGGCCGCCGCCTTGTCGACGGCTGACGTCGCGGCGCTGACGACGATGCAAGTCACTGCGCTGACGACGGCCGATGTTGCGGCGCTGAAGACGAACCAGGTCGCTGCTTTGACGACGACGCAGGTGCAGAACCTGACGACCGACCAGGTCAAGGCGCTGACGACCGCGCAGGCGGCCGCGTTGACGACGGCGCAAGTGGCGGCGCTGACGACCGATCAGGTGAACGCGCTGACGACGGCGGCGTTCTCGGCGCTCAAACCGACGCAGGTGGCGGCGCTGACGACGGCGCAGGTTGCCAACCTGAGCGCGTCACAGGAAGGTGCGCTGACGAGCGCGCAGGTAGCGGCGCTGACGACGAATCAGGTGCAGAACGGCCTGACGACCGACCAGGTCAAGGCGCTGACGACGGCGCAGGCCGCGGCGTTGACGACGGCGCAGGTCGCCGCGCTGACGACGGCGCAGTCGAGCGCGCTGACGACGGCCGATGTGGCCGCGTTGAAAGCGACTCAGATTGCGGCGCTGCGGACGGACCAGGTGCAGAACCTGACGACCGCTCAGGCCGCGGCACTGACGAGCACGCAAATCGCGGCGCTGACGACGGCGCAGGTGCAGAACGGCCTGTCGACCGATCAGATCCACGGGTTGACGACCGCGCAGGCGTCCGCCATGACGACGGCGCAGATCGCGGCGCTGAGCACGGACCAGGTGAACGCGCTGACGACGGCCGCATTTGCGGCGCTGAAGCCGACGCAGGTGGCGGCGCTGACGACGACGCAGGTCGCCAACCTGAGCGCGGCGCAGGAAGGCGCGCTGACGACCGGCCAGGTCGCGGCATTGACGACCGCGCAGGTGAAAAACGGCCTGACGACCGATCAGGTCAAGGCGCTGACGACCGCGCAAGCTGCGGCGCTGACGGCTGCTGACGTGACGGCGTTGTCCACCACGCAGACGACCGCGCTGACGACGTCCGCCGTGGCGGCGCTGAAGACGAACCAGATCGTGGCGCTGACGACGGCCCAGGTGCAGAACCTGACGACCGATCAGGTCAAGGCGCTGACGACCGCGCAGGCGCAGTCGTTGACGACGGCGCAAGTGTCGGCGCTGACGACGGACCAGGTGAACGCGCTGACGACGGCGGCGTTCGCGGCGCTGAAGCCGACGCAGGTGGCGGCGCTGACAACGGCGCAAATTGCCAACCTGAGCGCGGCGCAGGAAGGTGCACTGACGACCTCGCAGGTAGCGGCGCTGACGACGAATCAGGTGCAGAACGGCCTGACGACCGACCAGGTCAAGGCGCTGACGACCGCGCAGGCCGCAGCGCTGACGGCCGCGGATGTAACGGCGCTGTCGACGACGCAAGTCACGGCCCTGGCGACGGCGAACATTGCGGCGCTGAAAACGCCCCAGATCGTCGCGCTGACGACGACCCAGGTGCAGAACCTGACGACCGATCAGGTCAAGGCGCTGACGACCGCGCAGGCATCGGTGCTGACGACCGATCAGGTCAAGGCGCTGACGACCGATCAGGTGAACGCGCTGACGACGGCCGCATTCGCGGCGCTGAAGCCGACCCAGGTCGCGGCACTGACGACGGCACAGATCACCAATCTGAGCGCGGCGCAGGAAGGTGCGCTGACGACCGCGCAGGTGGCCGCGTTGACGACGAATCAGGTGCAGAACGGCCTGACGACCGATCAGGTCAAGGCGCTGACCACGGCGCAAGCCGCGGCGCTGACCACGGCTGACGTCGCGGCGCTGACGACCGCGCAGGCGGCTGCGCTGTCGACGGCCGATGCCGCAGCGCTGAAGGGTCTTCAGATCGCAGCGTTGACGACGACGCAGGTGCAGAACCTGACGACCGACCAGGTCAAGGCACTGACGACCGCGCAGGTGACGTCGTTGACAACCGACCAGGTCAAGGCGCTGACGACCGATCAGGTGAACGCGCTGACGACGGCCGCATTCGCGGCGCTGAAGCCGGCGCAGGTGGCAACGCTGACGACGACGCAGATCGCCAACCTGAGCACGGCGCAGGCCGGCGCGCTGACGACCGCGCAAGTGGCCGCGTTGACGACGAATCAGGTGCAGAACGGCCTGACGACCGACCAGGTCAAGGCGCTGACGACCGCGCAGGCATCGTCGTTGACCACCGGGCAGGTCGCCGCGCTGACGACGGCGCAGTCGGCTGCGCTGTCGACGGCCGACGTGGCTGCGCTGAAGACGAATCAGGTTGCGGCACTGCGTACGGACCAGTTGCAGAACCTGACGACGGCTCAGGCGGCAGCATTGAGCTACACGCAGATCGCGTCGCTGACGACGAACCAGGTGCAGAACGGCCTGTCGACCGATCAGGTCAAGGCGCTGACGACGGGGCAGGCAGCGGCATTGACGGCGGTTGACGTCGCGGCGCTGACGACCGCGCAGGCGTCGGCGCTGACGACGGCCGACGTCGCGGCGCTGAAGGCGACGCAGGTCGCAGCGTTGACGACGACGCAGGTGCAGAACCTGACGACCGACCAGGTCAAGGCACTGACGACCGCGCAGGTGACGTCGCTGACGACCGATCAGGTCAAGGCGCTGACGACCGATCAGGTGAACGCGCTGACGACGGCCGCATTCGCGGCGCTGAAGCCGACGCAGGTCGCGGCACTGACGACGACGCAGATCGCCAACCTGAGCGCGGCGCAGGAAGGTGCGCTGACGTCCGCGCAAGTGGCCGCGTTGACGACGAATCAGGTGCAGAACGGCCTGACGACCGACCAGGTCAAGGCGCTGACGACCGCGCAGGCGGCCGCGTTGACGACGGCTGACGTCGCCGCGCTGACGACGGCGCAGTCGGCTGCGCTGTCGACGGCTGACGTGGCCGCGCTGAAGACGAATCAGGTTGCGGCACTGCGCACGGACCAGCTGCAGAATCTGACGACGGCTCAGGCGGCAGCACTGAGCTACACGCAGATCGCGTCGCTGACGACGAACCAGGTGCAGAACGGCCTGACGACCGATCAGGTCAAGGCGCTGACGACGGGGCAGGTGGCGGCGCTGACGACGGCTGACCTTGCGGCGCTGACGACGACGCAGACCGCGGCGCTGTCCACGGCGTCGATCGTGGCGTTGAAGACGAGTCAGGTGATTGCGCTGACGACGGCCCAGGTGCATAACCTGACGACCGATCAGGTGGCTGCGTTGACGACGACCCAGGTGCACGCGCTGACGTCGACGCAGGTCGGGGCGCTGACGACCGATCAGATCCAGCAGCTTCACTTCTGATCGATCGCGTTGCATGGCGCCGGGGTTCCCGGCGCCATCCCGCCTCACCGGTTTGGGCAAGGCGCGAGTACTGGCCGGTTAAACTGCCGGCCACGCGTGACGTGGCGGCAGCCGCGCGTCCCGGGCAGGTGGGGCGGCGGCGCGCCGTCGTGCCTGCGCGGGGGCTGGCGGGCAGCCGTCCGGCGGACTGCCGTACCTTACGGTGTTACGTATGAATGAAGTCATGGTTTCGTCTGAAGAAAATTTTGCTGCCGATCTTCTGCTCGCGTGGCACGGCAAGATCGACATGACAGGTCTCTTCGAGCGCGCGGGCGCGCTCGAAGCGAGCCGGCAGTTCGAGCTGGCGGCGATCCTTTACCGCACCTGGCTCGAGCGCAATGCCGCGCCGTTCAATCATTTCGTGTACTTCAACCTCGGCGTCGCGCTGTTCAACGCCAACGACATCGAGGCCGCGAAAAAGGCGCAATACACGGCCATCGAGCTCGCGCCCGATTTCATTCATCCGCATTTCAATCTGGGTGTCATGTGCGAGCGCGCCAACGAGCTCGACACGGCGATCGCGGAATGGACGTGGGTCGTGGAGCACGCGTCGGCTGATCATCCCGAGCAACGGCCGCTGCGGCTGTCCGCGCTCAACAACCTCGGGCGTGTCCATGAAAACCAACGGCGCTACGCCGATGCGCTGGTGTGCCTGACGGAAAGTTTGCGGATGGAGCCGAACCAGCCGGACGTGCTGCACCACTGGGTATTCCTGCGCGGCAAGCAGTGCGAGTGGCCCGTGTTTGCGCCCGTCGAGGGCGTCGATCCGGACCTCATGCGGCGGTCGACTTCCGCACTGGCGATGATCAGCCAGTCGGACGATCCGGCGGAGCAATTGTCGGCGGCCCGGCATTACGTCGACACCAAGATCAATGTCGACGTGCCCGCATTGTCCGGCAAGAAGGCATACGGTCACGAGAAGATCAGGATCGCGTATCTTTCGTCGGATTTCTGCCTGCATCCCGTTTCGATGCTCACGGCCGAGCTGTTCGAACTGCACGACCGGCGGCGTTTCGAGGTGTACGGCTATTGCTGGTCGCGCGATGACGGCTCCGCGCTGCGCAAGCGGATCATCCAGTCGATGGATCATTTCCATCGCATCGACACGATGAGCGACGAGGCTGCCGCTCAGCTGATCCGCGAACACGAGATCGACATCGTCGTTGACCTGCACGGGCAGACGCTCGGCGCACGCACGGACTTGCTTGCCTATCGGCCGGCGCCCATCCAGATCACGTATCTGGGCTTGCCGGCCACGACCGGCCTGCCGTATATCGATTTTGTGATCGCCGACCGGTTCCTGATTCCCGAAGCGTACGCGCACTTCTACTCGGAGAAGCCGCTGTACATGCCGGACATTTACCAGGTCAGCGATCGCAAGCGGGTCAGTGCGCCGGCGCCCTCGCGCGCAAGCTGCGGCCTGCCGGAAGACGGCTTCGTCTTTTGTTCGTTCAACAACAATTACAAGTTCACGCCCGAGGTGTTCGGCGCCTGGATGCGGATCCTGCAGCGGGTGCCGGCAAGCGTGCTCTGGCTGCTTGCCGACAATCCGTGGGCCGAAGCCAATCTGCGAAAGGAAGCGGCCAGGTACGGCATCGACGGCGGACGCCTCGTCTTTGCGTCCCGCGTCTCGCCGGAGAATTATCTTGCCCGGTTTGCGGTCGCGGACCTGTTCCTCGATTCCTTCCCGTTCAACGCGGGCACGACGGCGAACGACGCGCTCTGGATGGGGCTGCCCGTTCTGACGCTCTCGGGCAAGAGCTTCGCATCGCGGATGGCGGGCGCGATGTTGACCGCCGCAGGCATCGAGGAATTGATCACCTACGATCTGCAGGCATACGAGGAGAAGGCGGTGGCGCTCGCGAGTGCGCCGAACGAGTGCAGGCGCCTGCGAGAGGTGCTGAACGCCGAGCGCAGGGATGGCGTGTTGTTCGACACGCCGCGATTCGTCAACAACCTCGAGGCGCATTTTTCGCGTCTCATCGGCGCGCTGGACTGATCGGCGCTCTGGTCGGTCGGCCCCCCGGCAGGCCGACCGCCGGATCGCGCCGCCGGTCAGAAGTAGTCGAGATCCAGCACGATGCCCGCCGAGGCCATCAGCCGTTGGCGGTTCAGGCGAACGTCCGTATTGGGGGCTGGATGCCGCTGGTAGAGCGCGAGCATCGTCGAGGCGATCAGATCGTCGCGCGTATTGCCGCGTCGCATGTTCTCCTGCGCGCCGGCCGGGCTCTTGTGAATGACGACGGAGCTGAGCGGGGCATGAACCATTGCGCGTCCGGAAAGACAAGCGAGCAGGAAGTCCCAGTCTTCGTAAATCTCGAGATCGGTCGCATATCGGACGTGCGCGACGACGTCCTCGCGATAGGCGATGCAGCTATTCGGCACGCGATTCCGCACGTAGACGCTGTCCGCGTCGACGTCGCCGATGCGCACCGTTTCGATCGAGGTGGTGCGTGGCGGATGTGTCGTGCGATCCTCGTAACAGACCTTGAAATCGCAAAACAGGATTTCCGGCTCGTCGGTGCCGATGCTTCGGGCCAGCGCGTCGAGGTGCGTCGGTTCAAGCGTGTCGTCGTCGTCGAGGAACATGACATAGCGCGATTTGGCGAGCGAGAGTCCGATGTTGCGGCTTTCGGCCGGCCCGGGCGCGCCGCTGCGGATCACGTGGACGTAGCGCCCGTGCAATGCCGACAGCTCCTCGAATGGCGGCATGTAGGTCGCGCTATCGGAGACGACGATGACGGTGAAGTCCTGCCACGTCTGGTCGATCAGGGACTGCAACGCCCGGCGCAGCAGCAGTGGCCGGTCGTGGGTGGCGATGATGACGGTAAACACGATGAACTGGTAATGAGTGGAATCCGCTCGACCGGCGAGCGATTCCCGCCGGGCGATGACGCGAGATCGTCAGGCGCGGCGGGCACCAGGGCGTTCGTTTAGAAACCCGCGATCCGCTGATATTGCAGCGCTGCTTCCGTGCGGCCGATAGCCGCCTGAAACTCGGCCTGCAACTCCCGGCGCGTCGTTTGCGCGTCCGCCATCACGGCCGCGTCGATCTCCTCGATGCGCTTCAGGATCGCCAGCGCGTCGGGCGATTGCGGGGCGGCCAGGGACATCAGCAGCGGCGAGCGCTGTTCGACGAGGCGCGCCGCGCCCGGCCAGTCGGCCATCGATGCCGCATGTTCGATTGCCTGCGTGAGTGACCACACGCGCTCCAGCAGAGTGGTCGAGTCCATCGTCATGCTTTCTCCCATGTTGATCCGGCCGTGGCGTCGCCTGCCGCTATGCCTTGTTCGTGGCCAGCGCGCCAGCGCTGTTGGTACCGCCGAACAGTTGCGTCAGGTATTGCGAATTGTTTTGCATCTTTGCCATCAGCGTATTGAGCGCGGTGAATTGCGTATTGTACTGATCGGTGAGCTGGCTGGCGTAAGTCTGCAGCGTCGTGGCCTGCGTTTTCGCATCGGCGAGATCCTGGTTCAACGCCGTGACGCGCGTGTCGATGATGCCGCCCGTCTGCAGGAATGTCGTGATGTTGTTGTTGAGCGTTGCGCCCACGCCGTTGGTCGCGTTGAACGCAGTCGCTACGGATGACGGATTGTTCGCCAGCGCCGACGACAGGGCCGCGCTGTCGACGCTGAGCGTGCCGTCCGGCTGAAGGTTGAGGCCGATCGCGCTCAGGCTGACCGTGCTGCCGCCGCTCGTTACGCCCTGGGCGACCTTCGTCGACAGCGTGTTGACGATCGAATTCAGCATCGAATCGCCGATCAGCGGGCCACCCTGGCTACCTGCGGCTGCGCTTGAATTGAAGCTCGACAGCGACGATGCGGTGTTGACGAACGCGTTGTACGCGGAGACGAACGCGTTGATCGTATTGGTGGCGGTGGTGTTGTCCGGCGAGACCGAGAGCGTTTGGGTCGTCTTTGCCGACGAAGCAGACAGGTTGATCGTCACGCCCGTAATCGCGCCCGTGATGGTGTTGCTCGCGCTAACCACGTTGGTGCCGTCGATCGAGAGCTGCGCGTCCTGCGCGGTGACCGTCTCGTTGTAGTTGCTTGTCGCCGCGCCCGTGTTATCGACGGTTGCCAGCGCAGCCAGTCCGTCCGTCGAATTGGTCGACACCTTGATGGTGTTTGCCGCGCCCGTGACGTTGGACGTCAGCACGAGGTGCGAGCCATCCGTACCCGTGACGACGGTGGCGGTCACGCCCGGATTGCCGCTTCCCGTGTTGATTGCATTTGCGATGTCGGCGAGCGTATTGGTGCCGGACTTGATCGCGACAGTCATCGGCGTGCCGCTGCCGAGCTGGATCGTCAGATTGCCGGTGCCGACCGGGTTCGTCGATGGAATGCCCGTGATCGACGAAAGCTTTTGCGCCGTCGCCACCTGCGTCACTGCGATCGAGTAGCTGCCCGCGACCGCCCCCGTCGACGTCGTGGCCGTGAGGCCGCTGCCGCTCGCGGATGCCGTGAATTTTGACAGCGCCGAGCCGTCGGTGAGGCCGGAAAGTGCGCTTTGCAACGACGAAAGCGACGACTTGAGCGAACCGATCGCTGACAGCGTTGTGTTGTCGAGCGTTTGCCGATTGGTGTTCTGGGCCGTTTGTGCAGACGTCTTCGCTGCGACCAGCGCGGACACGAGCGACGAGACGTCCGTGTTCGAATTCGTCACGCCGCTGATGATCGATTGGGCGGCTGCCGCCAGTGCGCTGTTCGCCGATGTGGTGGTAGTCGTCGACATGTAGGACTCCATTCGATGAGATTAGTCCTGCGCGAAGCTGGGGCAGGGCGACGTCGTGCGCGAAGCACGAAAAAGTAAAAATGCTTACCCGACGTGATCGGATAAGCATTGGGAGGACGGGGGTTCCCGTTCCGATGGCGGCGCCGCGTCGTTCGCGATCCCGCGGCGCGCGCCGTCCGGCGTGCTTAGCCCAGGAGCTTCAGCACTTGCTGCGGCATCGAGTTCGCTTGTGCGAGGACCGAAATGCCGGCTTGCTGCAGCACCTGTGCCTTCGACAGGTTGGCGGTCTCCTGCGCGAAGTTTGCGTCGGTGATCTGCGCGCTTGCTGCGTTCAGGTTCGTCGATTGCGCGGTGGTCTGCGAGATCGCTGCCTGATAGATGTTGATGTCGGAACCGAGCTGAGCTTGCGCGGTGTTGACGGTGCCGAGCGCAGTGTCGATCGTGGTCATCATCGTTTGCGCGTTGGCGACGCTCGTCACGCTGCCGCCGGTCAGGTTGAGCGTCGTCGTATCGTACTTGCCGCTCAGGTCCAGCGACAGTTGCTGGCCAGCCTTTTCACCGATCTGGAAGGTCAGCGGCGAGCCTGCGCTGTTCGCGCTACCGTCGAGCAGGTTGATGCCGTTGAACGTCGTTTGGCTCGCGATACGGCCGATTTCGGTGATACGCGCTTGCACTTCGGTGTCGAGGTTGCCTGCAGCGGCTGCGCCGATCGACGAATCGGATGCCTGAACAGCGAGCTGGCGGATACGCTGCAAGTCGGCGGTGATTGCCGAGAGGCCGCTCGATGCGGTCTGAGCCATCGACACGGCGTTGTTCGCGTTCGACACGCCCTGCGTGTATGCGTTGATGGACGCTTGCATCGTCGTCGAGATCGCGAGGCCTGCCGCATCATCTGCCGCGGAGTTGATGCGCTTGCCCGACGACAGGCGGTTGATCGCTTGCGACAGCGCGTTCTGCGTCGACGAAAGGTTCGTTTGAGCGGTCTGTGAATAAATGTTGGTATTGATGTTCAGCATTTGCGTCCTCGTTTTGGAAAATGCCTGAGTACAGACAGGTTCGTTTTCGGCGTTGCGCTTTATCGCGAGTGGCGCTGCCCGCCTTTCCTGGTTGACGGCGGCACCCGGCGAAAACTTTAGAGGGATGTTCGAGGAAATTCGGGACTGAAGGGTGCCGTCGCCGCGAAGTCCGCGCCAGGCATGGCCGGCAGCGATTTCGGCGGATGCGAGAGGCGGCCTTGTCGGGTGACGTATGCGGCCGCGCCATGCAGGGCGACGAACCGGGATCGACAAAAGGGTAGTTTTGTCTGTGATTTCCTGCTATGATGGCGGGCTGAATTGAGATTTTCTGTCACGCCTATGCCGTTAGGCATTCCTGCTGGCAGTCAAACGCGGCGCTGCACGCGGTTGTGAAGCGTACTCGCGGTGCTTTCCGCCTCTCTTTTCCGGCCTCCGAGGCCGTATTTCCGCTCGTTTCGCCTGTTGTGGGGACGCTCGGATGGCCGGTGCGTGGCGCTTGGCCGCTACGTTTTTGACCGTTTAAGCAATTTAGGAACGACATGACGACGATTCTTCTGAAAGAAAACGAGCCGTTCGAAGTGGCGATTCGCCGCTTTCGCCGTGCTATCGAAAAAAATGGCCTGATCGCTGAACTGCGCGAACGCCAGTCCTACGAAAAGCCGACCGCAGTCCGCAAGCGCAAGAAGGCAGCAGCCGTCAAGCGTCTGCACAAGCGCCTGCGCAGCCAGATGCTGCCGAAGAAGCTCCACTAAGAGCGTCTGACGGTTTGCCGCGAAACGGCGGAGCGTGCTTCGAAAGAAGCCGCTCCGCCGTTTTGCTTTTCGGGGCCGGAAAAAGGTTGCGGATCGGAGCGAAAAGGCGGCCGATCGGTCGTCAAACGGCGACGGCACGGCGGTTCCGCCGGCAGCCAACGGGTTCGGCCGCCGGTGCCCTCGCACGGAAATCGCGTTTCGCGCTCGGGCTCGCCGTGCGCGGATCGCCTGGCGGCATGCTGATGCGCCAACCCGGCGAGCCGGGCAGGTTTTGCCGCCGTCAACCGGCCTTGCGCCGCTGGGCCCGCTGCTTGCCGCCGAGCGCCGCGCAGGCCGCGTGGCACGGGCAGCCGGTCTCGTGATCGTTGACCATCCCGGTTGCCTGCATCAGCGCGTAGCAGATCGTCGAACCGACGAACTTGCAGCCGTACGCCTTCAGCGCCTTGCTGAGCGCATCGGATTGGGCAGTCGATGCGGGCGCGTCGCGATACGACTGCCATGCGTTCTGGATCGGCGTATGGTCGACGAACGACCACAGGAACTGTGCGAGCGACCCGTGATCTTCACGAATGTGCTGCACGGCCCGCGCGTTGGTCACCGCGGATTCCACCTTCGCGCGATTGCGCACGATGCCGGGATTCTCGAGCAGCTTTTCGATGCGCTTCGGCGTGAAGCGCGCGACCACATCGACCTCGAAGTCGGCGAACGCCTCCCGATAGCCGGCACGCTTGTTCAGGATCGTCGACCACGACAGCCCCGCCTGCGCGCCTTCCAGGATCAGCATTTCGAACAGGTGGCGATCGTCGTGCGACGGCACGCCCCATTCGGTGTCGTGATAGTGAGCGTCCGCTTCAGTCTTCACCCAGTTGCACCGCTGCGACATCGTCAGCCTCATTCCAGTGTCGATTCGATCGCGCCAGCATAGCGGAAGCCCCATTCACGGGATAGCCGGCCGAACGGCAGATGGGCGCGCGGCGCGGATCCGGTTAAGCTTGGCGCCTGTTTGAATCAGCAGGATCAACGCATGACGGCATTACTTTTTGCGATCGGCATCGACGGCGGCGGCACCGGCACCCGTGCGGTGCTGGCCGACCGGCATGGGCGCGAGCTCGCGCAGGGGCGCGGCGGCCCGTCGGGGCTCGGTCTCGGCATCGAGCGCGCGTGGGCATCGATCGGCGCGGCCTGTGCCGACGCGTTCACGCGGGCGGGGCTCGCGTTCGACTGGTCGCAGTGCGCGCTCGGCTGCGGACTCGCGGGCGTCAACAATGCCGCATGGCTGTCAGCCTTCCGGGCGCAGGCGCCACTCGACGCGCTCGCGATCGAGAGCGACGCCTATACGACCGTCGTCGGCGCGCACGGCGGCGCGCCGGGGCTGATCGTCGCGCTCGGCACGGGCAGCATCGCGGCAGCGCTCGACGCAGCGGGCGAGTGCCACATTGCGGGCGGCTTCGGCTTTCCGTCCGGCGACGAGGCGAGCGGCGCGTGGCTCGGCGTGCGCGCGCTTGCTTACGCGCAGCAGGCGCTCGACGGCCGCGTGCCGCGCGATGCGTTCGCCGGCGCGCTGCTCGCGGAAACGGGCGCGCACGATCGCGACGCACTCGTTCAGTGGTCGTGCGATGCGAACCAGACGATCTACGCGCGCCTCGCGCCGATCGTGTTTGCGCACCGCGCACATCCTTTTGCGGCCGCGCTGATCGCGCAGGCCGGCGACGAGATCGGCAAGATGATCGACGCGCTCGATCCACGCCAGGCGCTGCCGGTCGCGCTGTGCGGCGGGCTGGCCGACGCGCTCGCACCGGCCGTTCCGGCGCGTCATGCTGCCCGGCTGCGCGCGCCGCTCGACGATTCCGCGCACGGTGCGCTCCGGCTCGCGCTGCAGGCGTTGAAGGTGGCCGAAGCGGGCTGAGCGGGTTGGCTGGGCGGGTTGAGTGAGCCGAGGCAGCTGAGCGGAGCTGAAATAGCGCCGCAGCCGGACTAAAACGGAGCCCAACGGAGCCCAACGGAGCCGAAGTCGACCGAGCCGGCCTCGACCCGGCACGCGCGCCCCTCCCGGCAACCGTCCGACGCGGGGCGGGACACGACGTTAAAATGGCGGTTCCGCAGCGTCCAGCGCGCCATTCACCCGTCCCCATGTACAAAGTCATCGCCACCGATCTCGACGGCACCCTGCTGAACAGCGACCACCAGCTCGATCCGTACACGATCGAGACCGTCCGCCGGCTCGACCGCGACGGCCTGCAGTTCGTGATCGCGACGGGGCGCCACTACGCGGACGTCGCCGGCATTCGCGACGTGCTCGGCATCCGTCCGTACCTGATCACGTCGAATGGTGCGCGCGTGCATGCACCGGACGATACGGCGATCCATGCGGAGGACATCGATCCCGCGATCGTCCGCGGCCTCGTGCAGCCGGACGTGACGGGCACGCACGGGCGCGTGATCGTCAACCTGTTCACCGACCGCAACTGGCTGATCGACCGCGACGCGCCGCACCTGCTCGAATTCCACCAGGATTCAGGCTTCCGCTACGACGTGATCGACATGGCCGCGCACGACGGCGCGGACATCGCGAAGGTGCTGTACATCGGCGAGCCGGCCGATCTGGCGGTGGTCGCCGAGCAGATGCGCGTGCAGTTCGGCGACGCGCTGTACGTTACGTACTCGCTGCCCGACTGTCTCGAAGTGATGACCGCGAACGTATCGAAGGGCCGGGCGCTGCGCGCGGTGCTCGGGCGGCTCGGCGTCGACACCGGCCACTGCATCGCGTTCGGCGACAACATGAACGACATCGACCTGCTCGAAACCGCCGGCCACGCGTTCATGATGAACAACGCGAACCCCGACCTGGTCGCGCGCCTGCCGCACATCCCGCGGATCGGCAACAACTTCGACGCGGGTGTGGCCCGCCACCTGCGTACGCTGTTCGCGCTCGAGGACACCCTCGACGACGTCGCCGCTTCCTGAGCGGAAATGAAAAACGGGCGCCAATGGCGCCCGTCGAAATCACTTGCCTCGATGTTGTTGGACAGCGTGAGGCTCGCTGCTCTGCTCGCGTCACCCCGTGGCGTTTTATTCGATAGTGCGAGCGGATGCGGGCAGCAGGCCGACGGCATCGTCGCGCCCTGCGATCAGCGGGTAGATGATCCCTGCGATGGCCGCCCCGATGATCGGCGCGACCCAGAACAGCCAGAGCTGGCCGATCGCGTCGCCGCCGACGAACAGCGCGGGGCCGGTCGAGCGCGCCGGGTTCACCGACGTGTTGGTGACCGGAATCGAGATCAGGTGGATCAGCGTCAGGCACAGTCCGATCGCGATCGGCGCGAAGCCGGCCGGCGCGCGCTTGTCGGTCGCGCCGAGAATCACGAACAGGAAGAAGCCCGTCATCACGACTTCGCAGATGAACGCCGCGCCGAGCGAGTAGTGGCCGGGCGAGCGCTCGCCGAAGCCGTTCGTCGCAAAGCCGCTGCCGACGACGTCGAAGCCCGGCTTGCCGGTCGCGATCAGGTACAGCACGAACGCACCGAGCGTCGCGCCGACGACCTGCGCGACGATGTACGGCGCGAGATCGCGTGCCGGGAAGCGGCCGGCGACCGTCAGGCCCACGCTCACCGCCGGATTCAAATGGCAGCCCGAAATATGGCCGATCGCGAATGCCATTGTCAGCACGGTCAGGCCGAATGCAAGTGCGACGCCGGCAAAGCCGATGCCGAGGCCCGGAAAGGCGGCGGCCAGCACGGCGCTGCCGCACCCGCCGAGCACCAGCCAGAACGTGCCGAATGTCTCTGCAGCCAGACGCTGAGAAAGATTCATGTAAGGACCTTGTTCAAGTGTGTGGGTGACAAGCGGACGACCGGTTGATTTATTCCGTCGTCGGGAATTGGTCTGGATTATAGGAAATGAAACGGGTTCGGGAGGGTCAACGATTGTTAAATTTGAATGGCTGACGAATGGCTTTTATTAGAATAAGTCCGCATTCTCGATATAGCCGAATCGGTTAAAGATGACAGCATTAATTTCGAAGAGCAGGGCGGCAGGGCGGATGACGTAACGGGTGTTGGCGTTCCGGCCGGACTCGCCGGAGCCGCATCATGGATAAAGGGAGCCGAAAAATGTCTCAATACGCGAAACTCAAGGCGCAGATCGCCGATCTGCAGGCCCAGGCGGACGATGTGCGTCGCCAGGAAGTGGCGGCGGTGATCGCCGAGGTCCAACGGATGATTGCCGAGTATGGCTTGACGGCCCAGGACCTGGGCTTCGCGGACCGGGCGCGGCGCGGCCGTCCGCCCAAGAAGGCGCCGCTGCCCCCGAAATACCGCGATCCGAAGTCGGGTGCGACCTGGAGCGGTCGCGGCAAGCCGCCGAATTGGATCGTCGGGAAAAACCGCGATCGTTTCCTGATCGAATGACCGGACAAAAAGAAAGAGCCGCATCGACGATGCGGCTCTTTGGTTTTTGGCGCGGGTTTCGGCGCGAATTTTACCGAATATTTCCCGGTGGATTTCGGTGTCAGGCGCCTGCGACCCGGCGCAAGGCCGGTTGCTTGGCCGTCATGCAAAGCGATTCGTAAGTTTCGACATAACGCCGCGCCATCGCCTTCGAACTGAAACGCGTATCGAAACGCGCGCGGATGGCGTCGCGCGGCAGGCTGTCGATCCGGTGCAGCGCGCCGACCGCGCCCTGCACGTCCTCGACGATGAAGCCGGTCACGCCGTCCTCGATCACTTCCGGCACCGAGCCGCGGTTGAACGCGATGACCGGCGTGCCGCATGCCATCGCCTCGATCATCACCAGCCCGAACGGCTCCGGCCAGTCGATCGGGAACAGCAGCGCCTTCGCGCCGGACAGGAACGCGGGCTTCTGCGCCTCGTTGATCTCGCCGATGAATTCGACGTGCGCTTCGCCGAGCAGCGGCTCGATCACTTCCTTGAAGTAGTCGGCGTCGGCCTTGTCGACCTTCGCGGCGATCTTCAGCGGCAGCCCGCTTTGCGCGGCGATCCGGATCGCGGTGTCGACACGCTTTTCGGGGCAGATCCGGCCCAGGAACGCGAGGTATTCGGGCTTCACGTCCGGTTGCGGCGTGAGCAGCGTGTCGGGCAGCCCGTGATACACGGTGCCGGCCCAGGCAGCCTGCGGCAGCGGCTTGCGCTGGTTGTTCGAGATCGACACCACCGGTGCGTCCGGGAACGCGTCGAACACGGGCTGCAGTTCCGGCAGGTCGAGGCGGCCGTGCAGCGTCGTCACGTACGGCGTATCGAGACGCGACATCAGCGGGAACGGCAAGTAGTCGAGGTGGAAGTGCAGCACGTCGAATTCGTGCGCGACGCGGGCGACCTGCTCGAGCAGCCGCATATGGGGCGCCATCGAATCACGAATCGACGGGTCGAGCCGCAGTGCGCGCGGCCATGCCGCCTCGAGGCGGGCGGACGTGACGGAGTCGCCGCTGGCGAACAACGTCACGTCGTGGCCGAGCTCGACGAGCGCCTCGGTGAGGTAGGACACGACACGCTCGGTGCCGCCATACAGTTTCGGCGGGACAGCTTCGTAAAGCGGCGCGATCTGGGCAATACGCATGGGCGTTCTCCAGTGACGACCAGCGTGGATGCTCGAGGGCGTGTGCTGGTCCTGCAAGGTTGCGGAACTCGCCGACACACGCGTCGTGCGGTGCGGGGCCGGGTCCGTGGCGGGGTGCGCGGGACGCCGGGTGGCAAGCTGCGGGGCGGGCCGGCACGGCTCCCGCCGTCGCCCAGTGGAGTCCATTATCGATATCGCCTTCGGGGGTTCGAGTGTTTTTTCAAACACTTAAGGCTTGTTACACGCTGAAATACGCGAAAACCCCGATAAAAAGGGTCCGGAATCATAAAGCGAGATGGCCACAACTATTGTTGCGCTATTGTGAAAAACCACTATAATTTTTACCGATTCACTTGCCGGCGGCCTTGCCAGGCAGCCTTCCGCCGTAATCGCCCGATGCGACACCGCATCACTGATGAATCCGCGCCTCACTCGCTTCCTTTCAATTCGCCTTGTCGGAAAAATTCCTACACGGTTTACAGACAAATCCTGCAAGGCATACGCCACTTCGCTGATACCGGCATAAATGCCGTTTGGCCAGAATTCGCCCTGTAAGAATATAAACGTGCCGAAGGACGCCAAGAGCGCCCTGCTCGAGCAAACGTTTTCATAAGATGCAAGGCCAAAGCAAAGCTCTTTAACGGGGGAATCATGAGCGCCACCAGCGAAATGCTCAGTGAGATCAAAGAGGTCAACCTGTCGTACCTCCTCCTCGCGCAGCGCCTGCTGCGGGAAGACAAAGCGATGGGCATGTTCCGCATGGGCGTTTCCCAGGAACTTGCCGACGTGCTCGCGAACCTCACGCTCGCCCAGACCGTGAAGCTCGCCGCGTCGAACCAGATGCTGTGCCGTTTTCGCTTCGACGATCACGCGCTGCTGTCCTCGCTCGCCGACAAAGGGCGCAGCGACGTCGTCACGCACGCGCACTCGGCCATCCTGATGGCCGGCCAGCCGGTCGAAAGCGTCCGCTGATCCTTCCCCGCCTTGCGTTTGTCCCGGCGCGCCGCGCCGGCGGGCAGCGTATTGGCCACTCATCCGAACAACGTCAAGCGGACGGTTATTCACCATGGCAAGCAAAAGCGTCGTGATCGAGGTGAAGGAAATCACCCTCGCGATCGAACTGATCGAACTGGGCGCCCGCCTGCAACTGCTGGAGGCGGAGACGAGCCTGTCGCGCGACCGCCTGATCAAGCTGTACAAGGAACTGAAGGGCGTGTCGCCGCCGAAGGGGATGCTGCCGTTCTCGACCGACTGGTTCATGACGTGGCAGCCGAACATCCACTCGTCGCTGTTCTACAACATCTACCGGTTCATGCAGGACCACGGCCGCTGCGATCCGATCCAGTCGATCGTGAAGGCGTACCGGCTCTATCTGGAGCACGTGAACCTGTCCGGCGACGAGGCTGCGCTGAGTCTCACCCGCGCATGGACGCTGGTGCGCTTCTTCGACTCGGGGATGCTGCAGATGACCCCGTGCACGCGCTGCGGCGGTCACTTCGTCGCGCATGCGCATGATCCGCATCAAGGTTTCGTGTGCGGTCTGTGCCAGCCGCCGTCGCGCGCCGGCAAGACCCGCAAGGCCGCCGCGGCGCGCGCCGAACTGTCCGCCGCCGCGGCCTGAGCGCCGCCGGGCGTGGCGCGGGTAGGGCCGAACGGTCGCCGCGGGCCGCGCGAACCGGCCGGGGATTGCTGGTAAACACCGCCGTGCCGTCGCGGCGCGACCGCGAAAGTTTTCCTGCCGACTGCCGTAAACCTGATTAACGGCGGTCTCCCCGCCGGTCTTTCGTGAGGGACAGGCAGTGCTGATTATCGTGGGAACACTCGTGACGCTGTTGTCCGTCTTCGGCGGCTACGCGCTGGCAGGCGGGCATCTGGGCGCATTGGTCCAGCCGCTCGAGATCCTGATGATCGCCGGCGCGGGTGTCGGCGCGTTCATCCTCGGCAACGGCATGAAGACCATCAAGGCGACGCTGCGCGTGCTGCCGACGCTCTTCAAGGGCTCGAAGTACACCAAGGACGTCTATATGGAGCTGATGGCGCTCCTGTACGTGCTGCTCGCGAAGGCGCGCAAGGAAGGCACGCTGACGCTCGAGGCCGACATCGACGATCCGGACAAGAGCCCGATCTTCACCCAATACCCGAAAATCCTCGCGGATCGCCACATCGTCGAATTCCTGACCGACTACCTGCGCCTGATGGTGGGCGGCAACATGAACGCGTTCGAGATCGAGAGCCTGATGGACGAGGAGATCGAGACGCACCACGCGGAAGGCGAAGGCCCCGCGCACGCGCTGATGCGCGTCGGCGACGCGATGCCGGCGTTCGGGATCGTCGCGGCGGTGATGGGCGTCGTGCACACGATGGCGTCGGCCGACAAGCCGCCCGCGGTGCTCGGCGCGATGATCGCGGAGGCGCTGGTCGGCACGTTCCTCGGGATTCTGCTGTCGTACGGGCTGATCGGGCCGCTCGCGAGCCTCGCCGAGCAGCGCGTCGCCGAGTCGACCAAGATGTTCCAGTGCATCAAGGTCACGATCCTCGCGAGCCTGAACGGCTATGCGCCGGCGATCGCGGTCGAGTTCGGCCGCAAGGTGCTGTTCTCGACCGAGCGTCCGTCGTTCACCGAGCTCGAAGAGCATGTGCGCCGCGTGAAGGCGAAGTGACGCGGAGCGTTCGATGAGCAAGAACAAGGACCGCGCGATCGTCGTGAAACGGGTGGCCCCGCAGAAGAAGGGCCACCATGGCGGCGCATGGAAGCTCGCGTACGCGGACTTCATGACCGCGATGATGGCGTTCTTCCTGCTGATGTGGCTGCTGAGCTCGGTCACGCCGGTGCAACTGAAGGGGATCGCCGAGTACTTCAACACGCCGCTGAAGGCCGCGCTGTTCGGCAACGGCGATCGCAGCTCGCAGGACTCGAGCATCATCAACGGCGGCGGCCGCGACCTGTCGAGCGCCGACGCGGGCACGCTGCGCCGTACCGACGGCACGACGCCGCTCGCCGATCGCGTCGCGAAGCCGGTCGACGAGAAGTCGCACTCGCAGGCGCAAGGCGCGCTCGAGCGGCAAGAGCAGGCGCGCCTGCACGACTTGCAGATCAAGCTGATGGCCGCGATCGAGGCGAACCCGACGCTGCGCCAGTTCAAGCAGCAGATCCGCATCGACTCGACGCTGATGGGGCTGCGCATCGAGATCGTCGATACGCAGAAGCGGCCGATGTTCGCGATGTCGAGCGACCACGTCGAGCCGTACATGCGCGACATCCTGCGCGAGATCGGCAAGACGCTGAACGACGTGCCGAACCGGATCATCGTGCAGGGCCACACCGACGCGGTGCCTTACGCGGGCGGCGAAGGCGGCTACAGCAACTGGGAGCTGTCGGCCGACCGCGCGAATGCGTCGCGCCGCGAGCTGATCGCGGGCGGCATGGACGAGGAGAAGGTACTGCGCGTGCTCGGCCTCGCGTCGACGCAGAACCTGAACAAGGCCGATCCGCTCGACCCGGAAAACCGCCGGATCAGCGTGATCGTGCTGAACCGCAAATCCGAAGACGCGCTGATGCGCGACGACGCGACGACCACGACGCTGTCGGCTGACGCGGCGGGCTCGAAGCTGCTGGCCCAGCAGCTCGGCGGCCCGTCGTCGGCCGCGCAACCGGCGCTCGCGAGCGCCGTCGCCGTGGCACCGAAACCCTGACGTTTCCCAGATTCCGAGACAGACATGATCCGAACCATTCTCGCCATCGACGACTCCGCGACCATGCGTGCGCTGCTGCAGGCGACGCTTGCGCAGGCCGGCTACGACGTGACGGTGGCGCCGGACGGCGAAGCCGGCTTCGACATGGCGGCCACCGTGCCGTACGACCTGGTGCTGACCGACCAGAACATGCCGCGCAAGAACGGGCTCGAGGTGATCGCCGCGCTGCGCAAGCTGAGCGCGTACGCCGACACGCCGATCCTCGTGCTGACGACCGAAGGCAGCGACGCCTTCAAGGACGCCGCGCGCGACGCAGGCGCGACCGGCTGGATCGAAAAGCCGATCGACCCGACCGTGCTGGTCGACCTGGTCGCGACGCTGTCCGAGCCGGCAGCTTCCTGACATGAACGCGACGAATCCAACCGGTGACCGGGCATGACTCTCGACATCACGCAGTTCTACCAGACCTTTTTCGACGAAGCGGACGAGCTGCTCGCGCAGATGGAGCAGTTGCTGCTGAACCTCGACGTCGGCTCGCCCGACCCCGAGGACCTGGCGGCGATCTTCCGCGCCGCGCATTCGATCAAGGGCGGCGCGGCGACGTTCGGTTTTTCCGCGCTGACCGAGACGACCCACATCCTCGAATCGCTGCTCGACCGTGCGCGCAATCACGAGCTGACGCTGACCAAGGAAATGGTCGACGCATTCCTTGAGACCAAGGACGTGTTGTCCGACCAGCTGGTCGACTACCGTGCGAGCGCCGAGCCCGACGCGGCGGCCGCCGCGACGATCTGTGCGAAGCTCGAACGCTTGAAGGCCGAGAGCGGCGCGGGTGCGCCCGCGGTCGTCGATGCCGCGCCTGCCGCACCCGCTGTCGCTGAACCGGCACTGGTGCCGGCACCCGTCGCCGGCGGCGATCGCGCGCCCGACCACGTGGTCGAGCAGGCCGTCGCGGCCGCTCATCCGGCGGCCGACGCCGGCGCGGACGGCCCGCACCTGAGGATCACGCTCGTCGGCGTCGACGCGAAGGACCAGGCGCTGCTCGCCGAGGAACTCGGCAATCTGGGCCGGATCGTCGGCCGCGAGGAAGCGGGCGGCGACCTGACGCTGTGGCTCGAATCGGACGTGCCGTCCGACGACATCGTCGCCGTGTGCTGCTTCGTGATCGACGACAGCCAGATCCGCATTGCGCGCGGCACCGCGCCGGCGGCGCCTGCCGCCACGCCGGCCGCCGCCGAGCCGGTCGCGGCTCCTTGTCGTGCTACCTGACGACGGTCGTTTAGACCTCATGCGCAGCTTTTAGCCGCTGAACTAATGCGGCTGCTCTTCAAGTTCAGCTGGGTCTTCGGGCACGACTGGTTGCGTGCGCGTGCCCTGTAATCCCATACCAACTCCACGAACGAACTTGTCGTGGGCGTGGCCCGTTCCTGAAGGTAGAACACCACCCAGCCGTCGCCTTCCATCACGCGCTTCATGAACAGGTCGCGAAGTGCGCGTACCTCGTATCCTGGCAGCTCGCCGTCGAGAACTTCCTCGGGGTGCTTGCGAACATCGGGGAACATCTCCGTGTCACCCTGCACATGAACACGGTAAACTGGATTCCCGACCTGTTCATGAAGCGCCTGGTTGACCGTGCCGACTGGTGTCTGTTCTCACCTTCGACCTGCCCGGACCTGCTTGACACTTGCCGTTCGTGCCCTTGAGCGGCTTACACAGTTTACGAAGACAAGGTCGCGCGCGGCCGAATCCGGCTGTTAACTAAGATTGCGGCGCGTTTTCTTTGGCGCCTGATGATCTGCATGCTGGTCCATACGCGACAGCCGTGGATCACGTTCACGACTGCTTGCAACGTGCGCTCGCCGAGTTGAAACGTCGGCGTCGAGAAGGTCGACCAGCTGATCAACCTGGTCGGCGAACTCGTGATCACGCAGGCGATGCTCGCGGAAACGGCGAGCGCGTTCGATCCGGCGTTGCACGATCGCCTGTTCAACGGGATGGCGCAGCTCGAGCGCAACGCGCGCGACCTGCAGGAAGCGGTGATGTCGATCCGCATGATGCCGATGGACTACGTGTTCAGCCGCTTCCCGCGGCTCGTGCGCGATCTCGCCGGCAAGCTCGGCAAGCAGGTCGAGCTGGTCACGTTCGGCCAGGCGACCGAACTCGACAAGAGCCTGATCGAGCGGATCATCGATCCGCTCACGCACCTCGTGCGTAACAGCCTCGACCACGGAATCGAGACGGTCGACAAGCGCGTCGCCGCCGGCAAGGACGGGGTCGGCCAGCTCGTGCTGTCGGCCGCGCATCACGGCGGCAACATCGTGATCGAGGTCAGCGACGACGGCGCGGGCCTGAACCGCGAGCGGATCCTCGCGAAGGCCGCGAAGCAGGGCATGCAGGTGTCCGACAACATCAGCGACGAAGAAGTGTGGAACCTGATCTTCGCGCCGGGCTTCTCGACCGCCGAGACCGTGACCGACGTGTCGGGGCGCGGCGTCGGGATGGACGTCGTGAAGCGCAACATCCAGTCGATGGGCGGCCATGTCGAGATCACGTCGCAGGCCGGCCGCGGCACGACCACGCGGATCGTGCTGCCGCTCACGCTCGCGATCCTCGACGGGATGTCGGTGAAGGTCGGCAGCGAGATCTTCATCCTGCCGCTGAACTTCGTGATGGAGTCGCTGCAGCCGTCGATCGACGACATCTACACGGTCGGCAACGGCGAGCGCGTGGTGCGCGTGCGCGGCGAATACCTGCCGCTCGTCGCGCTGCACGAGGTGTTCTCGGTCGAGGATGCGCGCACCGACCCGACCCAGGGGATCGTCACGATCATGGAAACCGAGGGGCGCCGCTTCGCGATGCTGATCGACGAGCTGGTCGGCCAGCAGCAGGTGGTCGTGAAGAACCTCGAAACCAATTACCGCAAGGTGCACGGCATCTCGGCGGCGACCATCCTCGGCGACGGCAGCGTCGCGCTGATCGTCGACGTCGCGGCGCTGAACCGCGAAACCCGTGCGACGCACGGCGCCCGAGCCGGCGCCGAGCTCGCGATCTTCTGACTTTCGCCATTCAACCGATTGGGGGCAAACGTGTCTGCTGAAGTCCAAATGATCAATCCGGCCGCGGCGAACGCGGCAACCAGCCGCCGCGACGCCGAGCAGGGCGATGCGACGGGCCAGGAATTCCTCGTCTTCACGCTCGGCGACGAGGAATACGGGATCGACATCCTGAAGGTGCAGGAAATCCGCGGCTATGACAGCGTCACGCGCATCGCGAACGCGCCGGACTTCATCAAGGGCGTGATCAACCTGCGCGGGATCATCGTGCCGATCGTCGACATGCGGATCAAGTTCCATCTCGGCCGCGTCGAGTACGACCACCAGACCGTCGTGATCATCCTGAACGTGTCGAACCGCGTGGTCGGGATGGTGGTCGACGGCGTGTCGGACGTGCTGACGCTGCAGACCGACCAGATCATGCCGGCGCCGGAGTTCGGCGCGACACTGACGACCGAGTACCTGACGGGCCTCGGCACGGTCGACGGCCGGATGCTGATCCTGATGGACATCGAGAAGCTGATGTCGAGCCGGGAAATGGCGCTGATCGAGACGCTCGGCACGTAAGCGCGCCGCGCGCGCAGGAACTTCGGGAGAATTCGCAATGTTGCATAACTGGTCGATCCGCACGACGCTGACGGCGGTCGGACTCATCCTCGTGTGCCTGGCCGCCGCGGTCGGCGGGCTCGGCCTCTACGCGCTCAATCACGCGAGCCGCTCGCTCGACGAGATCGCGCACGTCGACCTGCCGGCGATCCACACGCTCGACGACACGTCGTCGTACCTGCTGCGCGCGCGCGTGTCGCTCGACCGCTTCCGCTCGCTGACCGAGGCCGGCAACGCGGCCGAGGCCACCAAGGTGCTCGACCGCGCGCAGGAGCTGTACGCGAAGTCGAACCAGAACTGGCAGGCGTTCCAGGCGACGCCGAAGCTCGGCGTCGAGCCGGCGCTCGTCGACGAACTCACCGCGCGCTACACGGCGATCGTGAAGGAAGGCGTCGAGCCGGAATTCGCGGCCGCGCGCGCGGGCGACATGGCCGCATACCACGCGGTCGCCGACACGAAGATCAGCCCGATGTTCGTCGCGTACGACCAGGCCGCGTCGGTCGTGGTCGCATCGTTGCAGAAGCGCGCGGAAGAACGCCAGGCCGCGACGCAGTCGCAGATCTCGATGATGATCGGCCTGATCGCGGCCGGCATCGCGATCGCGTTCGTCATGGTGATCGCGATCCGCTTCGTGTTGCGCGGGCTGATCGTGAAGCCGCTCGAGGATGCGATCGCGCACTTCGAGCGCATCGCCGGCGGCGATCTCACGCAGCCAGTCAACGTGTTCAGCACCAACGAGATCGGCCGCCTGTTCGGCGGCGTCAAGCGGATGCAGGACGCCGTGACGACGATGGTGCAGGCCGTGCATCGCGGCACCGAGTCGATCGACGTCGGCGCGCGCGAGATCTCGACCGGTAACACCGACCTGTCGCAGCGCACCGAGGAGCAGGCAGCGTCGCTGCAGGAAACCGCATCGAGCATGGAGCAGTTGACCGGCACCGTGCGCCAGAACGCGGAGAACGCACGCCAGGCGAGCCAGCTCGCGGTGAATGCGTCCGACATCGCGACGCAGGGCGGCGACGTGGTCGGTCAGGTCGTGTCGACGATGCAGGACATCGCGGCGAGCTCGGGCAAGGTCGTCGACATCATCGGCACGATCGAAGGCATCGCGTTCCAGACCAACATCCTCGCGCTGAACGCGGCAGTCGAAGCCGCGCGGGCCGGCGAGCAGGGCCGCGGCTTCGCGGTGGTCGCGGGCGAAGTGCGCTCGCTCGCGCAGCGCAGCGCGAGCGCGGCGAAGGAAATCAAGCAGCTGATCGGCGATTCGGCCGAGAAGGTCGAAAGCGGGTCGGCGCTCGTCGCGCGCGCCGGCTCGACGATGGACGAGATCGTGCAGGCCGTGCGCCGCGTGACCGACATCATGGGCGAGATCAGCGCTGCGTCGGACGAGCAGTCGACCGGCATCGAGCAGGTCAATCGCGCGGTCGGCCAGATGGATTCGGTCACCCAGCAGAACGCGGCGCTCGTCGAGCAGGCCGCGGCGGCGGCCGCGTCGCTCGAGGAGCAGACGCGCCAGATGAAGGCGATCGTGTCGGACTGGCGCGTGGCGGGCGGCATCGTGCTCGCGCCGGCGCGCAGCGCCGTGCGCGTGGCCACGCATGCACCGGCCGAGGCGCCGGCGTTGCCGCCGGCGAGCCGTTACGAAGCCGCGCCGGCCGCGCTGCCGGCACCGCAGGCCGCAGCACAGCCGGCACGTCGCGCCGCGCCGGCGGCGCATGCCGCGGCACCGGCGTCGGGCCACGACGCGAAACGCGCGACGGATGCCGTCGCACGCGCGTCGAAGGCCGCGCCGGCCGCGGGCGGCTACGGCCCGCGTCTCGCGAACGCGAACGCGAAGGCAGCCGCCGCACCGGCGCACAAGCCGGCCGAGAAGCCCGCACTGGTGCGTCCGGCGCTGCACGGCGAGAAGCCGGCGCCGGTCGCGGCCGGCACGTCCGATGACGACTGGGAGACCTTCTAAGCCATGTCGTCCGCGCGCGCACCGTTTCGACCCGATGCACCGGATCCGTCGCCCCGCGCGGGCGAGCCGGGGCGCGACTTCGCGTTCACCGGCGCGGACTTCGCTCGCATCCGCGCGCTGATCCATCAACGCGCGGGAATCTCGCTGTCCGAGCACAAGCGCGACATGGCGTACAGCCGGCTCGCGCGCCGGCTGCGCGCACGCGGCCTCGACACGTTCCGCGACTACCTCGACCTGCTCGAGCAGGAGGACGATCCGCTCGAGTGGGAAGCGTTCACCAACGCGCTGACGACGAACCTGACCGCGTTCTTCCGCGAGTCGCACCACTTCCCGATCCTCGCGGATTTCGTGAAGGGGCGGGCGGCGCCGGTGTCGGTCTGGTGCTCGGCGGCGTCGACGGGCGAGGAGCCGTACTCGATCGCGATCACGCTGATCGAGGCGCTCGGCGAATCGGCCGCGCGCGGCGCATCGATTCTCGCGACCGACCTCGACACGCAGGTGCTCGCGAAGGCCGAGGCCGGTATCTATACCTACGACCAGGTCAAGCACCTGGCGCCGGAGCGGCTCAAGCGCTTCTTCCTGAAGGGCACCGGCGCACAGGCCGGCCGCGTGAAGGTCCGCCCGGAACTGCGCGCGATGATCCGCTTCGAGCAACTGAACCTGACCGATGCCGATTACGGGATCGCGAAGCCGTTCGACGCGATCTTCTGCCGCAACGTGATGATCTATTTCGACAAGCCGACGCAGGGGCAGGTGCTGGCGCGCTTCGAGCCGCTCGTGAAGCCGGGCGGGCTGCTGTTCGCCGGGCATTCCGAGAATTTCACGTACGTCTCGCAGGCGTTCCGGCTGCGCGGCCAGACCGTGTACGAACTGACGCGCGATGCCGCGCAGGGCACGCGCCCGCGCGCCGCGGCCACGGCGGCAGCGGTGCCGCCGCGCGTCCCCGCACGTGCCGCACCTGCTTACGGAGAACGCGGATGAGCGCTCTGCCGATCGCGACCAATCGCTACTTCGACAACCACTTCGAACGCCCCGGCGTGAAGCTGCTGCCGAACGAGTTCTACACGACGTCCGAGGACATGGTGCTGATGACCGTGCTCGGTTCGTGCGTCGCCGCGTGCCTGCACGACCCGTTCGCGGGCATCGGCGGGATGAACCACTTCATGCTGCCCGACGACGGCGCCGACGCGGGTGCGGCTGCGTCCGATTCGATGCGCTACGGCGCATACGCGATGGAAGTGCTGATCAACGAACTGATCAAGGCGGGCGGGCGCCGCGAACGCATCGAGGCGAAGGTATTCGGCGGCGCGGCCGTGCTGGCCGGGATGACCACGATCAACATCGGCGATCGCAACGCGGATTTCGTGCGCCGCTACCTTGCGCTCGAACGCATCCGCATCACCGCGGAGGATTTGCAGGGCGTGCACCCGCGCAAGGTCGCGTTCATGCCGCGCACGGGCCGCGCGATGGTGAAGAAGCTGCGGCTGCAGGTGCCGGGCGTCACCGAGCGCGAAGCCGCGCTGGCGCGCGAAGCCGACCGCGTGCGCGCCGCCCGGCCGCGCGCGCACGTCGAGCTGTTCGCGGCGAAGCGCCCGGCCGCACCGCCGCCGGCGCGTCCGCGCATCGAGCTGTTCGGCGCCCGCGGCGCCGGCAGCGCGCAGGCGGCGAACCCGAAGGCCGGCAGCCCGTTGGCGGGCAACCTTTCGAGAAAGCAGGAGGCATGACCGCAGTGCAGAAGATCAAAGTGTTGTGCGTCGACGACTCGGCGCTGATTCGCAGCCTGATGACGGAGATCATCAATAGCCAGCCCGACATGACGGTGTGCGCGACCGCGCCCGATCCGCTCGTCGCGCGCGAACTCATCAAGCAGCACAACCCGGACGTCCTGACGCTGGACGTCGAAATGCCGCGCATGGACGGGCTCGACTTCCTCGAGAAGCTGATGCGCTTGCGGCCGATGCCGGTCGTGATGGTGTCGTCGCTGACCGAGCGCGGCTCGGAGATCACGCTGCGCGCGCTCGAACTCGGCGCGGTGGATTTTGTGACGAAACCACGCGTCGGGATTCGCGACGGCATGCTCGACTATGCGGAGAAGCTCGCGGACAAGATCCGCGCGGCGTCGCGCGCGCGCGTGCGGCAGGCGCCGCAGCCGCAGGCAGTCGCGCGCGCAGCGGGCAGCCACCCGGCCGCGCCGCTGGTCAACAACCCGCTCGTCAGTACCGAGAAGCTGATCATCATCGGCGCGTCGACGGGCGGCACCGAGGCGATCCGCGAAGTGCTGACGCCGCTGCCGCCGGATGCGCCGGCGGTGCTGATCGCGCAGCACATGCCGCCCGGCTTCACGAAATCGTTCGCGCAGCGGCTCAACGGCCTGTGCCGGATCGCGGTGAAGGAAGCCGAGCACGGCGAGCGGGTGCTGCCCGGCCATGCGTATATCGCGCCGGGCCATGCGCACCTGTTGCTCGCACGCAGCGGCGCAAACTACATCGCGCAGCTGTCCGACGAGCCGCCGGTGAATCGCCATCGCCCGTCGGTCGACGTGCTGTTCCGCTCGGCGGCGCAGCACGCGGGCAAGAACGCGATCGGCGTGATCCTCACGGGGATGGGTCGCGACGGCGCGGCCGGCCTGCTGGACATGAAGCGCGCGGGCGCCCACACCTTTGCGCAGGACGAGGCGAGTTGCATCGTGTTCGGGATGCCACGCGAGGCGATCGCGCTCGGCGGCGCGGACGAGATCGCGCCGCTCGCCGAGATGAGCCGGCGCGTGATGGCGCGGCTCGCAACGATGGGCGACCGCGTGCAGCGGGTCTGAATGAAATGTCACGGGGCGCGTGCGACGCTGCGGGTCCCGACGGTAACGAATCTGCAAAGGAACGACGATGGACAAGAGCATGAAAATCCTGGTGGTGGACGATTTCCCGACGATGCGCAGGATCGTCCGCAACCTGCTCAAGGAACTGGGCTATACGAACGTCGACGAAGCCGAGGACGGCGCAGCCGGCCTCGCACGGTTGCGCGGCGGCGGCTTCGACTTCGTGATTTCGGACTGGAACATGCCGAACCTCGACGGCCTCGCGATGCTGAAGGAAATCCGCGGGGACGCGACGCTCACGCACCTGCCGGTGCTGATGGTCACGGCCGAGTCGAAGAAGGAAAACATCATCGCGGCCGCGCAGGCGGGCGCGAGCGGCTACGTCGTGAAGCCGTTCACGGCCGCGACGCTCGACGAGAAGCTGAACAAGATCATCGAAAAGATGGCGAAGGCCGGGAGCTGACGTGAACGAGTCGATCCATGCGGCGCTCGCCGGCGCGGCGTTCAGTGCCGAGAGCCACGCAGAAGGGGCCGATTTCGCGAGCGACCGGATCCTCGCGCGCATCGGCCACGTCACGCGCACGCTGCGCGATTCGATGCGCGAGCTCGGACTCGACAAGCATGTCGAGCGCGCGGCGGAAGCCGTGCCCGATGCGCGCGACCGTCTGCGCTACGTTGCGACGATGACCGAGCAGGCGGCCGAGCGCGTGCTGAACGCGATCGAGATCGCCAAGCCGGTGCAGGAGCGCATCCAGAATGAGGCCGAGGCGCTCGACGCCCGCTGGGCGCAGTGGTACGCGGCGCCGATCGAGCACGCGGAAGTGCGCGAGCTGATGGGCGATACGCGCACGTTCCTGCACGCGCTGCCCGAAGCGACTTCCGCGACCAGCGCGCAGCTGCTCGAGATCATGCTCGCGCAGGATTTCCAGGACCTGACCGGGCAAGTGATCAAGAAGATCATGGAGATGGTCTACCTGATCGAGCAGCAGCTGCTCACCGTGCTCGTCGAGAACATCGCGCCCGAGCGGCGCGAGCAGTTCGCGGCGACCGCGGCCGCACTCGCGGCCGAGCAGATCAGCGCGACCGGCAGCCCCGAGTCGCTGCTGAACGGGCCGCAGATCGCGCCCGAAGGCAAGTCCGACGTCGTGCAGGACCAGGCGCAGGTCGACGACCTGCTCGCGAGCCTCGGCTTCTGAGCTTGCCGCCTCGCGCCGGCGCCCGTTCGTTTCGTCGGGCGGCCCGGTGCGCATGGCTTTTGCCGTTCCCCGGGCCCACCGCGAGCGGGCCGCGCTGCCTGTCATGCCGCGGCAATTTGACACTCCGGCACACTCCGGAGGCATACTACGCGTCAGCAGCAACGAAGCGTCAATCTTGAGACTTTCATTCGTTGACCCACGGGGCCGAGCCTGATGGCGGTGCCGCTGGCAACGAAGCCAGTCCCTTTGGGGGGGAACGTGAAGCTGAAACGCTTGGGCTGGGCCGTCGCGCACGCGACGGCAGCGACGGGTGTGCTGTGGGCGGTCCACGCACACGCCGAATTGGGCGGCGCGCCGATGTCGCCGCCGGCGGACGATCATGCCGCCACGGTGCGCACGATGCAGCGCGCGATGCGCTCGGCCGACGGTGTGCAGGCGAGCGCGGCCGCGTACACCGTTCGCGAGATCACGCTCGCGTCGGGCACTGTCATCCACGAATACACGTCCGTCACCGGCGCCGTGTTCGGCCTCGCATGGCGCGGGCCGAGCATGCCGGACCTCGAGTCGCTGCTCGGCGGCTATTTCCCGCAATACACCGCCGGTGTCCAGGCGGCGCACGCGGCGGGCGGCTGGCGCGCGCCCGTGTCCGTCGAGACGAGCGGCCTCGTCATCCGGACGGGCGGCCACATGGGCGCCTTCGCGGGGCAGGCATGGCTGCCGGCCGCGCTGCCGGCCGGCCTGACCGGCACCGACATCCAGTGACAGCGGGAGAGCGATCGTGAATATTCCTCTTACCTTCAAGCGCTGGCTCGGCCTCCTGGGCCTGGCGGCTGCCACGGCGATGCTCATGGCCGCATGCGGCGGCGGCGGCGACAACAATGGCGGGAGCGGCGGCAGCAACGGCGGCTCCAGCGTGTCGGACGGCAATACCGCGAACACGGCCGTGATTTCGGTCGGCACCGGCGTCGCGCGCGTGATCAACATCCCGACGGTCAACGTGAAGATCTGTGCGCCGGGCACGTCGAATTGCCAGGTGGTCAACAACGTGCTCGTCGACACCGCGTCGTATGGGCTGCGGCTGGTCGGCAGCGCCGTGTCTGGCGTGCTCGGCAGCCTGCCGCAGGTGACGAGCGGCGGCGCGCCGGTTGCCGAGTGCGGCAAGTTCGTGACGAGCTTCACCTGGGGCTCGGTGCGTACTGTCGACCTGTCGATCGGCACCGAGCGGGCGAGTTCGCTGCCGGTGCAGATCATCGGCGATCTCGGTACGACCAACGTGCCGAGCTCGTGCTCGAACAACGGTGCCAGAACGTCGGCCAACACGGCGAGCGATCTCGGCGCGAACGGCATCCTCGGCATCGGGCCGGCGCCGCTCGACTGCGGCACGACCTGCGCGACGTCGACGTCGGCGACCTCCAACAACTACTACGCGTGCCCGAACGGCAATTCGAGCTGCGCGGTCGCGCTGGTGCCGGTCAACCAGCAGGTGGCCAACCCGGTCCATCGCTTCGCGACCGACAACAACGGCGTGATCGTGCAGATGCCGAGCGTCTCGAGCAGCGGGCAGGGCAGCGCGACCGGCCTGCTGACGTTCGGGATCGGTACGCAGAGCAACAACGCGCTTGCCGCATCGACGGTGCTGACGTCGACGACGACCGGCGACGTGAGCGCGACGTTCCTCGGCGGCGCCGTGACCGCGTTCTTCGATACGGGCTCGAACGCGTATTTCTTCAACGATTCGGCGCAGACGCCGTGCCCGGTCAACAAGCAGTTCTACTGCCCGTCGTCGTCGACCACTTATACGGCGACGCTGACCGGCCAGAACGGTACGACGGGCGGCGTGTCGATGCCGGTCGCGAACGCCGATGCGCTGTTTACGAACACGTCGACGTTCGCGTTCAACGACATCGCCGGCCCGTTCGGCGCGGCCGGGTGGCTCGATCTCGGCATGCCGCATTTCTACGGCAAGACGATCTACTTCGGGATGGACAAGACCGGGAGCGGCGGCGCGCAGCCTTACGTCGCGTTCTGACGCGGCACGGGCAGCAGCAGCAAAGGGGGCGAGCGATCGCCCCCTTTTTTATTTGTGCGCGGGCCGCGGTGTCCGGGTGCAGCGCCTACGATATAAGACCGGCACCGATGCCGGGACGACATCGAGGAGACACCGCCATGAGCCAGCGCATTCAACGCATCACGCCGTTCCTGTGGTTCGACTGCGACGCCGAGGCGGCCGCCGGCTTCTACGTGTCGGTGTTCGACGACGCGCGCATCGTGCACGTCGCGCGCTACGGCAAGTCCGGCGCGCAGGCGTCCGGGCAGGCCGAGGGCGCGGTGATGACGGTGTCGTTCGAACTCGACGGGCAGGGCTTCCTCGCGCTGAACGGCGGTCCGGCGTTCCCGCTCACGCCGGCCGTGTCGTTCGTCGTCAACTGCCGCGACCAGCGCGAGATCGACCGCTACTGGGCGGCGCTGGCCGAAGGCGGCGACGAGCGCGCGCAGCAGTGCGGCTGGCTGCGCGACCGCTTCGGCGTGTCGTGGCAGGTCGTGCCCGTGCAGATGCCCGAACTGATGGCGGGCGACCCGGCACGCGCCGAGCGCGTGATGGCGCAAGTGTTGAAGATGAAGAAGCTTGATCTCGCTGTGCTGCAGCAGGCGGCGGCCGGCTAGCGCGAAGGCCGGCCGGGACGCGATGCCTTCGCGCGTGCGCGTGCCGAACGTGGATATTCCGGCCGGCCGGTTAATCGCTTGCCCGGCGATCGTTTCGATTATCGATTGTGTTGCGTTTCATTCGGATGTAATCAATTGATGAATTATCGTCTTGTTATTTTTTCTGGAACATCACGATTATGAAAATAATGTGACGTGCGAATCGGCGATCCGGGGTGCCGCTGTCGTGGCCGTTCCTGGGGCGTATTGGCGCACCGTGGCACGCGAAAATGGATGGAGTCGGCTGAAATTCAAACTTATAATGCCCGCGGTGTTTTCGGGGTGTTTGATATAAAACATGAGGGCAATAAAATGAATTTCAGTGAAGCCGTTCGTTCTGCGCTCAATCAATACACGAAATTCGAGGGCCGCGCTCGGCGTGCGGAATACTGGTATTTCGCGTTGCTCACGAGCGTCGTGTCGATCATCTGTCAGCTGATCACCATGGTGGGACACGATGCGGGCGCGATCTCGCTGCTGGTGACGATCGTCGCAGCGGTCGCGTCGCTCGCGCTGGTGCTGCCGAGCCTCGCGGTCACCGTCCGCCGCCTGCACGATACGGGCCACTCCGGCTGGCTCCTGCTGATCGCGTTCGTTCCGCTGGTCGGCGGCATCCTGCTGCTCGTGTGGATGTGCTCGCGCGGCACCAACGGACCGAACCGCTACGGCACGGATCCGATTCCGGCCATCTGAGCGCCGTCCGCCCCGACGCACGACGCCGTCGCGTCGGGGCGGCTGGCTCATCGCAGCGCCGCTGCAACGATTCCCCGCCTCATCCGTCCTGACACTGCATCACGCATCCCGGCGACGCGTTTTCCACCGCCTCCGCACGCGCCGCATCAGTCCATCCCCGCCGCCGCGCCGCCTCGCCCGATTCCCCGAAATACCCCCCTTTCCCGGCTTTGCTCGACCGATCGGCGTTTGACGCGCGCATGAATAATCGGTGTCACTGGAAAGCGGCATGTCGCCGTACCCGACTGGAGGCCCCGTGGCAGACGAGAGCGATCTCGACAGAACAGAAGCCGCCACTCCGAGACGCCGCGAGAAGGCGCGCGAGGAGGGGCAGGTCGCGCGCTCGCGCGAACTGGCTTCGTTCGCGCTGCTCGCGGCCGGGTTCTACGGCGCGTGGCTGCTCGCGGGTCCGTCGGGCGCCCATCTGCAGGCGATGCTGCGCGGCGCGTTCGCGTTCGACCGCGCCACCGCGTTCGACACGCACCGGATGCTGTCGGCGGCCGGCAGCGCGAGCGTCGAAGGCCTCGCCGCGCTGCTGCCGATCCTCGCGCTCACCGGCCTCGCCGCGCTGCTCGCGCCAATGGCGCTCGGCGGCTGGCTGATCTCGCAGAAGACCTTCGAGCTGAAGTTCGACCGCCTGAACCCGATCTCGGGCCTCGGCCGCATCTTCTCGATCCAGGGGCCGATCCAGCTCGGGATGTCGCTCGCGAAGACCCTGATCGTCGGCGGGATCGGCGGGATTGCGATCTGGCGCAGCAAGGACGAACTGCTCGGTCTCGCGACGCAGCCGCTCGGCTCGGCGCTCGCGGATGCGATGCATCTGGTCGCCGTGTGCTGCGGCACGACGGTCGCCGGGATGCTGGTGGTCGCCGCGCTCGATGTGCCGTACCAACTCTGGCAGTACAACAAGAAGTTGCGCATGACGAAGGAAGAAGTGAAGCGCGAGCATCGCGAGAACGAAGGCGATCCGCACGTGAAGGGCCGGATCCGCCAGCAGCAGCGCGCGATCGCGCGGCGCAGGATGATGGCCGCCGTGCCGAAGGCCGACGTGGTCGTCACGAACCCGACGCACTTCGCCGTCGCGCTGCAATACACGGACGGCGAGATGCGCGCGCCGAAGGTCGTCGCGAAGGGCGTGAACCTCGTCGCTGCGCGCATCCGCGACCTCGCGGCCGAGCACAACGTGCCGCTGCTCGAGGCGCCGCCGCTCGCGCGTTCGCTGTATCACAACGTCGAACTCGAACGCGAGATCCCCGGCTCGCTGTACTCGGCCGTCGCCGAGGTGCTCGCGTGGGTCTACCAGTTGCGGCGCTTCCGCTCGGAAGGCGGCGCGTTCCCGGCCGCGCCGGTCGATCTCGACGTGCCGGCCGAACTCGACAAGGGCACGTCGGTCGCGGCCGACGACGAGCGCGAGGAAGCCGAGGACACGCTCGGCAAGCAAGGGAACGCAGCATGAGCACCCCGACCACCGGCCTGTTCGCCAAGCGAGCGAACCCGTTCGCGGGCACCAACCTGCGCGCGCTCGCGGGCCCGATCCTCATCTGCATGATCCTGGGGATGATGATCCTGCCGCTGCCGCCGCTGCTGCTGGATCTGCTGTTCACGTTCAACATCGCGCTGTCGGTGATGGTGCTGCTCGTCAGCATGTACACGATGAAGCCGCTCGATTTCGCGGCGTTTCCGAGCGTGCTGCTGTTCTCGACGCTGCTGCGCCTGTCGCTGAACGTCGCATCGACCCGCGTGGTGCTGCTCGAGGGCCATACGGGCCCCGACGCGGCGGGCCAGGTGATCGAGGCGTTCGGCCACTTCCTGGTCGGCGGCAACTTCGCGGTCGGCATCATCGTGTTCGTGATCCTGATGATCATCAACTTCATGGTGATCACCAAGGGTGCGGGGCGGATCGCCGAAGTGTCCGCACGCTTCACGCTCGACGCGATGCCCGGCAAGCAGATGGCGATCGACGCCGACCTGAATGCGGGCCTCATCAACGAAGAGCAGGCGCGCAAGCGTCGCCTGGCCGTGTCGCAGGAAGCCGAGTTCTACGGGTCGATGGACGGCGCGTCGAAGTTCGTGCGCGGTGACGCGATCGCGGGCCTGATCATCATGGCGATCAACGTGATCGGCGGGCTGATCGTCGGGATGGTGCAGCACGACATGAGCTTCGCGGCGGCCGGCACCAACTACACGCTGCTGACGATCGGCGACGGCCTCGTCGCGCAGATCCCGTCGCTCGTGATCTCGACGGCGGCCGGCGTGATCGTGTCGCGGGTCGCGACCGACGAGGACATCGGCACGCAGATCACCGGCCAGCTGTTCACGAATCCGCGTGTGCTGACCATTACCGGCGCGATCATCGTGCTGATGGGGCTGATCCCGGGCATGCCGCACTTCGCGTTCCTCGCGCTCGGCGGCGGCGCGATCTGGCTGGCCCGCACGCAGGTCCGCCGCGCCGCGGCCCGCCAGGCGGCGGGCGACGTGACCGAGGTCGCGCCGCCCGCCGCGCTGTCGGGCGACAGCCACGAGGCGACCTGGGACGACGTGCAGCTGATCGACCCGCTCGGCCTCGAAGTCGGCTACCGGCTGATTCCGCTTGTCGACAAGAACAGCGACGGTGAGTTGCTCAAGCGCATCAAGAGCATCCGCAAGAAATTCGCGCAGGAAATCGGCTTCCTGCCGCCGGTGATCCATATCCGCGACAACCTCGAGCTGCGGCCGAACGCGTACCGGATCGCGCTGAAGGGCGTCGAGATCGGCACGGGCGAAGTGTTCCCGGGCCAGTGGCTCGCGATCAATCCGGGCCAGGTGACGGCCGCGTTGCCGGGCGCCGTGACGCAGGATCCGGCGTTCGGGCTGCCGGCCGTGTGGATCGACGTCGCGATGCGCGAGCAGGCGCAGGTGTACGGTTACACGGTGGTCGACGCGAGCACGGTCGTCGCGACCCACCTGAACCATCTGGTCGTCCAGCACGCGGCCGAACTGCTCGGCCGCCAGGAAGTGCAGTCGCTCGTCGAGCGCACCGGCAAGGACGCGCCGTCGCTCGTCGAGGACCTCGTGCCGAAGACGATCTCGCTGACCACGCTGCAGAAAGTACTGCAGAACCTGCTCGAGGAAGGCGTGCCGATCCGCGACATGCGCACGATCCTCGAGGCCGTGTCCGAGCAGGCGGGCCGCGGCGACGCGTATGAGATCACCGCCGCGGTGCGGCTGTCGCTCGGCCGCGCGATCACCCAGCAGTGGTATCCGGGCGCCGGCGAGATGCAGGTGATGGGACTCGATTCGAATCTCGAGCGCGTACTGTCGCAGGCGCTCGCCACCGGCGCGAACCCGGGCCTCGAACCCGGCCTCGCGCACAACCTTTTGACCGGCACGCAGCAAGCGATGCTGCGTCAACAGAATCTCGGGCTGCCGCCCGTGCTGCTCGTGCAGCACGCGCTGCGCGCGATGCTCGCGCGCTTTCTGCGCCGCAGCCTGCCGCAACTGAAAGTGCTGTCGTACGCCGAAGTGCCGGATACACGCACGATCAAAGTCGTTAACGTCATCGGGGGTTCCGCTTGAACATTCGCAAATTCACCGGCGCGACCAGCCGCGACGCGCTTCGCCTGGTTCGCGAGGCACTCGGCGCCGACGCCGTCGTGCTGTCGAACCGCACGCTCGATGACGGCAGTGTCGAAATCGTCGCACTCGCCGACTCGGATCTCGCCGCGGTGACGCCGCCGCCCGCCGCCCGTCCGCGCGCCATGGCGCCGCGCGCGCCGGAATCCGTGCCGGCCGCCGCGGTACCGGGCATCGTGTCGCGCCCGGGCGCCACGCTCGCGCGCCCCGCAGTCAATCCGTATGCAGCGGGCGACGGCGGGCTGCCGGACGTGTTCTCGTCGGTGTTCGGCGCGAGCGCCGAAGCGACGGAGCCGGCCGCCTTCGATGCCGACGCGAACGCAACGGACGCTGCATCGCTGTCGCCACTGGCAACTGCGTCCGCTGCCGGCGCAGCCGCGCCCGCGGCATCCTCCGAACCCGCGGCGTGGCTCGTCGAGCACGCGAAGCGCCTGACGCAGCAGCGCGAAGCGCTGATCGCCCGCGCAGAGGCGGCACAAGCCACACCGCAGGCGCCTGCGCGCAAGCCGCAGGACGCTGCTGCCGCGACGCCGGCCGGCTGGGCGCGCGACATCGTGCGCGACGCCGAACGCCGGATCCCGCCGGCCGCTGCCCGCACGAGCGACACGAGCGCCGCGAAGCCGGCCGAACGCGCGCGCCTGTCCGCCGACGCGGCCGCCGTGCTCGCCGACGCGGTGAAGTCGCGGCTCGAGAGCATCGTCAACGACACGGTGATGCACGAGCTTGGCGCGATGCGCGGGATGATGGAAGAGCAGTTCGACAGCCTGAAGTGGCATGACCGCCAGCGCCGCAGTCCGGTGCACGGCGCGCTGACCAAGCACCTGTTCTCGGCCGGTTTCTCCGCGCAGCTGGTGCGGATGCTGGTCGACAACCTGCCGTCCGGCGACGGCGCGCAGACCGTCGAGCAGGCCGCCGAATGGGCGCAGTCGGTGCTCGCGGCGAACCTGCCGGTGCTCGACAGCGAGGATGCGCTGATGGAGCGCGGCGGCGTGTTCGCGCTGATGGGGCCGACGGGCGTCGGCAAGACGACCACCACCGCAAAGCTCGCCGCGCGCTGCGTGATGCGCTTCGGCGCGAGCAAGGTCGCGCTGCTGACCACCGACAGCTACCGGATCGGCGGCCACGAGCAGTTGCGCATCTTCGGCAAGATCCTCGGCGTGCCGGTGCACGCGGTGAAGGATGCCGGTGATCTCGCGCTTGCGCTGTCCGAGCTGCGCAACAAGCACATTGTGCTGATCGACACGATCGGCATGAGCCAGCGCGACCGCGCGCTGTCCGACCAGATCGGGATGCTGCACGGTGCGAACGCGCCGGTGCAGCGCCTCTTGCTGCTCAACGCGACGAGCCACGGCGACACGCTCAACGAGGTCGTCCAGGCGTACCGCAGCGCGGGCGAGCATCCGGACCTCGCCGGCTGCATCCTGACCAAGCTCGACGAGGCGACCCACCTCGGCGGCGTGCTCGACACGGTGATCCGCTACAAGCTGCCCGTCCACTACGTGTCGACCGGCCAGAAGGTGCCGGAGAACCTGTACGTCGCGACGACCCGATTCCTGCTGAAGAGCGCGTTCTGTGTGCCGCGCGACGGCTCGCCCTTCGTGCCGCAAGACGAGGACATGCCGACGCTGCTTTCCGCACTGACCGCGCGTTCCACCGCCGAGCTGCACGAGGTGCGATTTGGATAAACGGATCATCGATCAGGCCGAAGGGCTGCGGCGCCTGCTGGCCGGGCGCGCGTCGCGCATCGTCGCGGTGACGGGCGGGCCGGCCGGCGTCGGCTGCACCGCCACCGTCGTGAACGTCGCGGCGGCGCTCGCCGCGCTCGGCAAGGACGTGCTCGTCGTCGACGAGCGCGCCGACGTGGATTCGGCCGCGGCGACGCTCACGGGCGCCTGGCTGCGCGACGGCGAACGCACGCGGGTCGCCGCCGGGTTCGGCCTGTGTGCGGCCGCGCGGCTGGCGCGCGACGGCTACAGCGATACGCAGTTGAGCGACTTCATCGACGGCCAGGCCGACATCGTGCTGGTCGACGCGCAGCTCGGCGCCGACGGCACGTTCTCCGCGCTCGCGCGCGAGGCGCACGACGTGCTGATCGTCACGCGGGTCGCCGCGCAGGCGATCACCGAGGCGTACGCGTGCATGAAGCGGCTGCATTTCGCGCACGCGGTCGCGCAGTTCCGCGTGCTGACCAATCACGTCGGCAGTCACGCGGACGCGAAGGTCGCGTACGACAACCTCGCGGGCGTTGCGAGCCGCTACCTGACGGTGTCGATCGCCGACGCCGGCTGCGTGAGCGCCGATCCGCTCGTCGAGCACGCGCGCGAGCTGATGCATACCGCGGTCGATGCGTTCCCGTCGTCGGCCGCCGCGCGGGACTACCGGCAGATTGCTGCCGACCTGCTGTACTGGCCGATGCGCCCGAGCCTGGGTGCAGGCCGTGCCGTGCATGCGGGCGGCAAGCCGTCGTACGAGACGGGTGCGGCCCACGCCGCGTGAGCGGAAGGAGAGAGCCATGATGTACAACGCTCAAGGAAAGATGACCCAGGCCGACGTGCTCGCGCAATACGCGCCGCTCGTGCGGCGCCTGGGGCTGCAGCTCGTCGCGAAGATGCCGGCGAGCGTCGACCTCGACGACCTGATCCAGGCCGGCATGATCGGCCTGATGGACGCGGCCGGCCGCTACAAGGAGGACCAGGGCGCGCAGTTCGAGACCTACGCGACCCAGCGCATCCGCGGCGCGATGCTCGACGAGCTGCGCAGCAACGACTGGCTGCCGCGCAGCCTGCGCAAGACGTCGCGCGAGGTCGAGTACGCGGTGCACCAGGTTGAGCAGCAGCTCGGCCGCTCGGCGAGCGAGACCGAGATCGCGCAGCACCTGAAGATGCCGCTCGACGAATACCAGGGCATGCTGCAGGACCTGCACGGCAGCCAGCTCATCTACTACGAGGATTTCGACCGCGCGGCCGACGACGAGCCGTTCCTCGATCGCTATCGCGTCGATCACGCCGATCCGCTGTCCGCGCTGCTCGACGACCACCTGCGCGGGGCGCTGGTCGACGCGATCGACCGGCTGCCCGAGCGCGAGAAGCTGCTGATGTCGCTGTACTACGAGCGCGGGCTGAACCTGCGCGAGATCGGCGCGGTGCTCGAGGTCAGCGAGTCGCGCGTGTGCCAGCTGCACAGCCAGGCGGTCGCGCGACTGCGCACGCGGCTGCGCGAACAGGCGTGGGTCGGCGCCGAGAATTGACCCTTTCATTGCGCCCGCGCGCGCCCGACGTGGCGCGTGTCGCGCAATTCCCGCGCCAATTTGCTACAATCCCTCCCGTTTTCCGAGGAGCGTTGCGACGGACCATCCAGCGTCCGCCAGGCTCGGAGAGCTTCACCAAGCAGCCGTGCGGCGATTTTCGCGCCGGCCCCGCTTCCTGAACGGCGCTCACGTCACCAATTTCTAGAACTTTTTTAGAAAGGAGGGCGTGATGAACGCCATTATCGATTCGCAAGCTTCCAAGGATTACGTCGTCGCCGACATGGCGCTTGCCGGCTGGGGCCGCAAGGAACTGAACATTGCCGAGACCGAAATGCCGGGCCTCGTGCAGATCCGCGACGAATACAAGGCGCAGCAGCCGCTGAAGGGCGCGCGCATCGCTGGTTCGCTGCACATGACGATCCAGACCGGCGTGCTGATCGAGACGCTGAAGGCGCTCGGCGCGGACGTCCGCTGGGCATCGTGCAACATCTTCTCGACGCAGGACCACGCTGCCGCCGCGATCGTCGAAGCCGGCACGCCGGTGTTCGCGTTCAAGGGCGAGTCACTCGACGAATACTGGGAGTTCTCGCACCGCATCTTCGAATGGCCGAACGGCGAATTCGCGAACATGATCCTGGACGACGGCGGCGATGCCACGCTGCTGCTGATCCTCGGCTCGAAGGCCGAGAAGGACCGTTCGGTGATCGCGAAGCCGACCAACGAGGAAGAAGTCGCGCTGTACAAGTCGATCGCGACGCACCTCGACGCCGACCCGACCTGGTACTCGACGCGCCTCGCGCACATCAAGGGCGTGACCGAAGAAACCACGACCGGCGTACACCGCCTGTACCAGATGGAAAAGGACGGCCGCCTGCCGTTCCCGGCGTTCAACGTGAACGACTCGGTCACGAAGTCGAAGTTCGACAACCTGTACGGCTGCCGTGAATCGCTGGTCGACGGCATCAAGCGCGCGACCGACGTGATGATCGCGGGCAAGGTCGCGGTCGTCGCGGGCTACGGCGACGTGGGCAAGGGCTGCGCGCAGTCGCTGCGCGGCCTCGGCGCGACCGTGTGGGTCACCGAAATCGATCCGATCTGCGCGCTGCAGGCGGCGATGGAAGGCTACCGCGTCGTGACGATGGAATACGCGGCCGACAAGGCCGACATCTTCGTGACGGCGACCGGCAACTTCCACGTGATCGGCCACGACCACATGAAGGCGATGCGTCACAACGCGATCGTCTGCAACATCGGCCACTTCGACTCGGAAATCGACGTTGCGTCGACGCGCCAGTACCAGTGGGAAAACATCAAGCCGCAGGTCGACCACATCATCTTCCCGGACGGCAAGCGCGTGATCCTGCTGGCGGAAGGCCGCCTCGTGAACCTCGGCTGCGCGACCGGCCACCCGTCGTTCGTGATGTCGAACTCGTTCGCGAACCAGACGCTCGCGCAGATCGAGCTGTTCGTGCGCGGCGCCGAGTACGAGAACAAGGTGTACGTGCTGCCGAAGCATCTCGATGAAAAGGTTGCGCGCCTGCACCTCGCGCGCATCGGCGCGAACCTGTCCGTGCTGTCGGACGAGCAGGCTTCGTACATCGGCGTGCAGAAGGACGGCCCGTTCAAGCCGAACCACTACCGCTACTGATGCACCGCCGCCGCCGTGCCGCGTGCGCCCCGCAGCGGGCGGGCGCGGTACGGCGGCACGGTGCCGGATCGCCGGTCGTCGCGCCGTGCCCGCAGGCACGCGTGGCGGCCGGCGGCGGCCATCGACCGTACAGATCGACAATCGAACCGGAGCCCTCCATGAGCGTCATCCTCACCTGGGTCATCAACGCCCTCGCGCTGCTGATCATCACGTACCTCGTGCCGTCGATCCACATCAAGAGCTTCGGCACCGCGCTGATCATCGCGGTCGTGCTCGGCCTGATCAACACGGTGATCCGTCCGGTGCTGATCCTGCTGACGCTGCCGGTCACGATCGTCACGCTCGGGGTGTTCATCCTGGTCGTGAACGCGTTGTGCTTCTGGTTCGCGTCGTCGCTGCTGAAAGGGTTCGAGGTGTCGGGTTTCTGGTCCGCGTTCTTCGGTTCGATCCTGTACAGCATCGTGTCGTGGCTGCTGTCCGCGCTGATCTTCGGGCAGCGCGACATCGGCTGACGGCCGGGCCCACTCTTGCGAATCATGAAACCGATCGAACTTTCGTTTGAATTCTTCCCGCCGAAGACGGCGGACGGCGTCGAGAAGCTGCGCGCGACGCGTGCGCAGCTGCTGCCGCTGAAGCCGAAATTCGTCTCCGTGACGTTCGGCGCCGGCGGCTCGACGCAGCAAGGCACGCTCGATACCGTGCTCGACATGCAGAAGGACGGCCTCGAGGCCGCGCCGCACCTGTCGTGCATCGGCTCGTCGCGCGACAGCCTGCGTGCGATCCTCGACCAGTACCGCTCGCACGGCATCCGGCACATCGTCGCGCTGCGCGGCGACCTGCCGTCGGGGATGGGCGAGGTCGGCGAGTTGCGCTACGCGTCCGAGCTCGTCAGCTTCATCCGCGCCGAGCATGGCGACTGGTTCCACATCGAGGTCGCCGGCTATCCGGAGTACCACCCGCAATCGCGCTCGCCGAAGGCCGATCTCGAGAACTTCGCGCGCAAGGTGAAAGCCGGCGCGAATTCCGCGATCACGCAGTATTTCTTCAACGCCGACGCGTATTTCCGCTTCGTCGACGATGCGCGCAAGCTGGGTGTGGACGTGCCGATCGTGCCGGGCATCATGCCGATCACGAACTTCTCGCAGCTGATGCGCTTCTCGGAAATGTGCGGCGCGGAAGTGCCGCGCTGGGTCGCGCGCCGGCTCGAGAGCTTCGGCGACGATCGCGACGCTATCCGTGCGTTCGGCGCGGACGTCGTCACCGATCTGTGCCGGCGCCTGATCGACGCGGGCGTGCCGGGGCTGCACTTCTACACGCTGAACGCAGCGACCGCGACGCGGACGATCTGCGAACGGCTCGCGGGTTGAGCGCCGCGCGGCGCCTGCCAGCCAAAAGCCCCGCCGGTTGTGCCGGCGGGGCTTTTTTTCATCGGCGCGGCATGGCTCAGCGCTGCGCCTGCATCAGCGGCGGGCGCCGGTCGAACCACGGCCGTGCCTGTTCGAGCTGGCGCGCGAGCTTCAGCAGCAGCGCGTCGTCGGCGTGGCGCGCGACGAACTGCACGCCGACTGGCAGTCCGCGCGCGTTCCAGTAGAGCGGCACCGACATCGCCGGCTGGCCCGTCAGGTTGAACAGCTCGGTGCAGCCGGCCCACGCGAACGCCTTCTCCGACGACTTCGCGAGCATTTCCCGCAGCAGCGGCTTCACCGGCAGCGCGCCGAGCAGCTTCATCTGCGCGGCTTCGAACGGGGTCGGCTGCAACTCGCCGATCTTGACCGGCGGCGCCGCGAGCGTCGCGCACAGGATCGCGTCGTAGCGCGATACGAGGCCTGCGACCTGCACGGTGAGTTGGCGCTGCCATTCGAGCACGTCCGGCAACCGCGCGCGCGCGACCCGCTTGCCGACCACGGCCATCGCCCACGTCGCGGGCTCGAACTCGGCGCGCTTCGGCGTGCGCCCGGTCAGCGCGCGCGCGCCGAGCACCATCTCCTCGGCGATCGTCGCCCACAACGTCAGAAAGGTTTCGGCCGCGCGCGCGTAGTCGATGTGCAGCGTTGCCGGTTCGATGCGATGGCCGAGCGATTCGAGGAGCGCGGCCGCATCGGCGAGCGCCGCGCGCGTGTCGTCGGCGAGCGCCGGTGCGAGCATCGGGTCGACGACGAGGCCGATCCGCAGCGGCCCGGGCGGCGCGTCGAGTTCGCCGAGGAAGGTGCCGGGCGCGCCGGGCGGCAGCGTCTGGCCGGTCGTCACGTCGAGCAGCAGCGCGCTGTCGCGCACGCTGCGCGACACCGCATGCTGGACGACCAGTTCGCCGTTCGACGGCAGGTCGACCAGCACCGGGTTGCGGCTCGGCTTCAGGCCGAACAGCCCGCAGCACGACGCGGGGATGCGGATCGAGCCGCCGCCGTCGGACGCATGCGCGAGCGGCACGATGCCGGCCGCGACGGCCGCCGCCGCGCCGCCGCTCGAGCCGCCGGGCGTGTGATCGAGATTCCACGGATTGCGGCATGCGCCGAACAGCTCGGGTTCGGTGTACGGCATCTGGCCGATTTCCGACGTGTTGGTCTTGCCGAACACGTTGAGCCCCGCCGCGCGGCTTCGCGCGATCACCGGCGAATCGTCGGCGGGCACGAAGTACCGGTAGTGCCGGCTGCCCATCGACAGCGGCAGGCCGGCCACCGCCGCGCCGAGATCCTTGACGAGATACGGGACGCCCGCGAACGGCGCGTCGGCGCCGGCATCGTGTACCGACTCCGTCCGCTTGCGTGCGTCGTCGTAGTCCTGCAGCACGATCGCGTTGACCGCGCCGTTCACCGCTTCGGCCTGTCCGATCGCGGCGTCGAGCAATTCGCGCGGGCTCGCCTTGCGGTCGCGCACGAGCGCGGCGAGACCGATCGCGTCATGCGCGAGATAGTCCGAGTGCATCGCTGTCACCCCCGTTGTGACTCGTGGCGATGGAGGGAGCATAACGCGGGCCCGGCGTGCCGGGCCCGTAGTCGGTCGCCTTTACAGGTGCTCGGCGAGGAACGTCAGCGTGCGGCCGTGCGCGAGCGCCGAGGCGCGCTGGTGGTACGACGCGCGGTCGGTGCAGTTGAAGCCGTGCTCGGCGCCCGGGTACACGTGGAACGATGCGTTGTCGCGGCCGGCGAACGCGGCCTTCACCTGCTCGACGGCATCGAGCGAGATCGCGTGGTCGTTCTCCGCGTAATGGAACAGGATCGGCTGCGTGACCTTGCCGGCGAGGTCGAGCGCATTCTGGATGCCGCCGCCGTAATAGGCGACCGCCGCATCGACCTTGCCGGCCGCGGCCACGCGGTAGGCGAGCTGGCCGCCGAAGCAGTAGCCGATCGCGGCGACCTTGCCGGCGACTTCGGGGCGCGCGCGCAGCACGTCGGCAGCGGCGCCGAGGTCCGCGACCGCGAGGCCGACGTCGGTCTTCTTCATCAGTTCGATGCCCTTGTCGCGGTCGGCGCCTTCATAGGTCAGCTCGACGCGCGGCTGCGTGCGCCAGAACACGTCCGGCGCGAGCGCGACGAAGCCGTCGGCCGCGTACTGGTCGGCGACCGCGCGGATGTGCGAGTTCACGCCGAAGATCTCCTGGATGATGATGACGGCGGGACCCTTGCCGCGCTTGGGCAGCGCGAGATAGCCGCCGAAGCTGTCGTTACCGGTCGGGATGTCGATCCATTGGGCAGTCACGTTGGAACTCCTGGCGAACGGGCGCGCGACAGGCGCGCCGCGGGTGGAAGAGGGGCGGCCTAGTGTGCCACCAATCCCGGGGTGCTGCAGCGCGCGCAAGGTCCGCGCCTGCCGGGTCGACGCGCTTGTCGAAGCTGCGGTCCCGGCCCGCTTCTCGCGCAGCGATCGTTTCGATCTCGATTATTCATTTTTCGGCGGCGTGCCGCTTCGATAGAGTCGACGGGTCGGCCTTTACAAAGCGCTTTCGCGCATCGTCATCGAAGGATTCGCCATGTCCGCCCGTACATTTTCCACCCCGTTTTCCGAACGCTTCGGCCTGCGCCTGCCGCTCGTGCAGGCGCCGATGGTCGGCGCGACCACGGCCGCGATGGTCGCGGCCGCCTCCAACGCCGGCGCGCTCGGCAGCCTCGGCGCCGGCGCGTTCGCGCCGGACCGTCTCGCGACCGAAGTCGACGCGATTCGCGCGGCGACCGATCGCCCGTTTGCCGTGAACCTGTTCGTGCTGTCCGACGCCGCGCCCGACGCGGCAACCGTCGCGCGCGCGCTCGCCGCGATCGATCCGCTGAATGCGGCGCTCGGGCTGTCGCCGGGCAGCGCGCCCGCGCGTTATGCACCCGACTTCCGCGCGCAGCTCGATGCGCTCGTCGCGTTGCGCGTGCCGGTCGCGAGCTTCACGTTCGGCGTGCTCGACGCGGCCGACGTCGCGCGCCTGAAGGCCGCCGGCACCTACGTGATCGGCACCGCGACGCACGTCGCCGAAGGGCTCGCATGGCAGGCGGCCGGCGCCGATGCGCTGTCCGCGCAGGGCGCCGAAGCGGGTGGCCATCGCGGCACCTTCATCGGGCCGGCCGACGATGCGCTGGTCGGCACGCTCGCGCTGGTGCCGCAGCTCGTCGACGCGACCGGCCTGCCCGTGCTCGCCGCGGGCGGCATCATGGACGGCCGCGGCATTGCCGCCGCGCTCGCGCTCGGCGCGCAGGGCGCGCAGCTCGGCACCGCGTTCCTCACCTGCACGGAAAGCGCGATCGCGGCGGACTGGAAGGCACGCCTGCTCGCGAGCACCGATACGTCGACGCAGGTCACGCGCGCGATCACCGGGCGCCATGCGCGCGGGCTGCGCAACACGCTGATGGCGCGGCTCGGCGAACGCGTGGCCGACGTTGCGCCGTATCCGGTGCAGAACGCGCTCACGCAGCCGCTGCGCCAGGCCGCCGCACGCGCGAACGACGGCGACTACCTGTCGTTGTGGGCCGGGCAGGGCGCGCCGCTCGCACGGCGGCGCGGCGCCGCACTGACGGTGTCGCAGCTCGTCGACGCGCTCGACGCCGAATGGCGCGCCACGGCCGCCTGAACGGTACGACGGCCGCCTGAACGGCTCGTATCGGCACCTGAAACGCGCGTGTTGTCACGCGCGTTTCATTCAATGATCCCTCGCACAAAATACCGAATCGAAATGTCGCGGGAATGCTTTAAATCCACCTTTCATCAGACCGCCCGTAATTAGCGGAAACCCTTATCTGGCGGGGCTTGCGGCGATATTCGAGTAACCATTCCAAAGTGCCCGTATCGGTAGTGTTACCACTACCCCAAAAAAGTCCCACAAATTAATTTGATCACCTACACTTGCGCGCAAGTACGGGCGGGCGGCCGCTAAAAGCGGTTGTTTCCACGTGCTTGAGGCCAAGTGCATGAACGATGCAACCGGCGAATCGTCCAGTGATGCAAACACAGGGATGGCAGCGGGGCACCGGGCGATGGCGTTTATTGGGACCGAAACTGGAGACTTACATGAATATCAAGATGCAAAAGCTGTTGCCGATCACCGCCGCGGCGATGCTGTGCGTTGCAGCTGCAAGCAACGCGGCCGCCGATCAAGTCGTCAAGATCGGCCACGTCGCGCCCTTGACGGGCGGTATTGCACACCTGGGCAAGGACAACGAAAACGGTGCTCGTCTCGCAGTCGAGGAGATCAACGCCAAGGGTCTCACGATCGGCGGCCAGAAAATCACGCTGCAACTCGATGCGCAGGATGACGCGGCCGACCCGCGCCAGGCTACGCAGGTTGCGCAGAAGCTGGTCGACGACAAGGTCGTCGCCGTGGTGGGTCACCTGAACTCGGGCACGTCGATCCCGGCCTCGAAGATCTACAGCGATGCGGGCGTCGTGCAGATCTCGCCGTCGGCGACCAACCCGGCTTACACGCAGCAAGGCTTCAAGACCACCTACCGCGTGGTTGCGACCGACGCGCAGCAGGGCCCGGCACTCGCGAACTACGCGCACTCGAAGGGCATCAAGAGCGTCGCGGTGGTCGACGATTCGACCGCTTACGGCCAGGGTCTCGCGAACGAGTTCGAGAAGAAGGCGAAGTCGCTCGGCCTGAAGGTGATGTCGCATGACGCGACCAACGACAAGGCAGTCGACTTCCGCGCGATTCTGACCAAGATCAAGGGCGAGAACCCGGACGCGATCATGTACGGCGGCATGGACGCCACCGGCGGCCCGTTCGCGAAACAGGCGAAGCAGCTCGGCCTGCGCGCGAAGATCTTCGCGGGCGACGGCGTGTGCACGGAAAAGCTGGCCGACCTGGCCGGCGACGCGACCGACAACGTCGTGTGCTCGGAAGCCGGTGCATCGCTCGAGAAGATGCCGGGCGGCAGCGCGTTCAAGGCAAAGTTCGAGAAGCGCTTCGGCCAGCCGATCCAGATCTATGCACCGTTCACGTATGACGCTGTGTACATCATCGTCGACGCGATGAAGCGCTCGAACTCGACGGACCCGGCGAAGATCCTCGCGGCGATGCCGGCGACGAACTACACGGGCGTGATCGGCACGACGACCTTCGACTCGAAGGGCGACCTGCAGCACGGCGTGATCTCGCTGTACAACTACAAGAGCGGCAAGAAGACGCTGCTCGACGAAGTGAAGATGTAAGCTGACAAGCGGTCAACAGAAGGGGTGAAGGCGCGCCCGCGGTCACGCGGGCGCGCCTTCTTTTTTGGCGGGCCCGCAGCCGGTGGCGTGCCCGCGCGTCGTCAGATCTTCAGGTGCGCGAGCACCTTCGGCGCGACGGTCGCGACGAGCGCCGCGCACAGCGCGACGACCGACAGGCCGATCGTCAGGTTCGCCGTTTGCGCGACCGCGCCGATCACGACCGGACCGAACAGCAGTCCGAAATATGCGAGCCCGGCCACGTGCGCGAGGCCTTCTGCCGCGTGGATGCCTTTCACGCGTGCGGCGGCCGCGAACAGCACCGGCATCATGTTCGCGAGGCCGAGGCCCATCAGCGTGAAACCCGTCAGCACGGCTAGCGGATTCGGCAGCAGCAGCGCGCCGATCATCCCGGCGCACGCGAGCGACGCGCTCGCGAACACGAGCTGCGGCGCGCCGAAGCGCGCACGCACCGCGTCGCCCGCGAAACGCGCGATCGCCATCCCGCCGGAGAACGCCGCGTACGCGGCGCTCGCGAGCGCGGGGCTCGCCGCGACGACGTCGCGCATGTAGACCGTCGCCCAGTCGTACATCGCGCCTTCGGCGATCAACGCGACCAACGCGATGCCGCCGAGCATCCACAGCGCGGGCGAGCGCCAGCGGTTGCCGCCGCCGTGCGCGTGTTCGTGATGCGGGACGTGCGGCAGCACGGCCGGGCTCGCGGCCAGCAGCACCGCCGCGTTGATGGCCGCCGCGAGCGCGAGGTGCACGGCCGGCGCCATGCCGGCCGACAGCAGCGCGCCGCCGGCCGCCGCCCCCGACATCCCGCCGATGCTGAACATCCCGTGCAGCGATGACATGATCGGCTTGCCGAGCGCGATCTCGACTGCGCTTGCCTCGGCGTTCATCGCGACGTCGAGCGTGGCCATCGAGAAGCCGAACAGCGCGAGCACCACGAGCAGCATCCAGTAGTCGGGCACGACGAGGATCAGTGCTGCGCACGCGGACATCACGAGCCCACCGGCGAGGCATGCGGTGCGCGAGCCGACGCGCGCGATCCAGCGCGCGATCGTCAGCATCGCGGCGATCGAGCCGCCCGCCACCGCGAACAGCGCGATCGACAGCAGCCCCGGGCTCAGCGCGAACTTGTCGCGCACGGTCGGCACATGCACGCCCCACGACGCGTACATCATGCCGGCGACGAAGAACAGCGCCATCGTGGCCGTGCGGGCACGCTGGCGGACCGGGAGCGCCAGCACGCGATGCACATCGGGCGGCGTGGCGAAGTCGGACGAGGATCGGGAGGAAGAATCGGACACGGAATGCTCTTGAATGGACCATGCGCGGGCGCGGCGCCCGTCGGATTTGTCCGATTCTATCGAACCGCTTACGGTCTTGCCGGCGAGCTGGCCGTCCGGCCGATGCGCGACGCGCCGCCGCCGCGGGTAACATCGATGCGCATGCGGCGTGTCCGATGCGCCGTCGCCATCCTCGCCGCCATTGCCTTCCGACCGCAGGAGTCGCCATGAACATCGATCCCGCCCTTGCCCTGCACCTGCTGCACCGCTGCGCGCTGGGCACGCTCGCGACCCACGCGCGCGATCCGCAGGGCTTTCCCTATCCGACGGTCGTGCCGTTCGCGCCCGATGCGCGCCATCGGCCCGTGATTCTCGTGAGCGGCCTCGCCGAGCACACGCGCAACCTCGCCGCCGATCCGCGCGCGGGTTTCCTCGTCGTCGATTCGCCGGACGGCGACGTGCTGAACGCCGAGCGCGCCACGCTGCTCGGCCGCTTCGTGCCGCTCGGCGACGATCCGCACGTCGCCGCGCGCTACACGCGTTACGAGCCGGATGCCGCGCGCTATCTCGCGCTCGGCGATTTCGCGTTCTGGGCGCTCGAGCTCGAGCGGCTGCGCTATATCGGTGGATTCGGCCGGATGGGCTGGGTGGACGGCACGAGCCTCGATACGTTGCCGCCGCTGTCGTTCGACGACGAACGGGCGTTATGGGATGCGTACGACGCGAGCGCTGCGCGCCGCGACGGGCTCGAGCTGCTCGGCGTCGACCGTCACGGCGCCGACTGGCGCTGCGACGACCGCCGCGTGCGCACGCCGTTCGACCCGGCGCCGGCCGATGCCGGCGTGCTGCGCGAGCAGCTGATTGCGAGTGCGCGGGATGTGACCTGACGTCGCGGGCGCGTGTCATGTTCGTTTAGCGTGTCGGGCTGCGCGATTTTCACGAACTTGTCGCCAGATGAGAGCTTCTATTTTTTCGCATGCAGGGTAATTGCGTATGTTGATAGGCCTATTACCGGATCGGTAATGTCCTAATCTCTATGTAAGCGGGTAAAAATTTGAGAAAAGGCCGTGGCCGGTCAGAATGACATGCGTGAATTACAATTGGTCTCGGGATTTTCATGAATCCCGCTTCTATCAAATCTTTTTTGTGCTAACCTCTGCCTTCGAAAATCCGAGGCACAAATATTCCATGAATGGTGAGCTGGCTACAGACCGGCGCCATTTGGTCATATAGAAAGGGAAACTATGTCTTCTTACAAGGACCTGCTGGCTCAGCGGGAGAAGCTGGAGAAGCAAATCGAAGAAGCGAAGTCGCGCGAATACGCCGAAGTGCTGAATGACGTGAAGCAGAAAATTGCCGACTACGGCTTTTCGCTCGCCGATCTCGGCCTCAGCCGCGCCAAGGCCGGTAAGGTCGGCCGCCCGCGCGCAGGCGTGGCTGCCAAATACCGCGATCCGGAAACGGGCGCGACGTGGTCGGGCCGTGGCAAGCCGCCGCGCTGGATCGCCGGGAAGAACCGCGAACAGTTTGTGATTTAAACAACTGTTTAAGTTGCCGTCGCGAAAGAGCCGCGTATCCGTCCAGGAGCGCGGCTTTTTTGTATGCCGGCATCGGGCTGTATGCATGTTGTCATGAAAATGTCAGAATCGGCGCGTGAATGAAAATGCGATCCGTTCGCATAAGCGGTTGATTTAAATGAAGAATTTGGGGTTATCGGAATGCCCCGCGGGCTTCTTTTGATAGAATTCCGTATCCCAACCGATATCTCGTATTTCATGTCCACGTTTTCTGGTGACGCGCAAAGCGCGGATAAGCACGCGGTCGCGCGCAAGAGCACCCTCGTCAGTATTGTGCTGAATGTCGTGCTCGCGACATTTCAGATCGCCGTGGGGGTGGTTGCGCATTCGCAGGCATTGATTGCCGACGGGATCCATTCGATTTCCGATTTGATCTCGGATTTTGTCGTCCTGGTTGCGAATCGCCATAGTGGTGCATCGCCGGATGCCGACCACAATTACGGACACAGCCGCTACGAGACGGTCGCGTCGCTGTTTCTCGGCGCGATCCTGATCGCCGTCGGCATCGGCATGCTCTGGCGCGCCGGCAATCGTCTCGTGAATCTCGAAAACATCCCGGCCGTGCATTTCTCCGCGCTGATCGTCGCGCTGACCGTGCTCGTGTCGAAAGAGGCGCTGTTCCGCTACATGCTGCGCGAGGCGCGGCGCGTGCGTTCGGCGATGCTCGTCGCGAATGCATGGCACGCGCGCTCGGATGCCGCGTCGTCGCTCGTGGTCGCGATCGGCATTATCGGCAGCCTGGCCGGCGTGCGGCTGCTCGACCCGATCGCCGCGGCGATCGTCGGTTTCATGGTCGCGCGCATGGGCTGGACGTTCGGCTATGACGCGCTGCAGGACCTGTCGGATCGCGCGCTCGACATCACCGACACGGCAGAGATCCGCGCACTGCTCGCGGCGACGCCCGGCGTGCGCGACGTGCACGACCTGCGCACGCGCAAGATGGGCGATGCGGCGCTCGTCGACGCACACATCCTGGTCGATCCGATGATCTCCGTATCCGAAGGGCACTACATCGCGGAAAGCGCGCGTGCGCGCGTGCTGTCCGACCCGCGCGTGCTCGATGCGCTGATCCACGTCGACCCGGAGAACGACGCAGCGCGCCGTCCGGCGCTCGCGCTGCCGCCACGCGACGAGATTGCCGCACGGCTCGAGACCGCGCTCGCACAGCGCGGGCTGCATGCGGCCGCGATCAACCTGCACTACCTGAGCACGGGCCTCGAGATCGACGTGACGCTCGACGCCGGCGCCGGCGATACCGACGCGGCGCTGGCCGGCCGGCTCGACGTCGAGATGCTGAAGCGCCAGTTCGGCGCGCGCCGGATCGGCTTCACGCGCGGGCTGCCCGCGCAGGCGTGAGACGTGCCGGCGAACGCGCGCCGCGCGTTACAGCGGCAACTGCGTATCGAACTTGATTTCGCGCAGCACGACGCTCGTGCGCACCTGCGACACGGCCGGGATCTTGAAGATCCGTTCGTGCAGGAATACGTCGTACGCCTTGATGTCGGGCGCGACGATCTTGAGGATGTAATCGGCTTCGCCGGTGGTGCTGTAGCACTCGGTGACTTCCGGGCAGGTCGCGATCTCGCGTTCGAACTGCTCGACGCCGCCCTCGTTGTGGCGCGTCAGGTGCACGTGTGCGAGCGCGCATACGTGCAGGCCGAGCTTCTCGCGATCGAGCAGCGCCGTGTAGCGCTGGATCACGCCGGACTGTTCCATGTCCTTGATGCGGCGCCAGCACGGCGTGCTCGACAGGCCGACCTGGTCGGAGATTTCCTGTACGGAACGGCGCGCGTCGAGCTGCAACAGGCGAAGGATTTTTTGCGAAAAGGAATCGAGCGTCACCTGCGCCTCCATGCGGCAGCTACAACACGCTGAATGTTAGAGGGCCGGGAAAGGAAAGGCAATCTGGCGGTGCGCCGATGAGCGAGATTCGCTAATTTGCGCGCGGATCCGTGGGATTTTGTCCCGCCCCCGCGCCTTCCGACCGATCGGTGTCGGACACCGCGAGGCCTGCGAGCGCGGCCTGCTGGCGGCGCAGGTCGGCGAGCATGTTGCAGAACAGCGCGCCTTGCTCGATTGCATCGTCGAGCGCGACATGCGTGTGCGGATGATCGTCGAACCAGTGCTTCGGAAAGCGCGGCTTGATCGCCTTGCGGTACGGCAGGCCCGTCATCGCGAACGCGAGCGTCTTGATGTCGAGCGCCGACCACGAGAACGGGCAGCGTCCCGCGAAGCGCATCATGTACCAGAACATGAACGTGAAATCGAAGCCGGCCGGCATCGCGACGAACACCGGCTTGCCGGGCAGCGCCTCGACCCACTCGACGTACGCGACGAGCGCTGCCTCGGGCGCCTGCAGGTCGCGCCGGCACGCGGCCCACGCTTCCGGCTCCGTCTTCCACCATGCCTCCTGCACCGGATGGGCCTGGGCGCCGGGCAGTGTCTCGAGGTTCGCCGAGAACGTCGCGATCAGCTGCTTGTCCTCGGTATAGGCGGCCGACGCGAAGCTCAGCATCGAGTGCGGGCCGGGAATCGGGCCGTCGGCCTCGACGTCGGTGCTGACGTAGATTTCGGGGATGGCGGTCTGGTTCATCCGAATACCTTGTCGGACACGAACGGATTCGTGCGGCGCTCGTCGCCGAAGGTCGATACCGGGCCGTGACCCGGCACGAACGTGACGTCGTCGCCGAGCGGCCACAGCTTTTCCTTGATCGAACGCACGAGGTCCGCGTGGTTGCCGCGCGGGAAGTCGGTGCGGCCGATCGAGCCGGCGAACAGCACGTCGCCGACGATCGCGACGCGATGCGCGCGGCTGAAAAACACGACATGGCCGGGCGTGTGGCCCGGGCAGTGATAGACCTCGAGCGTCTCGTCGCCGAACTTCACGGTGTCGCCGTCGTTCAGCCAGTGGTCAGGCTCGAACGTTTCCGCGGCCGGAAAGCCGAAGCGCTGGCTCTGCATCGGCAGTTGCTCGATCCAGAAGCGCTCGTCTTCCTGCGGCCCCACGATCGGCACGCCGTAGTGCGTCGCGAGCGCCTTCGCGCCCGCGCAGTGATCGACGTGGCCGTGCGTGAGCAGCACCTTCTCGACCTGTACGTCCTGCCGCGCGATCTCCTGTTCGATCCGTTCGAGATCGCCGCCCGGATCGACGACGGCGGCGCGGCCGGTCTTTTCGCAGACGAGCAGCGAGCAGTTCTGCTGGAACGGCGTGACCGGAATGAGCGTGACTTTCATGGAGGCACCGGCGGCTAAAAGGAGCGATTGTACCGGTCGCGCGGGCGGCTTGCCGACCCTGCGGCGCGTCGGCCGACACAGGTCCGCGGGCAATCCCGGGGCATCCCGATTGTTACCGCCATAGTGAGAATCAATGGTCCGGACGGGGTGCTTTTCCGGTGGACCTTTTGATTTATGTATAATGCGGTCCATCCTGCGTGAATTTCACGCAATTCGCTGGTGTTTCGGCCCCGTTAAACGGGGCGTCGGATTCACCGTCAAGCATCGACCGCCGGGGAGTCCGGCGGTGTATCCAGCACCGAGCATTCGGTGCTCACGTCTTGTCCGGCCGGGTGCTGCGCGCCCGCCTGCGGCCCTGCTGCCGCGCCGCCGGATGAGGCCTGTGCCGCCGTTCCTGTGCGTTGGCTGTACGCGACGCGCGCGAACGTGAAAGCCATGTTCGATGGCGGCATGTGGGGTCTGGTCAGGCTGCCGGGGACAGGTTGCGCCAGACGTGAAAACTAATCAGGACGGTTGCGGCACTGACGAAAAGCCGCGCCCATGCTAGCCGCCTGCTCGCAACCGAGCGGGGCGTGCACGCATTTGCCGTCCGGGCCGCGTACCTGCGTTGTCAAGCAGCGTTGTATCGGTGCGGCCCGAACCAGAAGGCGACACGTCGATGAATTTACGTTTTCCGAGTCGATTCGGGACCATTGCATTGTTTTTTGCGCTGACGGGCTGTGCGGTGCCACCCAGCCAGACCACCGGCAGCGCGAACCAGAAGAACGCAGCCAACAAGACGGCCGCTGCAGCGAAAGCGGACGACGACAAGCAGCAACTGAATTTCGATTCCGCGCTGGCATCGATGCCGGCTGCCGACAGCAAGGACGCGAAGAAGTCGTCGCTGGCGGACGCCGAGCCGATCGACGGCAAGGATGTGTCCGACTTCCGTCAGTCGGGCCGGGCATCGTGGTATGGCAGGGATTTCCACGGCCGCCGCACCGCGAACGGCGAGCGCTTCAACATGAATGCGCTGACCGCCGCGCACCGCACGCTGCCGCTGTCTTCGTACATCAAGGTGACGAACGCGTCGACCGGCAAGTGGGTCGTCGTGAAGGTCAACGATCGCGGGCCGTACAAGCGCGGCCGCGTGCTCGACCTGTCGTATGCCGCCGCCAGGATGATCGGCCTCGTGCATGCCGGCACGGGCCGCGTGAAGATCGAAGGGCTGTCGCCGCAGGAAGCGCGCGAGGCACGCGACGAAATGTTCGCGTCGGTCTCGACGAAGTAACGCGGCGGTTCGTCCGCTGATGCAAAAAGGGCTGCCGTCGGGCAGCCCTTTTTCGTTTCCGAGGATTGGCGGTTCGCGCGTCAGCCTTCCTTCAGCACGAGCGCGCGCGCGTACAGCGCGTTGCGCGACGCGCCCGTCAGCGCGGCCGCGAGCTTCGCGGCGCTCTTCACCGGCACCTCTTCCAGCAGCAGCTTGAGCAGCGCGTCGTGCGCGGTGTCGTCGGCCTCGCCGCGGTCGGCCGGCGCGCCTTCGACGACCAGCACGAACTCGCCGCGCTGCCGGTTCGCATCGCCGTCGAGCCAGGTCTGTCCTTCGGCCAGGGTGCCCTGGAACAACTGCTCGTGTAGCTTGGTGAGTTCGCGCGCGATCAGCAGCCGGCGCGCGGGGCCGAACGCGTCGGCGAGTGCGGCGACGGTTTCGGCGATCCGGTGCGGCGCTTCGTAGAACACCAGCGCGTACGGGTGCTGCGCGAGCGCCTGCAGCGCGCTCGCGCGCTGCTTCGCCTTCGGCGGCAGGAAGCCCGCGAACGTGAACGCGCCGGCCCAGTCGCCCGCCACGCTCAGCGCGGTCACGGCGGCGCTCGCGCCCGGCAGCGGGATCACCGCGAAGCCGGCGGCGCGCACGGTGTCGACGAGCCGCGCGCCGGGGTCCGAAATGCCGGGCGTGCCGGCGTCCGACACGTACGCCACGCGTTCGCCGGCACGCAGCAGCTCGATCACGCGCAGCGCGGCTTCGCGTTCGTTGTGCTCGTGCACGGCGACGAGCGGTTTCGAGATCCCGTAGCGGGCCAGCAGCTGGCCCGTGTTGCGGGTGTCTTCGGCCGCGATGCGGTCGGCAAGGCCGAGCACGTGCAGCGCGCGCAGCGTGATGTCGGCGGTGTTGCCGATCGGCGTCGCGACGATATAGAGCGCGGCGCTCGGGTAGTGCTGCGTTTGCGCGAGTTCGAGGAGGGCAGTCATGACAGGCAATGCGCGCAATCGCGGCGCAAGCGGAACAAGGACGGCATTGTGCCACGCGGCGCCGGCCGTGCCGGGCGGCGGGCGCGGTTTGCCGCCCGGAGACGGCAATTTTTCCGGCGCGGCGCGATCCAGGCCGGTCGGCGCCGCGTTCGAGCAGCGTGCGCGGCAGTTCCTCGAGCGCCGCGGTCTCGTGTTCGTCGCGGCGAACGTGACGATGCGCGGCGGCGAACTCGATCTCGTGATGCGCATGCCCGACGGCACGCTGGTGTTCGTCGAGGTGCGCGCGCGGCGCAGCACCCGGCATGGCGGCGCAGCGGCGAGCGTCGGCTGGCGCAAGCGGCGGCGTCTGGTCGCGGCGGCGCTCCATTTCTGGGCGCGGCACGGCGCGGGCGCCGCATGCCGCTTCGACGTCGTTGCATTCGAGGCCGGCCGGCTCGAGTGGCTGCGTGACGCATTTCGTGCCGACGATGCGTAGCCGCGAGCTGTGACGAGATGTAAAGAGTTCTTGTCATACCCCCGGAGAGGGTGCCGGAGTGCGGTAAACTCGCCGCACCCATGACGTTGCGCGCTGTGTGCCGCGCGCCCAGTTCACCAGGAATCGATGTCAGTCGAACGTATCCAGCAACATTTCCGCGACAATATCGAGCTTCACGCCGAAGCGGCCGACGCGCTGTCGCTGCCGATCGCAGCCGCGGTCGACGCGATGTTCGCCGCGCTGGCGAACGGCAACAAGATCGTCGCATGCGGCGACGGCCCGTCGGCCGCCGCCGCGCACTACCTCGCCGTGGCGCTCGTCGGCGGCTTCGAGCGCGAGCGTCCGGGCCTGCCCGCGATCGCGCTGGCCACCGATGCGTCGCAGGGCGGTCTCACGGGGGCGTTGGCCGCCGATCAGCTGTTCGCGCAGCAGGTGCGTGTGCTCGGGCAGACCGGCGACATCCTGCTGGTGCTCGACGCGAGCGGCGCGTCGCCGCGCGTGCTGGCCGCGATCGACGAGGCGCACGAGCGCGAAATGACCGTCGTCGCGCTGACGGGCGGAAGCGGCCACGCCGTCGCGGCCGCGCTGTCCGATACCGATATTCCGATCAGCGTGCCCGCCGTTCGCGCGGCGCGCGTCCACGAAGTCCATCTGCTGACCATCCACTGCCTGTGCGACGGCATCGACGCGATGCTGCTGGGTGAGGATTGAACGAAGGAGAGCCGTCGATGAATCAAAGTCGCGTCAAACAGACGCTCGTCAGAACCACGTTGCTCGCCGCGCTGACGGCGGGTCTCGCCATGTCGCTGCAGGGCTGCGTGCTCGGCGTGCTGGGTGCGGCGGCCGGCGGCAGCGCGCTGATCGCGACCGATCGCCGTACGCTCGGCGCACAGACCGAGGATCGCGAGATCCAGGTCAAGTCGCTCACGCAGATCAACAACGGGCTGCCGGACCAGTCGCACGTGAACGTGACGGTGTTCAACCGCCGCGTGCTGCTGACGGGTGAAGTGCCGAACAACGCATCGAAGCAGCGTGCCGAGGAAATCGTGCGCGGCATCAACAACGTGAACGCGATCGTCAACGAGCTGTCGGTCGAGCCGGCGTCGTCGCTGTCGTCGCGCGCGAACGACTCGTATCTCGAAGGGCGGGTGAAGTCCGAGCTGATCGCGACGAAGGGCCTGTCGGCGAACTACTACAAGGTCGTCAGCGAGCGCGGCAACATCTACCTGCTGGGCCTCGTGACGGTCGACGAAGGCAATCGCGGTGCGGATGCGGCGAGCCAGGTGCCGGGCGTCGAGAAGGTCGTGAAGGTGTTCCAGTACATCCAGGCGCAGGACGCGCAGGCATTGCAGGCAGCGTCGCCGAGCGATGCGTCCGGCGCGCAGGCTGCCGCCGCGCCCGCGGATGCCGCGACGGTCGGTGCAGTGCCCGATGCGTCGGTCCAGTCCATGCCGCTGCAACCGCCCGCGCCGATCTCGAATTCGTCGAGCGTGCACCCGGGCAACCCGAAGGCGACGCCGCAATGAAGTCGACGCAGATCAAGCAATGGATGGCGCAGGGCGCCGCGGCGGCGGTGCTCGCGGCCGGTGCGTTCGGCACCGCGCACGCGGATGTCGGCGACGGCCTGAAGGTCGCCCGCAGCAACGCATGCATGGGCTGCCACGCAGTGGACCGCAAGCTGGTCGGCCCGTCGTTCAAGGACATCGCTGCCCGCTACAAGTCCGATCCGCAGGCCGTCGCGAAGCTGTCGAAGAAAGTGAAGGACGGCGGCTCCGGTGTCTGGGGCGCGATCCCGATGCCTGCGCACCCGCGCATGAGCGATGCGGATCTGCGGTCCGTGGTCGAATGGGTGCTCGCCGGCGCGCCGTCGAAGTGACGCGTTCGGGGTGACGGAACCCCTATTGCCAAGCGCGGAAATGGATGTGTATGATGGTTGTCTGTTGGGGCGGTAGCTCAGCTGGGAGAGCGTCGCGTTCGCAATGCGAAGGTCGGGAGTTCGATCCTCCTCCGCTCCACCATAAATTCCAGTAAAAACAACGCACTACGTCTCGCGACGTAGTGCGTTGTTTTGCATTCTGGTGCAGTTTTTTCCACATCGTGTGTGGCAAATTTGTGGCGCAATGCCATCTTCAACCATTGCACCGGTGATCGGTAGAAATCCCTCCGCGACTCTACCGAGACTTCAGTGACCGTCAGCATCAATCTTGCAGGCATCAGCCAATCAACGCAGCCGTGTGCACAAATGTGACATGGCGCAACAAGGGGCCAAAGTCCGTGCAGGCACTTCGCACGGTCGAGCAACTAGCCGATCAGTGCGTTGATTCGCGTGACACGCACTCTGGTGGGCGCGAGGCAGCCCGGCGCCGTTGGGCGCCGCTCTCGCGCGTTTGACAGGAAATCGTGGCACAGCGGAGGCGGCAAAGGGGCTGGTCGCAAGATTCTCGTCGAGCGTCAAGAGCACGTCCAGCGAAAGCAAATCATGTTTCCGCTCAAGACACACGACTACGCAGAAGCGAAGCGATTGTCTGCTGACGCAATGATCCGCTGAGATGGATCAGGGGCACGTCGCCGCATTACCGGATCAGCCACGCCTGTCCGAATTCCGTCGCCGGAAGCGGCACGGCATCGATGTGCGCATTGCGCAGAAATTCCGCGTCCTGATGTTCTCCGGAACTAATCATCCGAATCGATCGATTCCGCAAGTAAGGATCGTTCTGGATGAGGTCGATGAGAAACTTGCTACGCTCGATGGAGAGAAAGACGATGCTGCGCTTGTCGGCCGGGACTTCCGGGATGCGTGCCAACTGAGTGCTGATGTGGTGCTCGATGCTTGTCATTTGCCACGGCACGAGAATCATCAGGCTGCACACAATCAGGGATCCCGCCAGATTGCGCAGGGCGGGGGGCGTTGCGTCGTTCCGGTGCGGAAGCGAGCCGGCGACGGCTGCGCCGGCGAGGATGGGCAGCACGCTCCATGCCGGATGGAAGTAGCGGTAGCCCCAGCCGTTCCCCTGATCGAACGGTACAAAGAAATAGCCGAAGTAGGTCAGCACGGCCGACGCTGTGAGCAACTGGACGGCGATGTTTTCGCGCCTGCGTGCGTAGCCCATTCCGGCTAGGATCAGCAGACCGGGCATCGCCCAGATCCACAGCTTGACCGTGCTGGCCAGTCGCACGAACAGGATTCCGAGGTCCGGCAGCGTGAAGGCCGACGCGATCCAGTCGAGGGCGCCTTGCGATGGCAGATGAGCCGCGTGATTGGCGATGTCGGTCGCGATATGCGCCTTGAACAATACCCAGCCGATGCCCAGCAGCAGCGTGAGAGGCGCGTATCCCGCGATCAGCGTCAGCATCTGTCGCCAGGACGGGCGCTGAAACAGAAACCAGACCAGCCACGGGAACGCAAAGAGCACGTGGGGCAACGGATTGTGGAAGGTCAGCGCGATCGAGCCCATCACGCCGCTGAAGAAAAGCTGACGCGGAGTCGGCCGGAGAAATCCCCAAACGAATGCGAGGTTCGCGAGCAGCAAGCCCGTCATCGCGAAGTAGGAAATGCCCGAGGCCGCAAAGACCGGGGACGCCAGCGTGAACAGCATCGCCCAGCCAGCCACTGCGTCCTCGTTCGGAAAGACGAGTCGGCAGGTGCGCGCGGTGGCGACCAGCGTGAGAGCTGATAGCACCGGGTTGCACAGCCAGTCGGCTCCGATCCGGTTGAAGGCAGCCAGCAAGAGTGCGAAGCCGGGCCAATAGGCAGAGGCTACCTGACCCGTGGTGCGGGACACGACGAGGAGGTAGTTCTGGAACCTCGGATAGATGAGGCGATTCAGCCAATCGGGCGGAAACTGTCCGGTCAGCGCGCCGTTCGCGAAGACGCGGCCCTGGAACCACACCGCGTATTCGTCTGTTGACAAGGGATGCGCGTGATAGATGAAACGCGCACCGAACGCGAACGTGACGGCGGTCAACGCAGCGAGTCTCCATGGATGGCGTCCGCATGCGGCGGCGACGGTGGACACGCGATGACAGAGCGGGGATATGGCGACGGCGATGACCAGCACCAGCAGGCTCAGGTGCGCGGCCGGACGATCGTAGGTTTTGAGCAGATACGAGAAGAACGGCGAAAAGATATTCAAAGGTGCATCGGCTGCGAGCAGCAGCGCGCAGATACATCCTCCGATGCCGGTCCGCACGATCAGCCGCACTGCGGCGGACGAGGGGCTTTGGACCCGAGACACGGATTTTTCAGCGCTCCCCATGAATCACCTCTGTTGCTCGAGTATTGTCCGGATCAAGTCTCGATAGGTGTTCGCGCAACGATCCCATGACCAATGAGTGGCGGCCCAATTCGCGACCTCACTGCGCCGTCGTGCGAGCACGGGGGGATCGGCGGCGAGTGTCGTCAGGCGGCGATGCCACGCCGGCAGCGCATCGCCGGCCTCCACGGTTTCGGAGAACAGTACCTGTTCGACGCCCGGCAGCGCCGATGCGGTATCGCGGCCGACGATGGCGGGCGTGCCGCAGGCCATGGATTCCTGCACGACGAGCGGAAAGCCTTCTCCTGCGCTGGGCAAGACGAGCAGGTCGGCCGCGCGATAGAGTTCGGCAAGCGTCGAACCGGAACGGTCGCGGAAAATCCGGACGTTGCTTCTTGCCCATTTTTCGGGGTCCATTTCCCCTTTGCCGGCAAATATCCAGATCACGTCGGGGAGCGATTCCGTCAGGCGTTCTAGCAGATCGAGTCCCTTCTTCTCGACGAAGCGGCCAACGAAGAGAAAGCATGTGCGGCCGGCCGGAATGTTCAGGCCGGCGCGCAGCCTGTCTCGCTCGGCATCGGCGACCGGAAAGAAGGTCGAGCGGTCGAGTCCGTTTTGAATCAGGCAGCCCCGTCGTTCGGATGTCTCGCCGGGCAGGAAGAATTGCCTGACGACGGTGCTGACGAAGGCTGCGCCATCGGCGTACTCGAGCATCGCCCTGCCGAGCGTCATGTTTGCCAACGCGAAAAGGCGGCGAACCATCATGTTGCGAAACGGAACTGCGCCGATATGCTGGGTGATCAGGATCGGCTTGCGCTGGATTTTCGCAATCGCGAACGTAGCGATGCTGCCGACGTAAATGTAATCGTGAATGTGTACGAGATCGGCTCGCCGGACCGCATTCCACAGAGCCTTCAGGCGCAACGGTGACCAGAGCGGATACGGGAGATGCCAGCGGCGCTCGAGGGGATTCCAGGCCGGTACGCTGACACACGTGATGCCTTCGATGGCCGGGGCCGGGTCGCAATCGCTCGCGAACCATTCGATGACGGCCGCTGAGTCCCGCACGAGCGTCTCGGCAAGATGGCCCGCGACGAGTTCCACGCCGCCGCGGTGGGCGGGGAAAAAATGGGTAATCAGGACGATGCGCACGCGTTGTGTGGTGTCCCGGGACAGCGATGCGGCGTCGACGCGCACGGGGGCGAGCGTCTGGGCGGTCACGTCGTCTTCCGGCGGCAGGTCGTGTGTCACGGCGCAAAGGTCCAGCCGAGATGGGCGAGGAAATTGAAGATCATGAACAGCAGGGTGATCGCAACACTGGAGAGCAGGTAATTGATGCCTAGCACGTCGACCATGATGAACATGATGCCCAGATTCAACGCAAGGGAGCTCGACATCACGAAGTAGTACCGCTGGATCTCGCGGAAGTTCGGGTGCGATATTTTCGTAAAGGTAAAGTACTTGTTGAAAACGAAACCCACCCCGTTGACCGTGAAGAACGAGATCGTGGCGGCAATCAGGTAATGCCACCCGAGGTGGGTCGTCACGAACCAGAGCATTGACAGGTTCAGCAGCGTGCAGATGCCCCCGACCAGGACGAAGCGTAGAAACTTTCCGGGTAGGGGCGGAACGCGAGAGGCCGGTTGCGGAGGCATCGCTCTAGTTGCTCACGCGACCTTGACGGATTCGACGAGCACGCAACCGAAGGGGCCTGTCGATGGTGCGGATCGGTTCAGACCGATCGCCAGCATCTTGCTGGCCATGACCGCAAGCGCATTCGGAACGGAAGACTTCGACTTGCGCAAGCCGAGACTGCGCTGAATGTCGATCGGTTGACGGCGCTTGCCGAACGCCAGATAAAGAATGCCCGCAGTCAGTCTGGAAATGTTTTCCCAACGCCGTACCTCGCTTACGGTCAGGTACTCGACATGGTCGCTAACCTTCAGCCCCCTGCGGGCGAGCTCCTGTTCCCAGAGCTCGATGCCCCAGTAGCGCTTGTGCGCGCAGCGACGATCGATTTCGTCCAGGTAGGCGGAGCGGCTCGTCGCTGGCAGCCACGGACCCATCAGGCACGCGTGGAAATATTTGCTCGGCACCGTGAACACGAATTTACCGCCAGGCTTGAGGACGCGGGAGACTTCATCGAGCACGTCCCCGATGGTGTCGATATGCTCGAGGACCGAGTTGGAAAACACGAAATCGAACGAGTCTTCCGGCTCGGGAATGCGACCGCCCGAGGTCGTATGAATCGTGTCGTAGAGCCCGAGCGCGCTTGCCTGGCCGGTTTCGAGCGGATCGATGTCGACACCCACCAGTTCGCGCCGGCCGACGTGATCCGTGATGGTCTTCATCAGCTTGCCGTCGCCGCAGCCGAGGTCCATGCCGCGACCGGGCGGAAACGGCCGGGACAGCACGACGTCGATCTCGATGGCCCGCCACAGGCTCGTCGCGGGTTGAAACGGCGTTTCCGTGAAGAAGCGCCGGAGCAAATCGACATTCATGGTCATTTCGTGATACCTCCGGTCATACCCGTGCCGCACATTCGATGATCTGATGCTGCATGCCGAGGATCGCTAGCGCCGAGTCGGCACCGATGGGCTCGACCGCGTTGCCGGTGCGAATCGAGCGGGCGAAACCCGCGAAGACATCGTCGTTGCCGTAAAAGAGCATCCCTCTGAGATGCCGGATTCCGCTCGTGAAATGTTGCTGCCAGTGTTGCCAGGTGGCGGACAGCGACGTGCGCAGGACCGTCGCGGTCGTATGGGCGCCGTCGTTCGGCAGACGAATGTAGATATCGCGAAAAACGTCGACGATTCCCATGAAGCGCTCGCCGCACACGATCACCTGCCATTCGCTGACCGGCGATTCGAAATTCATGTTCAACATGACTGGAATCGAGCCGTGCTGGGCATTGCATTGGTAATGTGCGGTGATCATGCACGGTGTTTCGAGGCCGGTGCTGCTCGGGACGACAGTCGCATGCCTGAGCGCCAGCGCGCCGGGAGCCAGGCGCCGCAGCAGATAGAACATGTGTGGGCTCTCGTCGTAGAAGAGGCCTAGCGGAAGATCTTCGTACCAGGCAGGCAGGCGACGTTCCGGATTCCCGAATTGATGGGCGGTAATCGAGCGGATGCTGCCATAGCAGCCGGATTCGACGTCTCGCAGCAGGCGCTTGGTCGAAGAGGCAAATTGAAAGTTGTGCACGATGCACAGGGTCCGCTCATGGGCCTTCGCCAGCTTGACCAGCTCTTCGCCTTCCGCCACCCGCATCGTGAACGGCTTTTCGGTCAGCACGTGCTTGCCCGCGCGCAGCGCTTCCCGGATCAGCGGGTAATGAGCGTGCGGGCCGGCGCCGATCGTCACGGCATCGACGTCGTCGAGCCACGGAACGTCGGCAAGCGATCCGGCACAGGCGTGGTGCCGGATCTTGAGTCGTTGCGCGACGCGTTCCGCGTGTTGCGGCTGGCGATCGATCAGGCCGACGACTTCGAAGCTCGGGTCGCGTAGCATCACTGGCAGATGACGATGAGTCGTCACCCATCCCAGCCCGACGGACGCGACACGAATCGGGGCGGCGGCAGTTTGGGACACCGTTTTCATGGTTCGCTTATTTCCCGATGAAAGGCACGGCATGTGCGTGATGTCTTTCCCCTTCACGTACGAGCAGATTGAGGAGGAAGGCGGAAAATGCGCCGTCCATGCCGAGTACGATCAGGGTCGTGGCGACACTGGCCAGATGCACGGTGCTTTCCATTGGAAGCGCCGGATGGGTTAGCCATTTGAAGAGCATATTCGCATCCAGGATCAACCCGAGCGCCGCGGTCGCAGCGCCCCCCAGCAGACACGCTTCCATCGCGAACGGGCCAGTGGCCCATCGGACGATACGCCCTCGCAGCGATGGATGCTTGTCGGCCATGATCACCTTGGCGAGCACGCCCATCGTGATGAAATTGAATCCGATCAGCGTCAGGACGCTGGCGAGCGCGAGAAAGTGCGGGCCCATGAAGTGTCCGAACAGGGTCGTCGGGCCGCCCGCCAGCAGACCGAGCAGCAGCAGGCCCGCGACGAACAGCAGGAGCCCTGGCATCACGAAGACGTGGTTGGGTGCGTACGTGAGGATGAAGCGCAGGTGCCGCCAGCCGTCGCGGAACGAACGCAGGTGCGGCGGACGGTTGCGCTTGTCGGGGTGGAGCACGGTCGGAATCTCGACGATGCGCAATCCGTTGCGCGCCGCATTCATCACCATCTCCGATGCGAACTCCATCCCGGGCGTCTGCAGATCCATGCGCGCGAACGCTTCCCGCGTGAACGCACGCATCCCGCAATGGAAATCGCCGACCGGGACGCTGCAGGTCAGCCGTGCAATCGTCGACAGTACCGGATTGCCGAGATAGCGATGAAGCGGCGGCATCGCATGCGGCATGATGCCGCCTTTGAAGCGGTTGCCGATGACGAACTCGTAGCCCTCCTCGATCTTCGCGACGAAGCCGCGGATGTTCGACCAGTCATAGGAGTCGTCCGCGTCGCCCATGATGATGATGTCGCCGTCGGCCGCGGCAATGCCGGCCATCAGCGCCGAGCCGTAGCCCCGAACCGGCTGATGCACCACCTTGGCGCCGAGTTCGCGAGCAATCTCGACTGAGCGGTCGGTGGAGCCGTTGTCGGCGATGACGACCTGACCGGTGACACCCAGCTTGGCGAAGCTGCGTTGCGCTTTCACGATGCACATGGCCAGCGTCATTTCCTCGTCGAGGCAGGGCATAACGGCCGACACCCTGATCCGATCGGCCGCGGGACCGTTCTCGCCTGCGGTTGGCGCGGCATGATTCGAAGCCGACGCGCCGCCACAATCCTCGCGCAGAACAATATCGCTCGCCATTTTGGTCTCCTGATTGGTTACATGCTTTTCCTGGCGCTCGCGTTGCGGCGGGCCGGACCTGACGCCGCGTACCGATTCGCTGGTCGGTCAGGAAGTGCCAGCGCGACTGCCGTCGACGCGAGCGTGTGCCGCGCAGTCCGGATCGTCCGGAGCGAACGCAACGCAGTTCGTGCTCGATGCCAAGTCCGCGGATGCCACGCGGCGGTGCGATTTCACGTATCCGCGCGATGCCGGAGGCGATGGCTGGCAGCGCCGACGTCCGGCGCCGCCCATCACATTCCGAAATTCGATCGTGTTCGACGGTGCGGCGGATGTGCGACGACGGTTGCGCAGGCCGCGCCAGCAAAGGGCTCGAAATGGCTGGGCGGTGCAGATAGGGTGTGGCCGCGACCGCGGGAATGCGCGGGCGGGATCCGGAAATGGATATCGAGACGGCATGTTCTTCGCAATGCCGAACAGAATGAGCGCAGCATGCTGCTCAACCCCGAATTCGCCGGCCATGCGGCTTGAGTTCTGGTTTTCATATTCGCCCCGAATACGAAACGACTATTTGAGTGTATGGCGTCTACGTGCGCCGTCCAACCAGCGTTGACTCAAATCTTCTGACTTTGGGCTGGCGAGACGATTGACGACGCATGCAGGGAGCGTGCCATGTACCTGGAAACGCCCTGCCGGCTGACCGCGGGTCGCCGCTTCGCGCGCGATTGCGATTTCGCCGTCGGAATTGTTTCAGTCCTGTAACGCGTGAGCGGTGCGGGCCGGGCTTCCGGATCCCGGTTGCGCTGTGTCGCGATCGAAGTGCACCGGACGAAACCTCGCGCGGCACGTCGTGTTTCAGGCGTGAAACAATCGATCCGGAAGCTGGCGCTGTGGGGTTCGAACCGGGGTCGTGGATGCGCGCCGCGAAGACGATTAGAGGCTGGCCCGCGGCTCGAAACGTTCTGAACGTCCGTTGGTTCGCCGGCTAGTTCAGCCATTCATTGACGGTCTTGAAGGTCGGCACCGACAACGCGACGAACGCCGCCGCGACGATCGCAAGCAGCGCGAGCCTTTTCCGCAACAGCACGCAGATGCCGATGCCCAGCGCATGGAACGCGCAGCTCAGCAGGATCGTCAGCCAGATTCACGCATACCCGGCGCCGCCCTCGAAGTGCGACGTGTTCTGCGTCATCCTGAGCGCGACATAGCCGGCGACGGTCGTGCTGGCCGGCAGGCACAGGATCGAGCAGGGCACGATGACGACGAGCAGGCGCAGGGTCGGGTCGAGGGGCTTCATCGCGGGCGGTTCTTGTTCTGTTGGACGGATCGCGCCGATCCGTTCGCGACGCCGGCGGTCGGCGAGTCGGCGGATCGGGCAGCCGGCAGGATGCGGCCGTTTGTGCGGTTTGGTAATCGCGAGATCACCTTGCCGATCCGGTAGCCGGCACACGACGCCCGGCACCGCCCCCGCTGAGCGCCGGTTCAGCCCACCATCCCGCCCGTTCCCCGGCCCGCCGCAATCACCCCCGCCCGAAACTCGGTCGCTTCGGATCGTACGCCCACCCCGGCACCAGATACCGCATCGCCATCGCATCATCGCGCGCCGTGCCGCCGACCTCCCGGTACAGCGCATGCGCGGCCTCGACCTGCGCCATGTCGAGCTCGATCCCGAGCCCCGGCCGCTCGGGCACGGCCACCTGGCCGCCGACGATCTCGAGCGGCTCGCGCGTGAGCCGCGCGTCGCCTTCCTGCCAGATCCAGTGCGTGTCGATCGCGGTGATCGTGCCGGGCGCCGCCGCGGCCGCATGCGTGAACATCGCGAGCGACACGTCGAAGTGGTTGTTCGAATGCGAGCCCCACGTGAGCCCCCAGTCGCGGCACAGCTGCGCGAGCCGCACCGAGCCCTGCATCGTCCAGAAGTGCGGATCGGCGAGCGGGATGTCGACCGCTTGCAGCCGCACCGCATGATCCATCTGCCGCCAGTCGGTCGCGATCATGTTGGTCGCGGTCGGGATGCCGGTCGCGCGACGGAATTCGGCCATCACCTCGCGGCCGGAGTAGCCGGCCTCCGGCCCGCACGGGTCCTCCGCATATGCGAGCAGGTGGCCTTGCCCGCGGCACAGCGCGATGGCCTCGTCGAGCGACCACGCGCCGTTCGGGTCGAGCGTCGCGCGCGCGTCGGGAAAGCGTGCCTTGATCGCCGCGATCGCTTCCATCTCGTCCGCGCCGGCCATCACGCCGCCCTTCAGCTTGAAATCGACGAAGCCGTAGCGCTCGACCGCGGCCTCGGCCTGCTGCGCGATCGCGGCCGGCGTCAGCGCCGCTTCGTTGCGCAGCCGGAACCACGGATCGGCCGCGTGCGTCTCGTCGCGATACGGCAGGTCGGTGCGGCGCCGCTCGCCGATGTAGAACAGGTACGCGAGCATCGGCACCGCGTCGCGCTGCTGGCCCTCGCCGAGCAGGGCCGCGACCGGCACGTCGAGATGCTGGCCGAGCAGGTCGAGCAGCGCGGCCTCGATCGCGGTGATCACGTTGTCGAGCCGCAGGTTGATCTCGTGTGGCTGGCGCAGCACGGCCGCTTCGCCGGCCGACGTCACTTCGTGGCGGATCGTGCGGCCGGCGCCCGCGGCGGCGCCGGACAGCGCCGCGCGCACCGCGTTGAGCGTCGCCTGGTAGCGCCCGATCGACTGGCCGACCACCAGATCGGTCATCCGTTCGAGCGCATGGCGGATGCCTTCGCCGCCCGGTACTTCGCCGACGCCTGTGTGGCCGCTGCTGTCCTCGAGGATCACGAGGTTGCGCGTGAAATACGGCGCGTGCGCGCCGCACAGGTTCAGCAGCATGCTGTCGCGGCCGGCGACGGGAATCACCTGCATGCGCGTGACGCGCGGGGTGCCGGCACGGCGGGATTCGGACATCGGTTCGCTCCTGGTTCCGGTCATGCACGGGCCGCCGGGTGCGCCGGCGCGGCCCGCGCCATTCAGTTCAGCTCGACGCGGCGGATCTCGCCGACGACGAACAGGTAGCAGATCACGGCGACGAGCGCGTGCGCGACGACGTACACCAGCGCGCCGTTGAACGAGCCGCTGGTGTCGACGATATAGCCGATCGCGATCGGCGTCGTGATGCTGGAAAGATTGCCGCACGTGTTGAGCAGCGCGCCGCTCAGGCCCGCGATCTGGCGCGGCGCGGTGTCGGCGTTGACGGCCCAGCCGAGCGCGCCGAGCCCCTTGCCGAAGAACGACAGCGCCATGAACAGCACGACGAGCACGTGCGAATCGGTGTAGTTGCAGACGATCATCGACATCGACAGCAGCATGCCGATCACGATCGGCACCTTGCGCGCGACCGACAGCGACCGGCCCTGCTTGAGCAGCGCGTCGGACACGATGCCGCCGAGGATCCCGCCGAGGAACCCGCACACGGCCGGGATCGACGCGACGAGCCCCGCGTTGAGGATCGACATCCCGCGCGCCTGCACGAGATAGACCGGAAACCAGGTGATGAAGAAGTAGGTGAGCGCGTTGATGCAGTACTGCGCGACGTACACGCCGACCAGCATCCGGTTCCGCAGCAGCGCCTTCACGTGCTGCATCGACGGGCCGCCGTCGCGCGTGCCGGTCGCCTGGTCGATGTTGACGAGCGCACCGCCTTCGGTGAGGTAGTCGAGCTCCGCGCCGTTGACGCGCGGATGCACCTTCGGGTCGTACATCGTGCGGTTCCACACCAGCACGAACGCGAAGCCGAGCACGCCCATCACCGCGAACACCGACTGCCAGCCGTACGCGTGCACGAGCCAGCCCATCAGCGGCGCGAACACGACGGTCGCCGCATACTGCGCGGCGTTGAAGATCGCCGACGCGGTGCCGCGCTCCGCGGCCGGGAACCAGGTCGACACGATCCGGCTGTTGGCCGGGAACGACGGCGCCTCGGCCGCGCCGACCAGGAAGCGCAGCCCGAACAGCAGCGCGAACCCGGCCGCGCCGCTGAAGAAGCCGATGCCGCCCTGCAGCAGCGTGAACAGCGACCAGAAGAAGATGCTGAACGCATAGACGATGCGCGACCCGAAGCGGTCGAGCAGCCAGCCGCCCGGCAGTTGCGCGACCACGTACGACCAGCCGAACGCCGAGAAGATGAAGCCCATCTGCACATGGCTCAGATGCATCGCGCGGGCAAGCGCCGGGCCCGCGATTGCGATCGCCGCGCGATCCGCGTAGTTGATCGTCGTGACCGCGAACAGCACGGTCAGCACGAGCCAGCGCACGCGGGTGCGCCGGGCCGTTGCCGACGCGGACGCCGGCAATGCGTGAAGCGGATTCATGACTGTCTCCTCCGAAGGGCGGAAGGTGCCGTCGTGCGGCTGCGCGTCGAATGCGCGCGTTTTTTCGTGGTGGTCTTGCCGGCCGGACGCCGATGCCGGGGCAGGGCGTCCGGCTCATTCTGTCATGGCGAAATTTGCGTTTGCATGCCAATTACTGACTTGATCGATTCAGGATTTGAATCGATCGCTTGCGTCGAGCACCTGTTTTTTACCCGGGTGATATTGACATCCAATTTATACCCGGATAAAAATAGCGTCACTCTTTCCTGCCTGCGGGCGACCACGATGACTCCTTCCATGCTCCTCCCTTCCTACACGGCGTTCGACGGCCACCGGCGCGTCGCGTCGGGCCCGCTCGCGACGGTGGCGCTCGCGGTCCGGCAGGCCGCCGGCGACGCGATGTCCGGCACGATCGTGATCTTCGACGACGCGACGGGCCGCTCGATCGACCTCGACCTGCGCGGCACGGCGGACGACGTCCGCACGCGATACGCGGCGGCGCCAGCCGATGCGTCCGCGCCAGCCGGCGAGCCGGCCGGCGCGGGCGAACAACGCGGCCGCGGTCGCCCGAAGCTCGGCGTCGTCTCGCGCGAGGTCACGTTGCTGCCGCGTCACTGGGACTGGCTCGCCGCGCAGCCGGGCGGCGCGTCCGTCGCGCTGCGCAAGCTCGTCGAGGACGCCCGGCGCACGCATGCGGCGGCCGACCGGCGCCGCGACGCGCAGGCGCGCGCCTACCACTTCATGTCCGCGATCGCGGGCGACCTGCCGGCTTTCGAGGAGGCCGCGCGTGCGCTGTATGCGAACGACCTCGCGCGCCTGGCCGAACTGATCGCCGGCTGGCCGGACGACGTGCGCGACCATGCGCTCGCGCTGGCACGTGGCGATCTGCCGCCGTCGACCGAAGACTGCTGACGGAGCACGCGACACGATGACGACGTTCGACCTGAACCGCGGCGCGCTCGCGCCGGTCGCAGACGAAGCCGACCGCGTCGACCTGCGGGTGACCGGCACGATCCCGCCCGAACTCGACGGCACGCTGCTGCGCAACGGCCCGAACCCGCCGGGTGGCCGTTTCGACGGGACCGACGTGCTGTCGTGGTGGCCGGAGGCGGCGATGCTGCACGCGATCGCGTTCGAACGCGGGCGCGCGGCCGGCTACCGGAACCGCTGGGTGCGCACGCGCCGCTGGGCCGACGTGCACGCGCCGGATCGGGCGCCGCACCTGCCCGACACCAATCCGAACGTGCACGTGCTGCAGCACGCCGGCGAATTGCTGGCGCTGGCCGAGGGCGGCGCGCCGCTCGCGATCACGGCCGCACTCGACACGCTCGGTGCGCCCGCGCGGCACGCGGCGTTCGGCGGCGCGATGACCGCGCATCCGAAGATCGATCCGGTCACGGGCGAACTGATCCTGTTTCGCGCGGACTGGCGCGCGCCGTGGCTGCGCTACGGCGTCGCGGACGCGCAGGGCGTGCAGCGCGTCGACCTCACCGTCGACGTGCGCGCGCCGTCGATGATGCACGACCTCGCGATTACCGAAACCCGCAGCTTGCTGCTCGACCTGAACGTCGGCTACGACTTCGCGATGCTGAAGCAGGGGCACCGGATGCCGCTGCGCTGGCACGACGAGCGCGACGCGCGGATCGGCGTGATGCCGCGCCACGGCGGCGACGTGCGCTGGTTCGGTATCGAGCCGTGCTTCATTCAGCACGTCGTGAACGCGTACGACTGCGACGAGTCGTGCATCGTGCTCGATGCGGTGCGCTATCCGTGGTTCCTGCGGCTCGACGCGCGCACCGGCCGCTTTGCCGACAACCCGGTCGGCGAGTTGTGGCGCTACGTGATCGATACGGCGAATGGGCTGATCGACGAAGGGCCGCTGGCCGACGGCGGCATCGAGTTGCCGCGCATCAACGAAAGCCGGACGGGGCGCCGCTACCGCTATCTGTATGCGGTCGAGCAGCCGAACAACGCCGAGATGCGCGGCGTGATGCGCTTCGACCACGTGCGCGGCACGACGACGCGTTACGCGGTGCCGGCCGGCGACCAGAACGGCGAGCCGGTGTTCGTGCCGCGCCCGGGCGGCACCGACGAGGACGACGGCTGGTTGCTGGTGGTGGTCTACCGCGCGGCGACGGATACGAGCGACGTCGTGATCCTCGATGCGCGCGAGATCGATGCGGCGCCGGTCGCGACGGTGCACCTGCCGCGCCGCGTGCCGGCGGGGTTCCACGGCGCGTGGGTGCCGCGCGAGCGCCGGGCGTGAGCGGCCGCGCGCGTCACTGCGCGCGCAGCGCGTCGACGATGTTCAGCCGCGCGGCACGCATCGCCGGCAGGAATCCGCCGACCAGCCCCATCACCAGCGAGAACAGCAGCGTCTTCACGACGATCGCGGGCGTCAGCACGAAACGGAACGACAGGTCCGAGAAGGTCTGGAAGTTGGTGGTCGAGAACGACGCGAACTCCATCAGCGACGCGCACGCGAGCCCCGCGACCCCGCCGACGAAGCCGAGCAGCAGCGCCTCCAGCAGGAACGCGGCGAGCACGTTCATGCGCTTGAAGCCGAGCGCGCGCAGCGTGCCGATCTCGGCGGTGCGGTTCGCGACCGACGCGTACATCGTGATCATCGCGCCGATCATCGCGGCGATCGAGAAGATCGTCGACAGCGTGATCCCGAGGATGTTGATGAAGGTCGACAGCGCCCTCGACTGGTCGCCGTAGAAGGTCTGCTCGCGTTTCGCCTCGTCGGTCAGCCGCGGGTCCACGTCGATGTCTGCCTTGAAGCGCGCGAAGCCGTCGGCGCTCGGGATGCGCAGCACCATCGACGAATAGCTGGTACGCCGGAACGACTGCATCAGCTGATCGACGTCGCCCCAGATTTCCGAATCGAAGCCGCTGCCGCCCGCGTCGAACACGCCGACGACGGTCCAGTCGCGCTGCGCGAAATGCAGGCGGTCGCCGAGCTGGGTGCCGCTGAAGCCTTTCGCGATCGCGCTGCCGACGACGATCTCCGACGAGCCGGGCGTGAACGTGCGGCCGGCCACGAGCTTCACGCGCGGGCGCAGCGCGAGGCCGGCCGGCGACACGCCGCGGATCACGACGTTCGACGGCTTGCCGGTCGACGTTTTCACGAGCGAGATCAGCACGACCGCTTCCTTCGACACTTGCGGCCGGCCGTCGGGGCCGAGCGCTACGGCCGGATGCATCTCGAGCGCGTTGGCCTGCTGGTGGTCGATCGCGCTCTGGATCTCGGTTTCCGCGCCCTTGCGGATCACCACGACGTTGTCCGGCTCGCCGGTCGACACGAGCGTCTGCGTGAGCCCCGCGTCGAGCATCTGCACCGTCGCGAACACGAAGATCACCAGCGCCATCCCGCCGGCGGTGAGCGCGGTCGTGAGCCGCCGGGTCCACAGGTTGCGCGCGATATACGTGAGCGGAATCGCCATGCGCCTACCCGATCGCCCGCAGGCCTTCGACCACGCGCACGCGTGCCGCCTGCCACGCCGGCACGATCGCGGCCGCGATGCCGACCGCGACCGAGCAGGCGGCCTGCAGCGCCATCGTCTCGGTCGACACCCTGAACACCGGGAAGATGCCGCCCGCGGCCTGCTTGAAGAGGCGCGCGGCCGGCGACGTCGCGAGCATCCCGAGCCCGCCGCCGGCCACCGCGATCACGACCGATTCGCCGAACACGATCAGCGCGAGAAAGCCGGGGCCGAAGCCGAGCGCCTTCAGCGTCGCGTATTCGGCGGTGCGCTCGCGCGCGCTCATCGCCATCGCGTTGGCCATCACGGCCATGATGATCAGGATCACCACGTACGACACGAGGCGAATCGCCGCGATGATCTGGTTCGACATCGCGACGAAGCCGAGCTGGAACGCCTGCTCGGTCTCGGTCAGCGTTTCGGCGAGCGAGTTCTTGAATACGGCGTCGACGTTGCGCGCGATCGTGGCGCCGTCGTCCGGGTGCGCGACGCCGAGGATGAACACGCCGACCTGGTCGGCCTGCTTCGGCGTGCGCTTGCGCACCGTCTCGTTCAGGTATTCCCAGTGGAACACCAGCTGGCGCGTGATGGTCGAGTCGTCGCGGCCGTCGAGGATCCCGCGCACGACGAAATCCCACGTGCCGGGATAGATGGTGCCCTTCAGCGGAATCACGTCGCCGATCTTGAAGCCGAACTGCGTCGCGAGCTGGCGCCCGACGAGGCAGCCACGGCGGTCGCGGTCGTAGTCGGCGCGCTGCTGCGCCGGGAGGATGTATTCCGGATACAGGTCGAGGTAGTTGTCCGACACCCCGAAGCTCGCGAAGAAGTTCTTCGGGTCGCGGTACACGCCGCCGAACCAGTTCGAGCGGACCACGGCCGTCACGCCGTCGATGCCGCGGATCCGGTTCTCGTAGCTGACCGGCAGCGGGAACACGAGCGAGATCGCGTTGCGCGTGACGAGCCGTCCGCTGGAGGCGGCGGCCGCGCCCGCGTACCACGCGTCGACGACGGTGTGCAGCAGCCCGAACGCCAGCACCGCAATGGTCAGCCCGAGCACGGTCAGCAGCGTGCGCAACCGGTGCCGCAGCGCATTGCGCGCGATCAGCTTCAGCACGTACATCGCGCGCGCTCCCGTCCGTCAGGCGGCGTGCCCATCGATCAGCTCCCCTTTTTCCAGATGCACGAGCGACTGCGCGGCGCCGGCCGCGTGCGCATCGTGGGTCACCATGATGATGGTCTTGCCGAGCTCGGCGTTCATCCGCTGCAGCATCGCGAGCACGTCGGTGGCCGACGCGCGGTCGAGGTCGCCGGTCGGCTCGTCGGCGACGATCAGCACGGGATCGGTGATCAGTGCACGTGCGATCGCGACGCGCTGCTGCTGACCGCCCGACAGCTCGGACGGGTAATGGCTCGTCCGGTCGCCGAGGTTCACCATGTCGAGCACCAGCTCGACGCGCTCGCGCCGTTCGCGGCGCGACAGGTGCGTGAGCATCAGCGGCAGTTCGACGTTCTCGAACGCGGTGAGCACGGGCATCAGGTTGTAGAACTGGAAGATGAAGCCGACGTTCGCCGCACGCCATTCGGCCAGTTGCGCTTCCTCGAGCCGCGAGATGTCGAGGCCGCCCACCCGCAGCTCGCCGCTGTCGGGCCGGTCGATGCCGGCCACGAGATTGAGCAGCGTGCTCTTGCCGGAACCCGAAGGCCCCATCAGCGCGACGAAGTCGCCTGCGCCGATGTCGAGCGTGATGTCGGTCAGCACCGGCACGATCTGGTTGCCGCGCCGGTACGACTTCGCGACGTGGCTGATCTCGACGAGGGGCGGCGGGGCGTCGTTCACGCGGGCCACGCTATTTCTTCGCGACGGTCACTTTCGCGCCGTCGGTGAGCTTCGGGCCCGGCGCCAGCACGACCGTGTCGCCGGGCTTCACGCCGCGGATCGCGACGAGCTCGCCGATCCGTGCGCCCGTCGTCACGGCCGCCGCATGCACGGTGTCGTCCTTCACGACGAACACGACCGGCCGGCCGTCGCGCTCGACCACGGCGCTCGCCTGCACGGCCGTCACCGGCTGCCGGTCCTGCGGCGTCGCCGGCTTCGACAGGAACGCGATCTTCGCGCTCATGTCGGGCAGCACGCGCTCGTCGCGGTCGACGAAACGCACCTTCACGAGCACGGTCGCCTTCGAGCGGTCGACGGTCGGCACGATGCGCGACACGCGGCCCGCGAAGCGCATCTCGGGCAGTGCGTCGAGCTGGATCTCGCACGGCTGCTCGGCGCGGATCTTCGCGATGTTCGATTCCGCGACATCCGCCTCGACCTCGAGCGTGTCCATGTCGGCGATCGTCACGACCGCGCCCTTGCTGTCGGACGCGGACGAGAACGGCGTGATGTTGTCGCCGACATTGGCGTGCTTCGCGAGCACGATCCCGTCGAACGGCGCGCGGATCACCGTCTGGTCGACCGCGACCTGCGCGGCCTGCGCGTTCGCTTCGGCCGACGCGATCGCGGCCTGGTCGCTGTTGATCGACGCGCGCGCCTTGTTCACGCGGGCCGTGTCGGTGTCGAGCTGCGCGGCCGGCACCGCGCCCTTCGGCGCGAGCACCGTGGTGCGGCGCAGCGCGATCTCGGCGTCCCTCAGTTCGGCCTGCTCGACGCCGAGATTCGCGCGGGCGACCTTCACCTGGGCGAGCGCCTGCGAGAGCGATGCCTCGACGTCGCGGCTTTCGAGCCGCGCGATGATCTCGTCCTTCTTCACGCGGGTGCCTTCGAGCACGCCGAGCCATTCGACGCGTCCCTGGCCCTTCGACGCGACCGCGGCCTTGCGCTGCGGCACGACGTAGCCGGTCGCGTTGAGCTGGGTGTCGTTCTGGTACGGGTAGGCGGACGTGACGGACGTCGTGTCGACCGCCGGCCGGCCGGTGAGCGCCAGCGCGGCGACGATCGCGACGATGACGAGCGCGGCGGCGACCGCATAGCGGATCCACCGGCGCCGGCGTGGCGCGGGCGCGATCGGACGCCGGTCGATTTTCAGTTTGTCCAGATTGTGATCGGGCAATTTGGGCGCCTCGTGACGGCGGCGGTCGCGTGACCGGCCGCGATCCGGTTGGGACGGAAGGAGGCCAGTATAGCGTTGCCGCGGCGGCCACGAGAGCCGGTTTGTCGGACGATTGACACAGGTCCCGGCGGCGCGTTGCGCGGGCCCGAAGCCCGCGCACCCGGGGAAACCCGAGGGATGCAGGCAACGTGTCAACTCGCCGTGCAGACGGTGCGTTATGGAGCCAGTGCGTCAGTATTTGTCGAGGCGAAACGGCGAGAGCCGACCCGCCCGGCGGTGACCGGCAACCCGGCGCGACTGATGTTCCGATGCGAATGCCTCGCATCTCTTACCGGTACGTTTGACTTTTTCTCCGCTAAAGGAAGAACAATGAAGAAGACGCTCGCTTCGATCATGACCGCAGCATTCGCTCTCGCATCGGTTTCGGCATTCGCACAGGCGTCCGCGCCGGCAGCCGACATGTCGGCTGCTGCGCCGGCACCGGCCAAGAAGGATCACAGCAAGCCGAAGCACCAGCTGAAGCAACACGGTTCGGCAAAGGGCAAGGCGAAGGCCGCAGCCGCTTCGGCCGCCGGCACGAACGACGCAGGCTCGCAGAACTAAGCACGCCGTGTCGGGGCCGGCACCGCCGGCCGCCCGTCGCGAAACCCCGCACGCTTCGGCACGCGGGGTTTTGTTTTTTTCAGGTGTCCGCCGTGTCCGGTGCATCCGGCGCGCCGGGCGGCGGCGCGCGCATCGCGTCGACTACCGTGCGCATGCGCCGCCAGTGCGACCCTTCCCAGAACACGCGCCGGCACACGTCGCACGCGGCAAAGCGCCGGTGCCGCTGGCTGACGCCGGCCGGCACGCGCGGCGCGGCGTCGGCCGCATCGAGCGGGTGCAGCGGCGCGTTGCAGCGCAGGCACAGCCGGAACGGCCGCATGTGCGGCGCGAGGTCGAGCCGCGCGAACAGCTCGCGCAACTGCTCGGCCGGCTGCTGCGCGTGCAGGTAGCAGCCGCGCACCACCGCGCGGCGTTTCAGCAGCTCGCGGTCGCGGGTCAGCACGGTCCGGCCTTCGCGCGCGGCGAGCGCGACGAGCTCGTCGTCACGGTAGTGATTGTCGTAGCAGGTGTCGAAGCCGGCCAGGCGCAGCAGCTGCGCGAGGCCGCCGAGATGCGCGTCGGCGACGAAGCACCAGCGGTCCGGTTGCGGCATCGGCGATGCGTCCGCCGGCCGCGCGCGCTGCGGATGGATGTCGATGCGGTCGCCGTCGCCGAGCGGCCGGTCGAGCGCGGCCGGTGCGCCGTTCACGCAGAGCAGGCCGATTTCCGTATGCGGAACGCCGAGCGCCTCGATCGCGTGCTTGACCGTCGCGTCGCGCGCGAACGCATGCGCGAACGCCTGCTCGCGCTGCGCGCGCGAGAGAAACGCGTTCAGTTCACCGTGGAAGCGGAAGGTCGCGGTCGCCATCCGCGCAGTATCGCACCGCGCACGGCCGCTCGCCGGTGCTGCAGGTCGCCGCTATCTGTGTTTAACTCCCCGCTTCACGGGTCGAAGGAGCGGGAAATGGATCTCGGATTTATCGGGCTGGGCGAAATGGGGCAGGCGATCGCGACGAACCTGCTGAAGGCGGGGCACGCCGTGCGGGTCTGGAACCGGTCGCGCGAGCGTGCCGAGCCGCTCGCCGCGTTCGGCGCGCAGATCGTCGCGTCGCCGGCCGACGCGTTTCGCGGCGATGCCGTGTTCTCGATGCTTGCCGACGATGCGGCCGCGCGCGAAGTGTTCGACGACGCGCTGCTCGCGCAGGCGCCGCGCGGCCTGATCCACGTGAACATGGCGACGGTGTCGGTCGCGCTGGCCGAGTCGCTCGCGCACGCGCATGCGTCGCGCGGCCTCGACTATGTTGCCGCGCCCGTGATGGGGCGCCCGGACGTCGCGGCCGCCGCGCGCCTGACGATCATGGCCGGCGGCCCGGCCGAGGCGATCGACCGCGTGCAGCCGCTGTTCGACGCGATCGGCCAGAAGACCTGGCGGTTCGGCTCGTTGCCGCAGCATGCGAACGTCGCGAAGATCGCGGCGAATTTCACGCTCGCATCGGCGATCGAGACACTCGGCGAGGCATCCGCGCTGCTTGGCGCGCACGGCGTCGCGATGCGCGATTTTCTCGACGTGATCACGAGCAGCGTGTTCCCGGGGCCGGTCTACGAGGGCTATGGCGGGATGATCGCCGAGCGGCGCTACGAACCCGCGCGCTTCAAGGCGCGCCTCGGGCTGAAGGACGTCCGGCTCGCGCTGGCAGCCGGCGACGCTGCGGCGGTGCCGCTGCCGGTGGCGAGCGTCGTGCGCGACAGCCTGCTCGATGCGCTCGCGCACGGCGGCGGCGAACAGGACTTCGCGGTGCTCGGCGAAGTCGCGCTGCGCCGCGCGGGCCGCTGAGCCGGCGCGGGACAGACGCGCGGCACACGCGGCATAATTAACATTTTGTTTCTCTTTCGGCTGAGGCGGTGATGAACTTGCATACGTGGTGGCTTTTCGTGGCGACGGTGTTCGTCGTGTCGGCGATTCCGGGTCCGAACATGCTGCTCGTGATGACTCACGGCGCACGGCACGGGCTGCGCCGCTCGTCGTCGACCATGGCTGGCTGCCTGACCGCGATGGTACTGATGCTGTCGGTATCGGCGGCGGGCCTCGGCGCGGTGCTGGAGGCATGGCCGGCAATGTTCAACACGCTGCGTTTCGCGGGCGCGGCCTATCTCGTCTATCTCGGCGTGAAGGCGTGGCGCTCGGGCGCCGACGAGGTGCCGGCGGCCGACGCCGAACCGGCGGCGCGCCACGCGCCCAGCACGTCGCGCTGGGCGCTGTACCGCAACGGCTTCCTGGTTTCCGGCAGCAACCCGAAGGCGATCCTGTTCGCGGCCGCACTGCTGCCGCAGTTCATCAACGCAGCCGAGCCGACGCTTCCGCAGTTCGGCATCCTCGTCGTCACGTTCGCGGTGATCGAGGTGAGCTGGTATCTCGTCTACGCGTCGTTCGGCACGCGCATCGGCGCGACACTGAAGAGCCAGAGCGTCGCGAAGATCTTCAACCGGCTGACGGGCGGCATCTTCGTCGGCTTCGGCGCGATGATGGCGCTGGTCCGTCACTGATTCAGGCCCGCGCGGCCTGCCGAACGCCCCGCGCCTCGTCAGAGGGCGGGGCGTTCGCACATCTGCGCCCGTCGCGCCTGGCTTGCACGCTTGCACACGCTCCCAGACAACTGCTCCGGCCCGCGCTCGGCGAGGTGCTCGACCGGGTAAACATGAAGGGGTCGGATGAAAACTAGCGATCTAGAGTGCGTATTCGAGGGAAAGTCCTTATTTTCTCTACGGAAATGTTGCAATGCGGAAACCGATTCGCTATAGTTACACCTGTCTCCTCCATGTCTCCTCTGATATGGATTCAGCCCGCCTCTTAGGCGGGCTTTTTTTTGCCCGCGATTTTGCCGCGGGCAGTCCATGCTTCCTCCGTCGCCGGCGTCAGAACTTGTAGGTCATCCCGACGTAGCTGATGATCGGGTCGGCCTTCAGGTCAGATTTCGACTCGGCGAGCACCGTGCCGTCGGCTGCCTTGATCGTCACCGTCGACGTCGTCTTCAGCGGGATGTAGGTCACCGACGCGATCAGCCCGAAATGCTCGGTCATGTTGTACTGCAGGCCCGCGTTGAACACCGGCTGCCATGACGACGACGCCTTCGCTTCCACCGATGTCGTACCCGGCTTGCCCGCGCCCGCCGCGAGAATTGCGCCGAGGTTGTCCTGCGTCTGCTTGATGAAGTTCGTGTTGAGCTGCAGGTCGCTGAACCAGTTGTACGAGACGCCGAGGCCGAGGAACGGCCGGAACTTCGCGTTCGCCTGCCCGAAGTAGTACTGCAGCAGCACGGCCGGGCTCCATTGCCGCACGCTCTTCACGATCGGGTTCACCGACGCGAGGCCGATGTTCTGCGTGCCGAGCGCGCCGGCCGGTCCTGGCGGCTTGATCGTCCCCTGGGCCGACACCTTGAACACCGGCGGCACGCCGGCCACCGACGTGACCGCGATGTGGTCGGTCAGGAAGTGGCTGACCGTCAGGCCGACCGTATCCGCGCCGCTGGTGCGCAGCCCGGTGCCCGGCGACGTGAACGACGCCGGCAGTCGCAGCGGGGTGTTGATCGGCGTCGGCGCGACATTGGTCGTCATCGGCGTGCTGCTCTGCTGCGGCATCACGTGGAACCAGCCGAGCGTGACGACGTTGCTGCCAGCGCTCTGCGCGTGCGCCGCGAGCGGCGCCAGGGCGGCGGCCCCGGCCGCCGCGCAGAGAAGGGTCTTCTTCATCACGGCTTCTCTCCGCTTACTGGACGAACGCGCCGATCGTGAAATACGGCGTCGAACCCGCGTTGTCGAGGAAACCGAACACGCCACCCGTGAAGATGAACTTGCCGGTCGGCGACGTGCTGCCCGAACCCGTGTGGATCGTCGTGACCGTGCCCGGCACCTTCTGCGTGTAGTCCAGATCGAGCGCGGTCGCGAGCGATGCCTGCGACGGCTGGAACGGATCGAGCAGCGTGGCCTGGTTGTTGATCAGCGCGGTGGTGCGATAGTCGAACTGGCTGTCGACGCCGATGTACTCGCCGTTCTGCGAGCCGGCCGCGATCGCGGTCTGCGGCGCGAGGATCGAGATGCTCGATTCGTCGTCGGCGGTCAGGCCCGGCACGCCATTGCTGTCGGGCGTCGGGTTCGGGTTCGCGACGCCGGTGCGCACGAGGATCGGCACCAGCTGGTTGCGCAGCTTGCCGACGATCATGAAGCCCTTGCCCTGCGGCGTCGCCGACAGCGTCGGCTTCAGCTGGCTCTGGTAGTTGTTGCTCTGGAACGCGCCGCTGCCGTCGGCCGACTGCACGAAGTTCGTGCCCTGCTGCACGCACGCACCGCCGGCGAACTGGCCAGTCGTGTCGCACTTGGTCCAGGTGCCGTCCGCGTTGATCGTTACCTTCGCGTCGATCGACGCCGGCGCGAACTTCTGCGACGGTACTTCACCGAAGCCCACATGGCTGTACGTGCCCGCGACCTTCGTGATGTCGGTTTCGATCGACGAGAAGCCGATGAACGGGTAGTACGGGAATTTCGTGTCGGGCACGGCAGCCTGGCCGAGCACGCCGTTGAACTGGATTTCCTTGCCGGGAATCGTGCCGCCCGCGACGCCGTAGCCGACGAAGATGCGCGCAGGACGCGACGAATCGAGGCTCGCGCCGTTCAGGCGGAACGCGCACTGGTTCAGCTTGTTGGTCGGCAGCATCGTTTCCTGCGTGAGCGTGCCGCTGTCGACGGTGCCCGCGCGCGTCGGCGTGACGGTGCCGGTCGTTTGCGGAACCGGCGATTCGACATAGGTCACCTGCCAGGTCATCTTGGTCGTGTCGAGCTGGACCTTGGCGAGTTCGCCGCTGCCTGCGCCACCCGTAAACACGGTGCTGTAGTCGAGCGACGCGGGGCAGAGCCGGTCTTCGACGAGCGGGGGCGGATTATCGCTGCCGCCGCCGCAGGCGGACAGAAGGGGGGCGGCAAGCGCCGCGGCCAGAATGAGGTTGCGCTTCATGTTGCTCCTCCAGATTTGTCTTGTAAGGCGGCCGGCTCCCTGTCGGCCGCTTCTATTGCTTGTGCTCGTGCTGCCCGCGCCGTGCCGGGCGCTTTCGTCTCGTGCCTTCGGCGCATCGCGCGGCGGCGGGTTGGCCGCCGCCGCATCCCCGAGCGCTACTTGCTGATCTGCGCACCCACGCCGAAGTACGGCGTCGACGACGTGCTCGAGTTCGCCGACGTCGACGTGACACCGCCGTTCACCGTGCCCTGGATGAGCGCCGCGTACAGGCCGCCCGTCGCGATCACCACGCCCGATGCGGACGGATAGGTCGCGCCGCTCGGCGGCGTCGTCGTCGCGTTCAGCAGGCCCGGCGTGCCCTGGCCGTAGTCGAGCGTGAACGCGTCTTCCTCGGCCTGCGTGGTCGGGTTGATGAACGACGCGTTGCCGCCACGGATCAGCGCGGCCGTGTACTTGAAGTTGGAATCTGCGCCCGCGTAGCCGCCGTCGATCGCGCCCGACTGGATCGCCGTCGCCGCGCCGAGCACCGCGATGCCCGATTCATCGTCGACCTGCGCGTCGGTGTGCAGCGGCGGTGTGCCGAGGTTCACGTTGCCCGTGCGCACGACCACCGGCACGGTCGCGCCGTTGAGCTGGCCGATCACCATGTGCGCGGTGGCCGACTTGCCGGTCGCGCCGATCAGCGGCAGCTGCGTCTGCGGCAGGGTCTGCGGCGCCTTCGCGCTGTTGAGATAGCCGCCGGTCGCGTTCACCGTCCACGGATTGCCGGTTGTCTGGCAGCCGCCGGCACTCGTCGACGTGCACGCGCCGTTCGCGTCGAACGTCTCGCTCGAATTCGTGCCCTTCGTCGCGTAGTTGCCCGACGGCACGAGGTGGTAGATCAGCGCGTTGTAGGTGCCCGGCAGCTTCGTGAGGTCGGTCGTCGTGTTCGCGAAGCCGAGGAACGGATAGAAGTCGAAGTGGCGGTTCGGCACCTGGCCGACGTTCTGGATCACGCCCGGGATGATCGTCAGCCCGTCGTACTGGACCGTCGCACCCGGGATGCCGCCGCCGGCGACGCCCATGCCGACCAGCAGCATCGGCGGGTTTGCCTGGTTGAAGTCGGCGGCCGTCGAATAGGTCGAGCCGTTCGGTGCCGTGCCCGAACCCGGCGTGAGGACGAATGCGCAGCGCGTCTGCTCCGCGGTCGGCAGCATGCCGGTCGGCGGGTGGATGACCTTGCCGGTGATCGTCGTGCCGGCGCGGCTCGGCGTGACGGTGCCGGTCGCGAGCGGAATCGGCGATTCGAGCCACGTGAGCGTGTACGTCATCGCGACCGCATCGATGTTGACGCTGACGATCTCGCCGCTACCCGCACCGCCGAGGTACGTGCTCTTCACGATGTCGGCGTTGGCCGGGCACAGCGCGCCGTTGACGGGCTGCGACGGCGGTGGCCCTTGCGTGCCGCAGCTCGATCCGGAACATTGGGGCGCTTCGATCGGCGCGGGCGAGCCGCCGGAATCCCCTCCACCACATGCAACCAGGAAAGGGGCGATGGCAAAGGCCGTTGCCACCCCCTTCGATAAGGCGTGCGACATGCCGCTGTCTCCAATCGTTTAATTGTGCGAGCTAATGTCGCTGCGCGGATTTTTGCTGTCAATTGATGAACTCGTCTAAAAAAGACGATTGAAACAAAAGTCGCGATATGAATCCTTGCCGGATGAGGCTTTCAGTAAGAATTAAAACGCGCAGAGGGCGCTAGAGTGCTGCTGGAGTGGGGCGGCTGCCACGCGCAACAGGCTCTCGAGGCCTTCCCGCGTATAACGGCAGTGTTTAAAGCGGCGATATCCGGTTTATCCCTATTCGGGATTGACTGGAGAAAGGTGGGTGGAATTAATTCGCCGGCAATCGCGCAATGGAAAGCTTGTAAATATTTGTAAATGCGCGATTCGGATTTTTATATATTGCCCGATACGGGCAAATAAAAAGCCGGCCAGTGGCCGGCTTTGCATCGCGTGCAAGCAGGGTCAGCGCGTGAGACCGCTATCCTCGGCGGCGCCGATGTTGAGGTTCATGCACTGGATCGCGGCGCCCGATGCGCCCTTGCCGAGATTGTCGAGGCGCGCGACCGTGACGAAGCGCTCTTCGTTGCCGAACACGAACAGGTCGACGCGGTTCGTGTCGTTGTTCGCCTGCACGTCGAAGAAGCCGCTGTCGAGATTCGCATCGGCGTTGAACGGCGCGACGCGCACGAACGGTTCGTCCGCGTAGTACTCGGCGAACACGCGCTGCACGTCTTGCGGCGTCGCGCGCTTCGCGAGCTGTTCCGGCGAGAAGTAGGTCGTCACCGCGAGACCCTTCAGGAACGGCCCGACGATCGGCGTGAAGATCGGCGCGTGCGTGAGGCCCGTGTGCGCGGCCATTTCCGGCAGGTGCTTGTGCGCCAGCGCGAGCGCGTACGGACGCGGGCTCGCGAGCTTGCCGCCCGGCGCCGCGCTTTCGTATTCGGCGATCATCGACTTGCCGCCGCCGCTGTAGCCGGTGATCGAGTAGCTGTGCGCGGCGAACGTCGGCGCGACGATGCCTGCGTCGACGAGCGGACGCATCGCGAGCACGAACGCCGACGCGTGGCAGCCCGGCACCGCGATGCGCTTCGACGTGCGAATCTTCTCGCGCTGCGCGCGGGTCAGTTCCGGCAGCCCATACGCCCAGTCGGCGCTCGTGCGGAACGCGGTGCTCGCGTCGATCAGCGTCGTGTTCGGGTTCTCGACCAGCGATGCCGATTCGCGCGACGCGACGTCCGGCAGGCACAGGAACGTGACGTCCGACGCGTTGATCAGGCGGCGGCGCTCGTCGACGTCCTTGCGCTTCGCTTCCTCGATGCGCAGGATCTCGATGTCGTTGCGCGCCGACAGGTATTCGAAGATCTTGAGGCCGGTCGTGCCTTCCTGGCCGTCGACAAAAACTTTGGTGCTCATTTCGCTCTCACTGAATGAAACGGGAGCCGCGGCGCCCTGAAACCGCCATTTTAAGACGTCATCCGGCGGGCCTGCATCGCACGGGGTGAAAAAAAGACGGCCCGCGGGCCGTCTTGTGTCCCTTTGACACGCGCCTGCGCCGCGTCGCCGCGCCACCCGTGGCGCGATCGAGCGGGCGCGCGGACGCGTTCAGCGGGCGCCGGCCACCCAGCGGGCCGTTGCTTCGGCGACGCGCCGGCCGAACGCCTTCGCGGTCTCGAGATCGCCCGGCAGCGGGCCCTCATCGGGCGTCGCGTCCGCCGGCGACTGCGCGAGCAGGCCCGTGAAGCCGCCGACGTAGTTGATGTCGTTGCGCGTGGCCGCCTTCGAGTTGGCCGGCATCATGCCCGTGCCGACCCACACCATCCCATGTTGCATCGCCAGCGTGACGAAATACTGAATCGTCGAGAACTTGTCGCCGTTCATCGTCGCGGAATTCGTGAAGCCCGCGGCGATCTTGTCCTTCCACTTCTGCGTGAACCACGGTTTCGACGTCGCATCGGCGAACTGCTTGAACTGCGCGGACGGCCCGCCCATGTAGGTCGGCGCGCCGAAGACGATCGCGTCCGCCGCATCGAGTGCGGCCCAGCTTGCGTCGTCGAGCTCGCCGACGGCGATCAGGCGTGCGGTCGCGCCGGCGTCCTGCGCGCCTGCGTGAACGGCGTCGGCCAGTTTCTGCGTGTGACCGTAGCCGCTGTGATAAACGATGACGATGTTCGACATGAAGCGTTCTCCGGAAAGGGGCGAAACGGCGGGCGCTGCGGCCTGCCGCGTGACGCGCCGCGGACGGGCGGCGCGGCGGATCCGCGGCGGGATGCCGCGACCGGTGCAGGCGAGTCTAGCAAGCCGAAATGACGGGAAAAAAGCGCGTGTGCGGCGCACGGAAATTCGCCGGCGCGGGCAATCCGACACGCAACCTGCGCCAGCGCGCCGCCGGTTACTGTCCGTAATTGACGATGAGTTGCGCGGTGCCGATCGTGAGCGTGCCGATCTCGTGCTCGAACATCGGCGCGGGGCGCCCCTGAGCGATGCGCAGGTCTATCCCCTTCAGCGCGTAGACGGTGATCACGTAGCGGTGCGGCTTGCCTGGCGGCGGGCACGGGCCGCCGTAGCCGTCGATTCCGAAGTCGTTGCGCGCCTCGCTCGCGCCGATGCGCCGCAGGAAGCCGGACGCGCTCGCATCCGCGGGCAGGCTCGTGACGGTCGCCGGGATACCGGCGACGGCCCAGTGCCACCAGCCGTGCCCGGGTGCATCGGGATCGAAGATCGTGATCGCATAACCACGCGTGCCGGGCGGCGGATTGCGCCAGCTGAGCTGCGGCGAGCGGTTTTCGCCCTTGCAGTCGCCACGGTCGAACACGTTCGCGGCACCGACGCGCCCGCCGGGTGTCAGTTGGTCGCTCGACACGGTGAACGGGCCTTCCGCCCGCGCCGGCAGGGCGGCGCACGCGACCCAGGCGGCAACGCAGAGGACAGTGGCGATGAACGGGGACGAAGGACCCGGCGGCGCAGGCAGAGTGATCCGGCGATCCACACGCATAAGGCGCTTCTCCCGTCACGTGAGCCGGGCCGATGCGCCCGGCATGGTTGGCGTTGCAGGTTGCCCGCGCAGCGGATGGCGGCGGCAGATCAAGTCTAGCATTAGGGTTCGATGCGCGATGCGCGATGCACGCCGCGACCCGCGATTCGGGCCGATCCGGATGCGGATCGACGGACGAAAAAAAACCGCTCGCGATGAAGCGAGCGGTTTTCTGCGCCAGGGCGCCGGCCAGCGAGCCGGCGCGGCCTTATTCCTTGGGGGCCGTCGCGCCGCCGTGCGCGGCCGACCATTCGGCCGGCGCGTGCAGGAATTTCTCGACTTCGTCGAGCGTCTTCGTTTCGAAGTAGCCCGACGCCTTCGCGACGCGCAGCACGTCCCACCAGGTCGCGAGCGCGTGCAGGTCGACGTCGATGTCCTTCAGGACCGACACGCTTTCCTTGAAGATGTTGTAGTGGAACAGCACGAAGCAGTGGTTCACCGTCGCGCCCGCGGTGCGCAACGCGTTGACGAAGTTGATCTTGCTGCGGCTGTCGGTCGTCAGGTCTTCCACCAGCAGCACGCGCGAGCCTTCTTCCAGATGGCCTTCGATCTGCGCATTGCGGCCGAAACCCTTCGGCTTCTTGCGCACGTACTGCATCGGCACCATCATGCGGTCCGCGAGCCATGCCGCGAACGGGATACCGGCCGTCTCGCCGCCCGCCACCGAGTCGATCTGCTCGAAGCCGACGTCGCGCATGATCGTCGTTTCCGCCATTTCCATCAGCGCACGACGCACGCGCGGATACGAGATCAGCTTGCGGCAGTCGATGTAGACGGGGCTTGCCCAGCCGGACGTGAAGATGAACGGTTTTTCGGCGTTGAAGTGCACCGCCTGCACTTCGAGCAGGATTTTGGCGGTCGTATCCGAGATCGACTGACGATCGTAGCCTGTCATGGGCATTCCTTGGGTGATGAGCGAAGAGCGGGCGCGGGCCCGGTGGCGCAGCAAGGGGAACCTGCCCGAGGGGCCGGGGCGCGATCGGAGGGCCAATCGCATCGCTGCGCGCGTAGCCGGCTATTTTACCCGATTCAGGGCGGTTTTCGGCGGAATTCGCGCGGGTTCGGCGCGCCGCTCACCACCGGCGAAACAAACGGGGTGCGATCAGCCCGATGCTGATGCCAAGGATGCGGCGCCGCACCAACGGACGTCATTTAGGGGGTGTACACTAGGCGACCCTTAGAAATCGTTCAGTACTTTGTACTTTCCTCTTGCCACCCGCCAAGGTTCGATGGCGTGCCGACCCGGCGCGCTGCGTGCCGTCTCGCAGTCGACCATCCCCTCGATCCAAGCAGACGCGGCCCAAGGTGCTGTGTACTGAACCGTCAAAATTTCGCATGTCTCTCGCAGGTCAATCATGGACGAACAACTGAAGCAGGCCGCTCTCGCTTATCACCTGAACCCGAAACCCGGCAAGATTTCGGTCACCCCGACCAAGCCGCTGTCGAACCAGCTCGATCTGTCGCTCGCGTATTCGCCGGGCGTCGCGGCGGCGTGCGAGGCGATCCACGCCGATCCGCTCGACGCGCAGAAGTACACGTCGCGCGGCAACCTCGTCGGCGTCATCACGAACGGCACGGCCGTGCTGGGCCTCGGCAACATCGGCCCGCTGGCTGCGAAGCCGGTGATGGAAGGCAAGGGCTGCCTGTTCAAGAAGTTCGCGGGCATCGACGTGTTCGACATCGAACTGTCGGAGTCCGACCCCGACAAGCTCGTCGAGGCGATCGCGATGCTCGAGCCGACGCTCGGCGGCATCAACCTCGAGGACATCAAGGCGCCGGAATGCTTCTACATCGAGCAGAAGCTGCGCGAGCGCATGAAGATCCCCGTTTTCCACGACGACCAGCACGGCACCGCGATCATCGCGTCGGCTGCGATCCTGAACGGCCTGAAGGTCGTCGGCAAGAAGCTGTCGGAAGTGAAGCTCGTGTGTTCGGGCGCGGGCGCCGCGGCGATCGCGTGTCTGGACCTGCTCGTGAACCTCGGCCTGACGAAGGCGAACATCCTCGTCGCCGATTCGAAGGGCGTGATCTACGAAGGGCGCGGCAACCTCGACCCGTCGAAGCAGCGTTATGCGGCGACCACCGACGCGCGCACGCTTGGCGACGCGATCGTCGGCGCGGACGTGTTCCTCGGCTGCTCGAGCGCGGGCGTGCTGAAGCAGGACATGGTCAAGACGATGGGCGACCGCCCGCTGATCCTGGCGCTTGCGAACCCGGAACCGGAAATCCGCCCGGAAGACGCGAAGGCCGTGCGCCCGGATGCGATCGTCGCGACCGGCCGTTCGGACTACCCGAACCAGGTCAACAACGTGCTGTGCTTCCCGTTCATCTTCCGCGGCGCACTCGACGTCGGCGCGACGACGATCACGGAAGAAATGAAGCTCGCGTGCGTGCGCGCGATCGCCGAGCTGGCCGAGGAAACCGACCAGAGCGAAGAAGTCGCGAAGGCGTATGAAGGCCATTCGCTCGAGTTCGGGCCGGACTACCTGATTCCGAAGCCGTTCGACCCGCGCCTGATCATCAAGATCGCGCCGGCCGTCGCACAGGCTGCGATGGATTCGGGCGTCGCGACGCGCCCGATCGAGGACATGGACGCGTACCGCGAGCAGCTCGGCGCGACCGTCTACCGCACCGGCATGGTGATGCGTCCGGTGTTCGCGACCGCGAAGAAGAAGCAGGCGCGCATCGTGTTCGCCGAGGGCGAGGACGAACGCGTGCTGCGCGCCGCGCAGTTCGTGCTGCAGGAAAAGATCGCGAAGCCGATCATCGTCGGCCGTCCGTCGGTCGTCGAGATGCGCCTGCAGAAGATCGGCTCGAAGCTGAAGGCCGGCATCGATTTCGAGATCGTGAATCCGGAAGACGACACCCGCTACCACCGCTATTGGCAGGCGTACCACGAGATCGGCGCGCGTGACGGCGTCACGCCGGAAGTCGCGAAGGCCGCGCTGCGCAAGTTCAACACGCTGATCGGCGCGATGCTCGTGCACCTGGGCGATGCGGACGGGATGATCTGCGGGATGATCGACACGTACCACACGCACCTGAAGTTCATCGAGCAAGTGCTGGGCCGTGCGCAGGGCGCCGAGCACTACGCCGCGATGAACCTGCTGATGCTGCCGGGCCGCAACCTGTTCCTGTGCGACACGTACGTGAACGAAGTGCCGAGCGCGGAACAGCTCGCCGACATGACGATCCAGGCTGCCGCCGAAATCGAGCGCTTCGGCATCGCGCCGAAGGCCGCGCTGCTGTCGAACTCGAACTTCGGCAGCGCGCCGTCGGCGTCGTCGCGCCGGATGGCCGAGGCCCGCCAGCTGATCAGCGAGCGTGCGCCGAACCTCGAAGTCGACGGCGAAATGCACGGCGACGCGGCGTTGTCCGAAGCGGTCCGCAAGGCCGCGTTCCCGGGCACGACGCTGTCGGGCGAAGCGAACCTGCTGATCATGCCGAACGTCGAAGCGGCGAACATCGCGTACAACCTGCTGAAGATGGTCGGCGGCGAAGGCGTGACGGTCGGCCCGTTCCTGCTCGGCGCGGCGAAGCCGGTCCACATCCTGACGCCGGCTGCAACCGTGCGCCGGATCATCAACATGACGGCGGTGGCCGCCGCGAACGCGAACACGAAGTAAGTTTGCATCTGCGTGCGCCGCGCAGCACGCGCGGCGCAATGAAAAACGCCACGGAACCTGCATTCCGTGGCGTTTTTTTTGCGAGTTTTTTCGTGACCCGCCGGCGGTGCAGGCGGGCGTCCGGACCGCGAACGCCCGCTGCGCGCCGTTACGCGACCTGCTGGCGGGAATGGCCACCCGTCGGCGAACGCCACTGCGTGAGCAGCGTGTTCCACTTCTGGCGAACCGCGCGCAGGTTGTTCTCCTTCACGTGGCCGTAGCCGCGAATGCCGTCCGGCAACGCCGCGAGCTCGAGCGCGAGCGGGCGGTTGGCCGCGTTCAGCTTGACCAGCACCTCGCCGATCAGCGCTTCGTACTCGCCGATCAGTGCGCGCTCGGTGCGGCGCTCCTCGGTGCGGCCGAACGGGTCGAGCCCCGTGCCGCGCAGGAACTTCGCCTTCGCAAGCAGCCGGAACGCCGACAACATCCACGGGCCGTACGCCTTCTTCACGAGATGGCCGTGTGCGTCCGTTTTCGCGAACAGCGGCGGCGCGAGGTGGAACTTCAGTTTCCAGTCGCCTTCGAACTGCGACGACAGGCGCGCGAGGAACGCGGGGTCTGACTGCAGCCGTGCCACCTCGTATTCGTCCTTGTACGCCATCAGCTTGAACAGGTTGCGCGCGACCGCTTCGGTCAGCGGCTCCTGTACGGCGTCGCCGTCCGCCAGCGCGCGTTCGGCCGTGCGCACCTTGTCGACGAATGCCGCATAGCGCGATGCGTATGCGGCGTTCTGGTACGCGGTGAGGAAGTCCACGCGCTTCGCGATCAGTGCATCGACCGCCTTCTTCGTGTGCAGCGCGATCACCGTCGCGCCCTGCGCGGGGCGCGCGTCGCCGGCCGCGGCCTGCTTCACGCTTGCGAGGTCATGCGCGGCGCGGCGGCCCCAGTCGAATGCCGCACGGTTCTTCTCCACCGACACCGCGTTCAGCTCGATCGCGCGTTCGAGCGATGCAAGCGTCAGCGGCAGCCAGCCCTTCTGCCATGCGTAGCCGAGCACGAACGGGTTGGTGTAGATCGCGTCGCCGAGCAGCGCGACCGCGAAGCGGTTCGCATCGATGAAATCGACGGCTTCGCCTGCCGCCGCGCGGATGTCGTTTTCCGCGGACAGGCCCGGGAACGCCCAGTTCGGGTTCTTGATGAACTCGGCCGTCGGCGTCTGCGCGCTGTTGACGACCACGCGGGTCGTGTCGTGCCGCATCCGCGACGTGCATTCGTCGCCAGCCGTGACGATCGCGTCGCAGCCGATCACGAGGTCGGCTTCGCCCATCGCGATCCGCGTCGCATGAATGTCGGTCGGCGCGTGCGATATCTGCACGTGGCTCATCACGGCGCCGCCTTTCTGCGCGAGGCCCGTGACGTCGAGCACGGTCACGCCCTTGTTCTCCAGGTGCGCGGCCATCCCGAGCAGCGCGCCGATCGTGACGACGCCCGTGCCGCCGACGCCGGTGACGAGCACGCCGTACGCACGCTCGATCGCCGGCAGCGTCGGCTCCGGAATCGGCGGCAATGCGCTGCCGTCGACCGACACGGCCTTCGGCTTCTTCAACTGGCCGCCCTCGACCGTGACGAAGCTCGGGCAGAAGCCCTTCACGCACGAGAAGTCCTTGTTGCAGCTCGACTGGTTGATCTGGCGCTTCGTGCCGAATTCGGTTTCCAGCGGCTCGACCGACAGGCAGTTCGACTGCACCGAGCAGTCGCCACAGCCTTCGCACACCGCGTCGTTGATCACCACGCGCTTCGCCGGATCCGGATACGTGCCGCGCTTGCGGCGGCGGCGCTTCTCGGTCGCGCAGGTCTGGTCGTAGATCAGGATCGTCGTGCCTTCGATCTCGCGCAGCTCGCGCTGCACGTCGTCGAGCTGGTCGCGGTGATGGATCGTCACATCCGGCGCGAGCAGCGCCTTCTGGCCGTCGTACTTCTCCGGTTCGTCGGTGACGATCACGATCTTCTTCGCACCTTCGGACGCGAGCTGGTGCGTGATCTGCGGCACCGTCAGCACACCGTCGACCGGCTGGCCGCCCGTCATCGCGACAGCGTCGTTGTAGAGGATCTTGTAGGTGATGTTCGCCTTCGACGAGATCGCTGCGCGCACCGCCAGCAGGCCCGAGTGGAAATAGGTGCCGTCGCCGAGGTTCGCGAACACGTGCTTCTCGTCGGTGAACGGCGCCTGGCCGATCCACGGCACGCCTTCGCCGCCCATCTGGCTGAAGGTGCTCGTGCTGCGGTCCATCCACACGGTCATGTAGTGGCAGCCGATGCCGGCGATCGCGCGCGAGCCTTCCGGCACGTTGGTCGACGTGTTGTGCGGGCAGCCCGAGCAGAACCACGGCTTGCGCTCGGTCTGCACGTGCGGCTTCGCGAGCGCCATTTCCTTCGCGCTGATCACCGCGAGCCGCGCGGCGATGCGCGCGCGCACGTCGGACGGCAGCTCGAACTTCTCCAGACGCGTTGCGATTGCCTTCGCGATGATCGCGGGCGACAGTTCGTAGTGCGCGGGCAGCAGCCAGTTGCCCATCGGCACCGACCATTCGCCGCCGGCGCCGTCCTTCTCGTCGAACTTGCCGAACACGCGCGGGCGCTGCCCGTCGGGCCAGTTGTACAGCTCTTCCTTGATCGCGTATTCGAGGATCTGGCGCTTTTCCTCGACGACGAGAATTTCGTCGAGGCCACGCGCGAACGCCTGCGCGCCCTGCGCTTCGAGCGGCCACACGCAGCCGACCTTGTACAGGCGGATGCCGATCCGCGCGCAGGTTTCGTCGTCGAGGCCGAGGTCGGTCAGCGCCTGGCGCACGTCGAGGTACGCCTTGCCGCCGGTCATGATCCCGAAGCGCGCGTGCGGCGAGTCGATCTCGATCCGGTCGAGCTTGTTCGCGCGCACGTAGGCGAGCGCCGCGTACCACTTGTAGTCGAGCAGCCGTGCTTCCTGCACGAGCGGCGGGTCGGGCCAGCGGATGTTCAGGCCGCCGTCCGGCACGATGAAGTCAGTCGGCAGCACGATCTCGGTGCGATGCGGGTCGATGTCGACCGACGCCGCCGATTCGACCACGTCCGTCACGCACTTGAGCGCGACCCACAGGCCCGAATAGCGGCTCATCGCCCAGCCGTGCAGGCCGAAGTCGAGATATTCCTGCACGTTCGACGGGAACAGCACCGGCAGCCCGCAGGCCTTGAAGATGTGTTCGGACTGGTGCGCGAGCGTCGAGGATTTCGCCGCGTGGTCGTCGCCGGCCAGCACGAGCACGCCGCCGTGCTTCGACGAGCCGGCCGAGTTCGCATGCTTGAATACGTCGCCGGTGCGGTCGACGCCCGGGCCCTTGCCGTACCACATGCCGAACACGCCGTCGTGCTTCGCGCCGGGGTACAGGTTCACCTGCTGCGAGCCCCACACGGCGGTGGCGGCGAGATCTTCGTTGAGACCGGGCTGGAACACGATCTGGTGGGCCGCGAGGTGCTGCTTGGCCTTCCACAGCGACAGGTCGAGGCCACCGAGCGGCGAACCGCGATACCCGGAGATGAAGCCGGCCGTATTGAGGCCGGCGGCGCGGTCGCGCTCCTGCTGGAGCATCGGCAGGCGCACGAGCGCCTGGATGCCGCTCATATATGCGCGGCCGCGTTCGAGCGTGTATTTGTCGTCAAGCGTGACGGACTTCAGCGCGGCTTCAAGCGACGCGCGTTGGCCTGCGTCTAGCGGGGCATTCATTGAACTGTCTCCTCCACCCAGTTTGGGATCACCAAAGCTTCAATTGCGTCGACGTCTTGTGAACGTATCGGCAGTGGCCGGCATATTGGCCGGTTTTAACTGATGGTAGCACTGGGATAAACCCGCCGACCACCGGCCGGCGTGCCGCGCTGCGTCGACGAAATGACGCGTGGGGATGCGTTACATCATGTAAAGGCATGTAAAGCCGGCCCCATCCTCATACAAATGCCGTTAATCTTGTCGGCCTGCCGGAGGTGCCCGGCCGCGTCGGCCCGTTTCGACGCACCCGGGGAGGCGCCGGCAGTTTTAAAGGAGGTGCAATGAACACACGTCATATCCAGAGTTTCCTGATCGTGTCCGCCGCGTTTTTCGCGATGACCGGCCCGGTGCACGCGCGAGGCGCGAGCGCACTGGCGGCAGCCGGCGCGCAGATGCGTCAGATCGCGCCGGCGCAGGACGCCGACGCACAGCCGACGGCCGAGCGCGCCGTCGTGTCGAAGGCGAACGTGCGTTGATCCGTTCGCGCGGCCGCCGGGCCGCGCCGGAACGTCAAAAGGGCGGGAATCTCACGATTCCCGCCCTTTTTCTTTGTGCCGCCGGTTCGCGCGCGCCCGGTCTGCCGGGCGCCGCGCCGCCGGACGCGTCAGGCCTTGTCCTGGACCACGCCGCGGCGGATCTGGTCGAGCTCGATCGATTCGAACAGCGCCTTGAAGTTGCCTTCGCCGAAGCCCTGGTTGCCCTTGCGCTGGATGATCTCGAAGAAGATCGGGCCGATCTGGTTTTCGGTGAAGATCTGCAGCAGCAGGTCGTCGCGTGCACCGTCGATCAGGATCTTGCGCTTCTTCAACTCGTCCAGCGATTCGCCGTGGTTCGGCACGCGCCGGTCGACCAGCTCGTAATACGTGTCGATCGTGTCGAGCAGCTTCACTTCCTTGCCGCGCAGGCCGTCGACCGCACCGTAGATGTCGTTCGTGCCGAGCGCGATGTGCTGGATGCCTTCGCCGTGGTACGCGTCGAGGTATTCCTGGATCTGGCCGGCCGTGTCCGAGCCTTCCTCGTTGATCGGGATCCGGATCTTGCCGCACGGCGACGTCATCGCCTTCGACTTCACGCCCGTTACCTTGCCTTCGATGTCGAAGTAGCGCACTTCACGGAAGTTGAACAGGCGCTCGTAGAACTCGGCCCATTCCTGCATGCGGCCGCGATGCACGTTGTGCGTCAGGTGGTCGATATAGGTGAGGCCGTGGCCGACCGGGTTCGGGATCGCGCCGGCGATCGGCTCGAAGTCGACGTCGTAGATGCTGATGTCGCCGATCGCGCCCGGCTGCGCGCCGTTCTTGCCGCGCCAGCGGTCGACGAAGTAGATCAGCGAATCGCCGATGCCCTTGATCGCCGGGATGTTCAGCTCCATCGGGCCGGTCTTGTTGTCGAAGCCCCACGCGCCGAGTTCCAGCGCATGCTTGTATGCCTTCGCGGCGTCCTGCACGCGGAACGCGATCGCGCAGATCGACGGGCCGTGCAGGCGTGCGAAGCGCTGCGCGAACGAATCGGGTTCGGCGTTGATGATGAAGTTGATGTCGCCCTGACGGTAGACCGTCACGTCCTTGTGGCGGTGGCGCGCGATCGCGGTGAAACCCATCCGTTCGAACAGTTGTCCGAGCGCTTTCGGATCCGGTGCGGTGTATTCGATGAATTCGAAGCCGTCGGTGCCGACGGGGTTGTCCCAGTTGGGGATCTGCATGCCGTGTCTCCTGTGTCCTTTCCGAGCGGCCTGGGCGATGCGGGGGCCCCGGCCGGTTCCATGTCGAAGGTGACGCGCGCCGCGGCGCGCGCAATGAATCGGTACATGCGACAAAGTGTAGCGGGCAGGGCGGAGCGTTAACTTGCGAACTTGATTGTCCGTGCCTACGATGGCGCAATTTCCAGTCTCGAATTAAACATCGGAGGGCAGAAAATGGCGCAAGCCGAATTGGACGCCATCGACCGGCGCATTCTCGCGATTCTTCAGGAGAACGGGCGCCTGTCGAACCAGGAGATCGCCGAGCGTGTGAACTTGTCGCCGAGCCCGTGCCTGCGGCGGATCCGGCGGCTCGAGGAGATCGGCGTGATCACCGGCTACGTCGCGCTGCTGGATCCGCAGAAGCTCGGGCTCGATCTGCTCGCATACGTGAGCGTGCGGCTCGAGAAGCGCGGCGGCCTGGCGCCGGTCCGCGCCGACGAGACGTCGGCGCGCGCGGGCGCGACCCACGCGGAACTGTTCCGCGCGGCCGTGCAGACCTGGCCGGAGGTGGTCGCGTGCCACGCGATGACGGGCGACATGGATTACCTGCTGCGCGTGCAGGTCGAGGACATGGCGCACTTCTCCCGCTTCGTGCAGGAGCATTTGTTGCACCATCCGTCGGTGATCGACGTGAAGACGAGCTTCTCGCTCGAATGCTTCAAGGAGACGACGGCGTTGCCGATCCGGTCGGTGCGCTAACGCGCGACGATCGCGAGGCGGGAAAGGACAGAAGACCGGGCGCCCCGCGGGGCAGCCCGGTTGGCCGACGTCACGCCGTCAGCGCGGCGGGCATCAGCGATTCGATGAACTTCGACGTGCGGTGCGCCTGGCGCTTGAGCGCGTAGTCGAACACCGCGGCCTGCTCCTGCAGCATCTCGGCGAGGATCGTCGAATGGTCGGCCGGCGGCAGCGACAGATACGCGTCGGCTTCGCCGTACGCGTACTCGATCCGCATCCCGGACTTCTTCGCGATGTGCATCATCGTCGCGTTGCGCGACAGGCAATGCATGTACAGCATCGTCACACGCGTGTTGCGGCTGCGGATCGCCGCGCGCTCGAACAGCTTCGAGCCGACGCCGCGGCCGCGGGCGCTTTCGAGCACCGACACGCCGAACTCGGCCGTGCGCTTGTCGCCGTCGGCGGGCAGGTAGGCCAAGTGGCCGACGCCGATCAGTTCAAGCGCGTGGTCGAACACGCCGAACACGGTGTCGCGGCCGAAGTCGATCGTGCGGACATAGTTCTCGATCACGTGGTCGGGCACCATCTGGCCGAAGCGCAGCAGGCGGTCCTCTTCGTCGAGCGAGAGAAAGTGAGTGAGCATTTGCTCACGGTCTTTGGAAGCCAGTTCCCTGACGAGAACCGGCGCAGTACCGGCGTTGCCGACAACATCGGCACGGCGGTTGAATTGCGTGTTCATCGTGGGTTCCTCAGTCGGTAGCCGCACAACGGGTTGTGCGATGCAGCAGCATTTTACCCGAGTCGAGGCCGAAGGATTGGGGAAAACCCGTATGTTGTCTTGAGGGTGAATTCTAAATCCGCTTAGTTCATAAGCTACTTATTTGATTTTAAACGAATTTAAAATTCATCATATGAAACGTGTGGCAGGCTGTCTCAGTGTGCCCGCCGTGCAGTGCATGCTGCTGCGCGGCAATCACGCGCCGGGCGACAGTCCGCGTTCCATCAGGTCGATCACCTGCTCGGCGAAGTCGCGGTAGCCGAGGCGGCCGCCCGGCTTGAGCCACGTGAACGTCCAGTTGATCATCCCGAACACCATCATCGTGACCGACGTCTGGTTTTCCTTCGAGATCCGGTCCGGATACGCGCGCGCGAGCTGGCGTGCGAATGCCGCGACGATGTCGCGCTGGCGATCGAGCACGATTTCGCGCTGCGCATCCTCGAGGTACTTCACGTCGTTGAGCAATGCGACATGGCGGCTGTGCGACGTCTCGTACTCGGCGAGAAACGCGCGCACGAGTTCCGCGAACGCGTCGCGCTCGCTCAGGCCGCGCCGCTGGCTCGCACCCTCGACCTCGGCGATGATCAGCATCAAGCGCTTCGTGTAGCGGTCGAGCAGATCGAACAGGATCGCTTCCTTGCTCTCGTAATAGTGATAAAGACGTGCCTTCGACGTGCCGCTCGCGGTCGCGAGATCGGACATCGACGTGCTCGGATAGCTCGTCTGCGCGAATTTCTCGGCGGCGAGATCGAGGATCTGCTCGCGCTGGGATTCGTGGTCGGGCGCTCGGGTACGGGCCATGGTCGAATGCGAAAGAGTAGCGTTAGCGAGGCGCGGCCGCGGCGCGCACCTGCGTGGAAGAGAGGGCGGCCGGTGCGTCGTCCTGCAGCTCGAGCCGGCCGGCCGCCGCGAGTTCGCGGCAGCGCCACCAGGCGATCGAGTCGCTGACGAACAGCCCGCCGCGGTCGGCGCCGGCCATGATGCTGCCGACGACGTGCCGCGCGGGCAGCCAGCCGGTTTCCGCGTGCGCGACGATCAGCGCGTCGAGGTCCGCGTAATGGCCGCTCTTGATCGTATTGCTGACCCAGTAGCGCAACTCGGCATTCAGGTGCTTCGCCTCCTGCCATTCGAGCGCGAGGCGGCCGATGCGCAGCACCGAGATCGGCGCGGCCACCGGCCGTTTCCGGCTCAGCGCCGCAGGCGAGAACATCCCGGTCGAGCATGCCTGGTCGGTGCGGGTCAGCGCCGCGCGCTGCGGCGCGTCGAGGTCGGCGGCCGACAGCCGCACCTCGTTCAGGCGCTGCGGCACGTTGCGCAGGTGATAGGCGACGCGGCGCAGCAGCAGCTTGTCGCCGACGCTTGGCGCATGCCAGACGACCACCTGCCCCGTATCCATCGCGAGCTGGTCGAGGCGGGCGAACTCGCCTTCGATTTCCGCGTTCCAGTCGGGAATCTGGTCGCCGAGCACGCGCTGCCAGAAGGTGGCGCGCGTCTCGGGCGTCTCGTCGACGCCCTTCAGCGGCCCGACCGCGAGATCGTCGAGCAATCCGACGACGCGCTCGTCGCGTCCGGCTTGCGCGAGGGCCTCGCGCAGCGACGCGGCGGCGGAGCCGCCCTGAATCACGTGAATGGTACTCATCGGCCTGTCATCAACAAAAGAAAACCGCCGGCCGGGCGGACGTTGCGACGTCCAGCCGGCCGGCGGCCCCTAGTGTAAGCGAGATGTGTGACGACGAGAAACCGGTGCGGCGTGCCGGTGCGAAGTCGCTCAACGCTCGTCGAAGCTTACGACGACCTTGTCGCTGATCGGGTGGCACTGGCACGTGAGCACGAAGCCGTCCTGCACTTCGTGTTCCTCGAGCGTGTAGTTCTTTTCCATCCGGACTTCGCCTTCGACCACCTTCGCGCGACAGGTGCAGCACACGCCGCCCTTGCACGCATACGGCAGCGCGAGGCCCGCGCGCAGGCCGACGTCGAGCAGGCTGACGCCTTCGTACGGCAGGCGCAGCTTGCGCTTCTTGCCGTCGAGCACGATTTCGAGGTCGGCGGCCGGCGTCTGGTCGGTGATTTCGACGACGGGCGCGCCGGCCTGCGGCAGCGGCGTGCCGAAGCGTTCGACATGTACCTTGGCCGGCGGCACGCCGGCTGCCTTCAATGCGGCTTCGGCCGCGTCCATCATCGGTCCGGGGCCGCAGATGAACGCTTCGTCGATGGCATCGGCCGGCGTCAGCGTGGCGAGGAATTCCGCGCATTTCGCCTGGTCGAGCACGCCGTTGAACAACTCGACGTCCTGCAGGTCGTCCGACAGCACGTGATACAGGACGAAGCGGTTCATGTAGCGGTTTTTCAGGTCCTCCAGCTCCTCCGCGAACATGATCGCGTCGACGCTGCGGTTGCCGTAGATCAGCGTGAACGTGCTGCGCGGTTCGAGTTCGAGCGTCGTCTTCACGATCGCCAGCACCGGCGTGATGCCTGAGCCGCCGGAAAACGCGACGTACTGTTTGCCGTGATCGGCGTTCAGGTGCGTGAAGAAGCGGCCGTCCGGCGTCATCACGTCGATCGTGTGGCCCGGTTTCAGCGAATCGAACGCGAAGTTCGAGAAGCGGCCGCCGCGCACGCGCTTGATGCCGATGCGCAGTTCGCCGTCGCGGTCGTAGTCGGTCGTGCCGACACAGATCGAGTACGAGCGGCGCGTCTCTTCGCCGTCGATGTGGGTCTTCAGCGTGACGAACTGGCCTTGCGTGAAGCGGTACGCGTCGCGCAGTTCGGGCGGCACGTCGAACGAGACGGTAACGGCGTCGGCGGTCTCGGGCCGCACGTCGCGGATACGCAGCGGGTGAAATTGCGGGGTCGCCATGATCAATAGGGTTTGAAGTAGTCGAAGGGTTCCCGGCAGTCGACGCAGCGATACAGCGCCTTGCAGGCCGTGGACGCGAATTGCGCGAGACGCTCGGTGCGGGCCGAGCCGCAGCGCGGGCAAACCGGCGCCGCGACGGGCCGCGGTACGAAACGCACGACGTTTTCCCGCGGCGCGGCGCTGCCGCACTGGCCGACCGGCGGCGCGATGCCGTACGCGCGCAGCTTGTCGCGGGCCTCCTGCGTGATCCAGTCGGTCGTCCACGCGGGCGCGAGCACCGTCTCGATCCGGTGCGGCGGCAGGTCGGCGGCCTGCAGTGCGGCGGCGATGTCCTCGGCGATCTGCGACATCGCCGGGCAGCCGGAGTAGGTCGGCGTGATCACGACTTCGAGCAGGCCGTCGTCCGCGCGACGGACGTCGCGCAGGATGCCCAGTTCGCGGATCGACACGACCGGGATTTCAGGATCGGGCACGGCTTCGAGCACGTCCCACGCGCGCGCAAGCAACGGATCGTTGCGGTGCGCGGCGGGTCCGGCATGAGCGGGGGCGGCGGTCTGGACGGACATCGTCGGGCTCCGTTGGGTCGGCCGGTTACCAGGTCGCGCCGGGATGCTGGCGCGCGAGGCTCTGCATTTCCGCGAGCAGGTAGCCCATGTGCTCCGAGTGCTCGCCCTGCTTGCCGGTCGTCACATGCTGTACGGGCGCCGGCAGCACGAGCGTCGCTTCGGCGAGTGCATCGTCCACGTCCGCGCGCCACGCGGCTTCGAGCGCGGCCGGTGCCGGGCCGATGCCCGGGGCGGAGATCGCGTCGTCGATCGCGTCGGCCGCGAAGAATTCGCGCGTGTACGGGATCAGGTAATCGAGCGCTGCCTGCGCGCGGCGGTTCGATTCGTCGGTGCCGTCGCCGAGGCGCACGAGCCATTCGCGTGCGTGCTGCACGTGATAGCGGGTCTCCTTCACCGATTTCGCGGCGATCGCGGCGAGTTGCGCGTCCGTCGACGTTTCGAGCGCGCTCCACACGTGCAGCATCAGCGTCGCGTAGAGGAAGTTGCGCACGATCGTCACCGCGTAGTCCTTGTCGGCGTGCGCGGTGCCGGCGATCGGGCCGTAGTGCGGCAGCTCGGCGAGCGTGAAGTTCGCGAACTCGCGTTCGGTGCGGAAATACGCGTAGTCGTCTTCCGTCTTCGCCGCGCCGTTGAGCTGGCGCTCGAGTTCGGCTGCGTGCGTGTACAGCATGCGGGCCTGGCCGATGAGGTCGAGGCTCATGTTGGTGAGCGCGATGTCTTCCTCGAGGATCGGGCCGTGGCCGCACCATTCGGCGTTGCGCTGACCGAGGATCAGCGCGTTGTCCGCGAGGCGCAGCACGTAGGAGAGGTGTTCGGGCGTGATCGTCATGGCGCGGGCGTTACATGTGGTTGACTTCGTCGGGCAGCGTGTAGAACGTCGGGTGACGGTAGATCTTGTCGCCCGCCGGTTCGAACAGCTCGGCCTTCTCGGCCGGATCCGACGCGGTGATCGCCGCCGACGGCACCACCCAGATGCTCACGCCTTCCTGGCGGCGCGTGTAGACGTCGCGCGCCATGCGCAGCGCCATCGACGCGTCGGCCGCGTGCAGGCTGCCGCAATGCTTGTGGTCGAGGCCCTGCTTGCTGCGCACGAACACTTCCCAGATCGGCCATTCCTTGTTCATCGCTTTCTCCTGATTCCTGAATTCGAGTGTTGCCGCTCAGGCGGCGTGCTGTTCGGCGCGGGCTTGGCGCTTCGCTTCGTGCGCGAGCGCCGCTTCACGCACCCAGGCGCCGTCGTCGTGTGCTTTCACGCGGGTCGCGAGGCGTTCCTTGTTACACGGGCCGTCACCGTTCACCACGCGCCAGAATTCGTCCCAGTCGATCGTGCCGTAGTCGTGGTGACCGCGCGCCTCGTTCCACTTCAGGTCCGGGTCCGGCAGCGTCACGCCGAGCACCTTCGCCTGGTCGACCGTCGCGTCGACGAACTTCTGCCGCAGGTCGTCGTTCGTGATCCGCTTGATGCCCCATTTCGCGGACTGGTTGCTGTGGACCGAATCGGCGTCGCTCGGGCCGAACATCATCAGCACCGGCCACCACCAGCGGTTCACCGCCTGCTGGACCATCGCGCGCTGCGCGTCGGTGCCCTTCATCATCGACAGCAGCGCATCGAAGCCCTGGCGCTGGTGGAACGACTCTTCCTTGCACACGCGGATCATTGCGCGCGCGTACGGGCCGTACGTGCAGCGGCACAGCGGGATCTGGTTCATGATCGCGGCGCCGTCGACGAGCCAGCCGATCACGCCGACGTCGGCCCAGGTCGGCGTCGGATAGTTGAAGATGCTCGAATATTTCGCCTTGCCGGCGTGCAGCGCGTCGATCAGCGAATCGCGCGACACGCCGAGCGTTTCGGCCGCGCTATAAAGATAAAGGCCGTGGCCGGCTTCGTCCTGGACCTTCGCGAGCAGGATCGCCTTGCGCTTCAGGCTCGGCGCGCGCGAGATCCAGTTGCCCTCCGGCAGCATGCCGACGACTTCCGAGTGCGCGTGCTGCGAGATCTGACGGACCAGCGTCTTGCGGTAGGCGTCGGGCATCCAGTCCTGCGGTTCGATCTTGCCGTCCGCGGCCACGACCGCGTCGAACCGCGCCTGCTCGGGCGACTCGGCTGCGGCGTCGAGCGGCGCGACGTTGCCGGGGATGTCGAGGGATTGCGTGTACATGGCGGAGGTTCTCGTCCGGTTGAATGTGTGCGCAGTATAAACCAACCGACCGGTCGGTTAATAAATTTCTTGACGATTTGCGGTAAGACTCGGGTAAACGTGGGGCGTCGGGGCGCAATCGCACGGGCAAAGGGCGGTTCGGCGCGTGTCAGCGGCGGCTTCTGCGGCACAATGCCCGCTTTCCGATGAGGATTTCGCCGATGTCATTCCGAAGCAGTTTCGTCGCGACCGTGTTGGGCGCGTCCGTTTTCCTGTCGCCGCTTGCGGCCTCGGCCGCGCCGGCAGGGTGGGTCGCCGCATGGGCGACCGCATTGCAGCCGATTCCCGACCTCGCCGCGCCGCCGCCCCTCTATCGCGCGCCCGACGTGGCCGGGCGGACCGTCCGGCAGATCGTCTACCCGACGGTGTCGGGGCGTGCCGCGCGGATTCGCGTCAGCAATGCATACGGTCGCGCGCCGCTGGTGATCGAGGTTGCCGGTCTTGCGCGCGCGGGTGACGGCGCCGCGCTTGCGGACGGTACCGCCGCTCCGGTGCGCTTCGGCGGCAAGGCGTCGGTGACGCTCGCGCCGGGCCAGGAACTCGAGAGCGACCCGGTGGCGATCGACGTGACGGCCGGGCGGCCGGTTGCTGTCAGTCTCCGGATGGGCGCGAACCAGCGGATGACCGTGTGGCACCGCGTGTCGAATCAATACAATTACGTATCGGCGCCGGGCGATCACGTGAACGATTCGGGCGCCAGCGCGTTCCGCACCCGCTTTACCCAATATGTATGGGTGACCGAGCTTGCCGTCGAGGCCGGTTCCGCGCGGGCGAGTGTCGCGGCGATCGGCGATTCGATCACCGACGGATTGCGTTCCAGCCTGAATCTGAACCGGCGCTGGCCGGACGCGCTGACGCGCCGGCTGGCCGCGTCGGGGCCGGATTCGCTCGGCGTGGTGAATCTCGGGATCAGCGGCAACCGGCTGCTCAGCGATTCGGCATGCTACGGCACGTCGCTGGCGTCGCGGTTCGAGCGCGATGCGCTGTCGCGTGCGGGGGTGAAGGCGGCTATCGTTCTGATCGGTATCAATGACATCAATTTTGCGACGATGCCGCCGCGAGCCGGGCTCGATTGCGACAGTCCCCACACGCAGGTCACGGCCGCGTCGTTGATCGACGGCTATCGCCGGTTGATCGAGGCAGCGCACCGCCAGGGGGTGAAGGTCTTCGGTGCGACGCTCACGCCTGCCGCGTTGCCGGCCGGACGCGAGGCGATCCGGCTCGAGGTGAACCGGTGGATTCGGAGCGGCGGCGGGTTCGACGGTGTGGTCGACTTCGACGCGGTACTGCGCGATCCGGCGCGCCCGAGTGTGCTGCAGCGCCGCTACGATAGCGGCGACGGTATTCACCCGAGCGACGCCGGCTATGCGGCGATGGCCGATGCGGTTCCGGTGGAGCAGCTGCAGGCCGCGGTCGGCGGCAAGTGACGTCGCCTTATATATAGAGGGGCGAGCCGCCCGCTGCCTCAAGATCGGGGGCGACACGTAGCCCAACGAACCCAAAGCCCCCGTGCGCGGCAGCGCACGGGGGCTTTTTCAAAATATTTTCACAAAGGGGCTTGCGGAGACGGGGCAGGGTGCTTAGAATCACGCCTCTTTCGCGCTAACGGAAACGCAGCGCGGGAGGGAAGGGAAGCGGTGCTGTCGGGGTTGGTGGTAGCGACCCAGGCGCACACGAAGTTGAACCCCAGCCGTCGCAACGAAGTAGTTAAAAAAGTTGTTGACGAGTTGAAAAAGACGGTTCATAATCTCGCTTCTCTGCTGCTGAAAACGCAGCGCTGCTGAGAAACGCGAAGTTTCTTGCAGAAATGCTCTTTAAAAATTAACAGCCGATAAGTGTGGGCGCTTGATGGCAGCGAGCTGATCTTCGGATCAGATAGCGAAAGTATCAAGAGTCTCACACTAAAGTAAGTCAGGTTTATGAAGCAATTCATATTCCTGTCAGCTTTGAGTGAGCGACCGGTTCTTAACTGAACCGAAAACAGTAACAGGTTTAAACTGAAGAGTTTGATCCTGGCTCAGATTGAACGCTGGCGGCATGCCTTACACATGCAAGTCGAACGGCAGCACGGGTGCTTGCACCTGGTGGCGAGTGGCGAACGGGTGAGTAATACATCGGAACATGTCCTGTAGTGGGGGATAGCCCGGCGAAAGCCGGATTAATACCGCATACGATCTACGGATGAAAGCGGGGGACCTTCGGGCCTCGCGCTATAGGGTTGGCCGATGGCTGATTAGCTAGTTGGTGGGGTAAAGGCCTACCAAGGCGACGATCAGTAGCTGGTCTGAGAGGACGACCAGCCACACTGGGACTGAGACACGGCCCAGACTCCTACGGGAGGCAGCAGTGGGGAATTTTGGACAATGGGCGAAAGCCTGATCCAGCAATGCCGCGTGTGTGAAGAAGGCCTTCGGGTTGTAAAGCACTTTTGTCCGGAAAGAAATCCTTGACCCTAATACGGTCGGGGGATGACGGTACCGGAAGAATAAGCACCGGCTAACTACGTGCCAGCAGCCGCGGTAATACGTAGGGTGCAAGCGTTAATCGGAATTACTGGGCGTAAAGCGTGCGCAGGCGGTTTGCTAAGACCGATGTGAAATCCCCGGGCTCAACCTGGGAACTGCATTGGTGACTGGCAGGCTAGAGTATGGCAGAGGGGGGTAGAATTCCACGTGTAGCAGTGAAATGCGTAGAGATGTGGAGGAATACCGATGGCGAAGGCAGCCCCCTGGGCCAATACTGACGCTCATGCACGAAAGCGTGGGGAGCAAACAGGATTAGATACCCTGGTAGTCCACGCCCTAAACGATGTCAACTAGTTGTTGGGGATTCATTTCCTTAGTAACGTAGCTAACGCGTGAAGTTGACCGCCTGGGGAGTACGGTCGCAAGATTAAAACTCAAAGGAATTGACGGGGACCCGCACAAGCGGTGGATGATGTGGATTAATTCGATGCAACGCGAAAAACCTTACCTACCCTTGACATGGTCGGAATCCCGCTGAGAGGTGGGAGTGCTCGAAAGAGAACCGGCGCACAGGTGCTGCATGGCTGTCGTCAGCTCGTGTCGTGAGATGTTGGGTTAAGTCCCGCAACGAGCGCAACCCTTGTCCTTAGTTGCTACGCAAGAGCACTCTAAGGAGACTGCCGGTGACAAACCGGAGGAAGGTGGGGATGACGTCAAGTCCTCATGGCCCTTATGGGTAGGGCTTCACACGTCATACAATGGTCGGAACAGAGGGTTGCCAACCCGCGAGGGGGAGCTAATCCCAGAAAACCGATCGTAGTCCGGATTGCACTCTGCAACTCGAGTGCATGAAGCTGGAATCGCTAGTAATCGCGGATCAGCATGCCGCGGTGAATACGTTCCCGGGTCTTGTACACACCGCCCGTCACACCATGGGAGTGGGTTTTACCAGAAGTGGCTAGTCTAACCGCAAGGAGGACGGTCACCACGGTAGGATTCATGACTGGGGTGAAGTCGTAACAAGGTAGCCGTATCGGAAGGTGCGGCTGGATCACCTCCTTTCCAGAGCTTCTCGCAAAGTTGAGCGCTCACGCTTATCGGCTGTTGATAAAGACAGAAAGACTGTCTGTTAGCGGTTTTATCGGTTATAATGCCGGCCGCTTTCGATAATCTTCAATGAAAAATGTTCGAATGATGATTCATTCGAGTCTTTCTCATTGGCGATTGAGCCAGTCAGAGCGGTACGAAAGTATCGGCTGTCGTTCTTTAACAATCTGGAAGAAGTAAGTAATTTGGATAGCGGAAGCGTCTATGAGATGGACGTGAAAACTATCCGGGTTGTGATTGTATCGATGTATCTCAAGATGATTCGAACTCTATGTTTGACTCAATTGGAATACGGCACAACGCGAGAACTCAACCTGTAGCGACTGTCGATGAGACAGACTCGTTATAGGGTCAAGCGAACAAGTGCATGTGGTGGATGCCTTGGCGATCACAGGCGATGAAGGACGCGGTAGCCTGCGAAAAGCTACGGGGAGCTGGCAAACAAGCTTTGATCCGTAGATGTCCGAATGGGGAAACCCACTCCTTTTGGAGTATCCATAGCTGAATACATAGGCTATGCGAAGCGAACGCGGTGAACTGAAACATCTAAGTAACCGCAGGAAAAGAAATCAACCGAGATTCCCAAAGTAGTGGCGAGCGAAATGGGATGAGCCTTGCACTCTTTATTTGTATTGTTAGCCGAACGCTCTGGAAAGTGCGGCCATAGCGGGTGATAGCCCCGTAGGCGAAAACAGTATGAAAGAACTAGGTGTGCGACAAGTAGGGCGGGACACGTGAAATCCTGTCTGAAGATGGGGGGACCATCCTCCAAGGCTAAATACTCGTGATCGACCGATAGTGAACCAGTACCGTGAGGGAAAGGCGAAAAGAACCCCGGGAGGGGAGTGAAATAGATCCTGAAACCGCATGCATACAAACAGTCGGAGCCTCGTAAGGGGTGACGGCGTACCTTTTGTATAATGGGTCAGCGACTTACGTTCAGTAGCAAGCTTAACCGTATAGGGCAGGCGTAGCGAAAGCGAGTCCGAATAGGGCGTTCAGTTGCTGGGCGTAGACCCGAAACCAAGTGATCTATCCATGGCCAGGATGAAGGTGCGGTAACACGTACTGGAGGTCCGAACCCACTAACGTTGAAAAGTTAGGGGATGAGCTGTGGATAGGGGTGAAAGGCTAAACAAACTTGGAAATAGCTGGTTCTCTCCGAAAACTATTTAGGTAGTGCCTCGTGTCTCACCTTCGGGGGTAGAGCACTGTCATGGTTGGGGGGTCTATTGCAGATTACCCCGCCATAGCAAACTCCGAATACCGAAGAGTGCAATCACGGGAGACAGACATCGGGTGCTAACGTCCGGTGTCAAGAGGGAAACAACCCAGACCGCCAGCTAAGGTCCCCAAATATAGCTAAGTGGGAAACGAAGTGGGAAGGCTAAAACAGTCAGGAGGTTGGCTTAGAAGCAGCCACCCTTTAAAGAAAGCGTAATAGCTCACTGATCGAGTCGTCCTGCGCGGAAGATGTAACGGGGCTAAGCTATATACCGAAGCTGCGGATGCGTGCTTTGCACGCATGGTAGGAGAGCGTTCCGTAAGCCTGCGAAGGTGCGTTGAAAAGCGTGCTGGAGGTATCGGAAGTGCGAATGCTGACATGAGTAGCGATAAAGGGGGTGAAAGGCCCCCTCGCCGTAAGCCCAAGGTTTCCTACGCAACGTTCATCGGCGTAGGGTGAGTCGGCCCCTAAGGCGAGGCAGAAATGCGTAGCTGATGGGAAGCAGGTCAATATTCCTGCACCATTGTTAGATGCGATGGGGGGACGGATCGCGGAAGGTTGTCCGGGTGTTGGAAGTCCCGGTCGCTGCATTGGAGAAGGCACTTAGGCAAATCCGGGTGCGTAATTCAAGGGTGTGGCGCGAGCTCCTTAGGGAGCGAAGCAATTGGAAGTGGTTCCAAGAAAAGCCTCTAAGCTTCAGTCTAATGATGACCGTACCGCAAACCGACACAGGTGGGCGAGATGAGTATTCTAAGGCGCTTGAGAGAACTCGGGAGAAGGAACTCGGCAAATTGGTACCGTAACTTCGGGATAAGGTACGCCCTTGTAGCTTGATGCCCCTGCGGGCAAAGGGTGAAGGGGTTGCAATAAACTGGTGGCTGCGACTGTTTAATAAAAACACAGCACTCTGCAAACACGAAAGTGGACGTATAGGGTGTGACGCCTGCCCGGTGCCGGAAGATTAAATGATGGGGTGCAAGCTCTTGATTGAAGTCCCGGTAAACGGCGGCCGTAACTATAACGGTCCTAAGGTAGCGAAATTCCTTGTCGGGTAAGTTCCGACCTGCACGAATGGCGTAACGATGGCCACACTGTCTCCTCCCGAGACTCAGCGAAGTTGAAGTGTTTGTGATGATGCAATCTACCCGCGGCTAGACGGAAAGACCCCATGAACCTTTACTGTAGCTTTGCATTGGACTTTGAACCGATCTGTGTAGGATAGGTGGGAGGCTATGAAACCGGAACGCTAGTTTCGGTGGAGCCGTCCTTGAAATACCACCCTGGTTTGTTTGAGGTTCTAACCTTGGCCCGTGATCCGGGTCGGGGACAGTGCATGGTAGGCAGTTTGACTGGGGCGGTCTCCTCCCAAAGCGTAACGGAGGAGTACGAAGGTACGCTAGGTACGGTCGGAAATCGTGCTGATAGTGCAATGGCATAAGCGTGCTTAACTGCGAGACCGACAAGTCGAGCAGGTGCGAAAGCAGGTCATAGTGATCCGGTGGTTCTGTATGGAAGGGCCATCGCTCAACGGATAAAAGGTACTCTGGGGATAACAGGCTGATACCGCCCAAGAGTTCATATCGACGGCGGTGTTTGGCACCTCGATGTCGGCTCATCTCATCCTGGGCTGTAGCCGGTCCCAAGGGTATGGCTGTTCGCCATTTAAAGAGGTACGTGAGCTGGGTTTAAAACGTCGTGAGACAGTTTGGTCCCTATCTGCCGTGGGCGTTGGATATTTGAAGGGGGCTGCTCCTAGTACGAGAGGACCGGAGTGGACGAACCTCTGGTGTACCGGTTGTCACGCCAGTGGCATCGCCGGGTAGCTATGTTCGGAAGAGATAACCGCTGAAAGCATCTAAGCGGGAAACTCGCCTTAAGATGAGATATCCCTGGGGACTAGATCCCCTTGAAGGGTCGTTCGAGACCAGGACGTTGATAGGTCAGGTGTGTAAGCGCAGTAATGCGTTCAGCTAACTGATACTAATTGCCCGTAAGGCTTGATCCTATAACAAGTCTGCCTTGTAGATCGGCGCCGTGCGCAAGCACTGGCCGCAAGATCCAGAGCGACAAGTTGGATTCTCGTGTGTGATACACACAACCAAAATTACTGCTTCTTCCCAGATTGGTCGCGTTGCGAAGCAACGCGACAACCCTCTTTGCCTGATGACCATAGCGAGTCGGTCCCACCCCTTCCCATCCCGAACAGGACCGTGAAACGACTCTACGCCGATGATAGTGCGGATTCCCGTGTGAAAGTAGGTAATCGTCAGGCTCCCTAAGCCAGAAACCCCCGCCCGAAAGGCGGGGGTTTTTGCATTGGCGCGGCGGAAATGGTGGGGTGCTGAGGCGCTGAGCTGGTCGCTGGCATCGACGGGCGGTGAGCTGGCCGCGAGCTGTACTCTAATGCACGCCGGTAACTCCATGCCGCAACCTGGTTGAGATCAACTGGATCTCGCTGCAACCCGTTGTCGGACCGCAGCCATGACCGTGAGTCTCGCACCGCTCGCAGCACGGTTGCCGGATCGACGCTGAATCGTTTGAGCTGGCGGCAGCTGAACGAGGCAATTCAATCCGCATCACGGCCGGCAGCATCGGACCTCGCGCAGCGAGATCCGCGGCTTCCTTCGGCTCTACAGCCGCAGGCACTGAGTGCCATGCGGTTTCCATCCTCCGAATGACTCGACCGGCGGTTACGCCGCCGATCCCCCGGGCGCGCGGCGAGGGTCCGGTGACTCGTCTGGCTGCCGGGACTGGCTGCGTCATGCTCGGCGCGATTTCGTCTCCTGGTCTTTCACCGCTATTTGTCCCCTGGGGTACGTCGCACATCGCAACGAGGCGTCGTGTTTGGTCAATTTGTTATTTCTAGTTAATTGGTGGTCTACCTTTGCTATCTTCGGTCAATGTCGGCGATTTTTTGGTGGTGAAGCCGCCCCGCAATTGGCGCAATTCGGGGCACATCCGCAGCATCTCCGTCAGCAGCGCAAGCCCGCGAGAGCAAGACCGTTGGTAGCCGAATGAGGTGCAAAACCGTCATCGAGCGATCCAGCGAAGTCGACGCAGCAAGACGCAAAATTTGTCCAGCGGCTCGATCCTGTCAGAAGTCCGCGCTGTTGTTTCTGACGAGCGCGGGCTGGCCATTCCGGAGGACGTAGATTTCCTCGACGAGCGAATAGGCGGTGCCGCCGAAGCAGTCACGACCTTCGCCCATCAATGCAAAATGCGCACCGTCCAGGTTGACGCCGGTCGACCGTACCGTGCATGCGGTGCCTGGATCGCTCAATGCCGAATGCTCGACCGCGGCAAGCCGGCGAATCGCGCTTTTACCCTGTTCTCGGGTCAACGCGGCAGCGCCGGGCAACGAGCGATCGATGGCGACGAACTCGCGTCGCACGTCAACTTCCCTGCATCCTGATCGGTATGAGGCGCGCCATATGCCCCGCCGTCGAAGCCGACGCAGGTATATGCGCTCAACTGAACGAGACGCGCGTCGTATCGACATGACGGACGTCGTGTGTACAACGCGGCCTCGCTCTGATAGGCCGACCAAACGCTCATGTTGGTCGGCCTGCACGACGGTCCGACACAACACGCGCTGCACTGCTGGACGTTCGCTGCGACGGCGATGCGCAGGGCCATGCGGCAGCCCGGAGCGCGGTCGCATATCGTCGCGTATCAGCGGCAGCAAGACATCAAGGCAGGTCGCGTTGTCCGAGTCGCCCCGGGTGGCGTCATCGTCGCTGCTGGCTGCGATAAGGTAGACCGATGCATCGTTCAGTAGCCACGCGTACGCAATCGCTTCCGGAGTCATGGCGCTCGCGGGTTTCGCCCCGTCATATGTCGCGGCCAAGCAACCGGCGTCGATGGCCGGCTTTAACGTGTCGTGTCGTACGCCGCGAGCGCGGTGTGGCTCTCGGAAAGCGCCTGCTGCCGGATCGCGGCGATCGTTCCTGCGCGGCACCAGGCATTTTCGGGGGTGCCTGCTTGTGCCGCGGGAGCGCAGAAGATCAACGCGAAGGCAAAAAGGAAAACTGGATCTCGCATGGGGCGGAGGAGGGGGCGATCGCGCGACACGGGATGGTACCGTGCCTGCTTTCCGATCGCGGTGATGAGGGCTTCGTCGATCCTGGCACCTGTTCCTGAAAGGTCGGTTCTGGCGTCGCAGCGGAGCTGGCGGAAGCGGCGGTGCTCTATCCCGAATCCGGTTTCGGCGCGCCGGCCAACCCTGTAAAGTCGCGAGCCGTCCCGTAGCTGGCGGCAGGCTGATGTGTCGCTATTAACCGACTTCGACCGGTTCGAGCCGCCGAAGAAGGTGCTGCAAACCCATCCGGCATGGAAATTGCGATTTTTTTCATCTGCCCGCTTGGCATTATGCGCGGGAGGTCGTATGATGGCGGTCTTTCGTTTTCAGCGAAGATGCAAATCGGCGCTGAAGGCGGAGTCTGACGAAGATGTGGGCGCCGATAGGCGATCCTCTCGTGCTTGCCTCAGCCAGGCGAGTGTGGGTGTCGGGTGAGTCGAGCGGGCGCGCTGGAAGAGAATGAAAATAATCTTCCGGATGTGCTTGACAAGAGTTCGATGCACCCCCATAATCGTCAGTTCTCTACGGAGGGGTGCCCGAGTGGCTAAAGGGGGCAGACTGTAAATCTGTTGGCTTACGCCTACGTTGGTTCGAATCCAACCTCCTCCACCAAGAATATCAGCGCAGTGAGTGGTAAGGGATCGTAGTGGCCCGTGCGGGTGTGGAAGTCCCGGTCGCTGCATTGGAGAAGGCACTTAGGCAAATCCGGGTGCGTAATTCAAGGGTGTGGCGCGAGCTCTTTAGGGAGCGAAGCAATTGGAAGTGGTTCCAAGAAAAAGCCTCTAAGCTTCAGTCTAATGATGACCGTACCGCAAACCGACCCAGGTGGGCCGAGATGAATATTCTAAGGCGCTTGGAAAGAACTCGGGAAAAAGGAACTCCGGCAAATTGGTACCCGTAACTTCCGGGATAAGGTACCGCCCTTTGTAGCTTGAATGCCCCTTGCCGGGCAAAGGGTTGAAAGGGGTTTGCAATAAAACTGGGGGGCTTGCAACTGGTTTAATAAAAAACCCAAGCACTTTTGCAAAACACGAAAAGTGGAACGTATAAGGGTGGTGAACCCCTTGCCCCGGTGCCCGGAAAGATTAAATGGATGGGGGTCGCAAAGCTTTTTGGATTGAAATTCCCCGGGTAAACCGGGCGGGCCCGTAAACTATTAACCGGGTCTTAAAGGGTAACGGAAATTTCCCCTTGTCGGGGGGAAATTTCCCGAACAGGACCGTGAAACGACTCTACGCCGATGATAGTGCGGATTCCCGTGTGAAAGTAGGTAATCGTCAGGCTCCCTAAGCCAGAAACCCCCGCCCGAAAGGCGGGGGTTTTTGCATTTGAGCGACGGAAATGCGCGGTGCGCCTGGTATGGGTTGCAGCTCGTGCTGAAAGGCTACACGGCAGCGGGCCTGAGTGACCGGCCCGCTGCGATTGCAGCACGATCGTCGCTTGTCACAGTTACTAACGGTGCGGAGTTGACCTGCCCCCATCAGTAGGGCCAATGGGCTTCTAGCAAAGTCCCTTTAAACCAACTCCTGGAAAGCGGCAGGAGCATCCGCGGTTGCCCGATGTTTCGCCGCAAACTCTGACGGCGCAAGGTAGTTCAATGCGCTGTGCGGCCTTTGCTCGTTGTAGTCCTGACGCCATGCCGCGATGACAGCCCGAGCGTGTGCAAGCGTCGTGAACCAGTGCTCGTTAAGGCATTCGTCGCGGAACTTGCCGTTGAACGACTCGATGTACGCATTCTGCGTTGGCTTGCCCGCCTGAATCAACTTCAGCGTGACGCCGTTCGCATACGCCCACTGGTCAAGCGCGCGGCTCGTAAATTCGGGGCCCTGGTCTGTTCGCACGGCCTTGGGATAGCCACGGAAGCGAGCTGCACGGTCCAATGCCCGAGCGACATACAAACCTGAGATGCCATGGTCGACGACGATGTCGACAGCCTCTTTCGTGAAGTCGTCGACGACGGTCAGGCACTTCACGCGCCGGCCGTTGGAAAGCGCATCCATCACGAAATCGATTGACCACACCTCGTTGGGCGCGCCCGGCAATGCCAGTTGCTCGCGCTCAATCATGACGCCGTGGCGCTTGCGACGGCGCCGCACAGCCAGCCCTGCCTCACGGTACAGACGATAGATGCGCTTGTGATTGGCGTGCGTGCCTTCGCGTTCCACCAGGGCGTGCAGTCGGCGGTAGCCGAATCGACGACGTTCGTGCGCCAACTCCACCAGACGCGCCGCTAGCACCTCATTCTCGTGGTCCGGCTTCGCGTCGTAATGCAGCACGCTGCGAGAAAGCCCGACAAGCCGGCAGGCGCGGCGCTCAGAGATGTTGACCTTCTCCCGAATCGCCGACACTGCTTCGCGTTTGGCTTGCGGGCTCAGGGCTTTCCCTTGACGACGACCTTCAACGCTTCCATATCGAGCATTGCTTCGGCCAACAGTTTCTTCAGCCGGGCATTCTCCACCTCGAGGTCCTTGAGCCGGCGGGCTTCCGAGACTTCCATGCCGCCGAACTTCGCCCGCCAGGTGTAGAACGACGCGTCACTGAACCCGTGCTTCCTGCACAGTTCCTTGACCGGCACACCGGCCTCGGCTTCCTTCAGAAACCCGATGATTTGCTGTTCCGTAAAGCGCTTCTTCATGTTCGTCTTCTTCTCCGAAAACGAACTTTACTAGACTCCGGCTGGCCCTGTTTGCAGGGGGCAGGTCAGAGTATCGGGCACCGAGCTACCTAGACGGATGGTGACTTGCGACGCCCACCATGGGCAATGCGCCGATCACATCGGCGTGATGATGAGTCGCTTGTGCTCGACAGTAATTCGGACGCGTTCTCCCGCCTCGAATCCCGCGTCCTCAAGTCATACGCCCGCTAATTTGATCCACGGGTAATACGTCGTGTTCAGTTTCCGGTGCGCTCTGATGGCACGGAGGACTCTAGACAAGGAGTGATGGCGTGCTGACTCTTGAATCTTGACGAAGCGTTCCGTTACGACGGGGTGTGACTTATGATTGGCGTTAGCCATTTCCGACTCCTGGGTTGAGTTGGTGGTGGTCAGCGGGTCGTATGGGTGGCAGCCCATGCGGCCCGCGCTCTTACTGTTTCGCTCTCTCTTCAGTCTTCCTACTCATTCGCGATTTCTAGCGAAGCGATCTTCTCTATCGAGCGCCACAGACAGTCTAGTTCGTGGGGCATCTCATAAATCGGTTTTGTTGTCGAATAGCCAAACGGGAGATGCTGACCCCACTCCGCCGAGTACATCATTCGTAATTTAGTGGGCTTGCCGGTTTTCGGTTGATGCAGTTGCCGGAATTGGTCCGGCGCCAGTTGCCTAAAGGCGCTATGCGGGCGCACTGAGTTGTAGTCGGTGCGCCAGGCTTCGATTCGCATGCGTGCATCGTCGAGACTGACGAACGCATGCTGGTTCAAACATTCTTCGCGCAGTCGGCCGTTGAAGCTTTCGATGTGCGCGTCTTCCACCGACTTGCCTGGACGAATGAACTGCAGCTTGACGCCATGTTCGTGCGCCCAGGCATCGAGCGCCTTGCTGACGAACTCCCGTCCATTATCCACCTGAGTCGGGTTGGGACATCGCCCTCGTTGCCGCAACTGCTCGAGCACGTGCGCCACGCGTACACCCGTTAGCGAGAAGTCGACATCGATGTGCGGACACTCGCGGTTCCACGCGTCGATGATCGCCAACATGCGTATGCGTCGGCCATGCACCAGCGCGTCAGCAACAAAGTCCATCGCCCAGCTTTCGTCGGCGCCATTGGCTGTCGGCATCACCACGCGTGGATGACTCGGGCGTGTCTTTCGACGCTTCAGGCGAAGCGACAGGCCTTCTGCGCGGTACAGCCGCTCAGTGCGCTTGTGGTTCTGGACCAGATGACCTGAGACAGATCGTGTAGCCAAGCGGCAAGTGAGTTCTCTTATCCTAGAGGCAAGGAGAACTCGATGAAGAAGCGACACACCGACGTCCTGATCCGGCGGGGGCTGTCACAACGCAAGGCATGTCGTTACCTGGAGTTAAGTCGCCGGATGCCGGCTTACAAACCCAAGCAGCCAGAGAAAGATCGGCTTCTGGGCGAGCAGTTGATCGCAGCGTCTCAGGAGGTACCGCGCTTTGGCTATCGCCGTATCTCGGCATGGCTGTCGTTGGGCGAATCGCGGGTGCGCCGCCTGTGGCGAAACCTGAAGCTGAGTATCCCGAGACGGCGACCGCGCCGGCGACGCTGCGGCAGCGACATTCGCCTGCCCGGCGCGACGCGGCCCAATTCGGTTTGGAGCTACGACTTCGTCCATGATCAGTTGGTGGACGGCCGGGTCTTGAAGATGCTGTGCGTAATCGATGAATACACGCGGGAATGTCTGGCGATCGAGGTCGGCGCCAGCCTGCGCTCGCAGGACGTGATTCTGGTGCTGTCGAGGTTGATGCGGTTGTACGGCAAGCCGGCGTTCATTCGGTCGGACAACGGCGCGGAATTTACCGCCGCCCGCGTCATGCGCTAGTTGCGCGATGCGTCTATCGGCCCGGCCTTCATCACGCCCGGTAGCCCATGGCAAAACGGCTTTGTCGAAAGCTTCAATGGCAAGCTGCGCGACGAGTTGCTGAATCGCGAATGGTTCCGCAGTCCCGCCGAAGCTAAGGTGCTCATCGAGCAGTGGCGAAAGTTTTACAACGAGCGGCGCCCGCATAGCGCTCATCGCTACCAACCTCCAGCCACGGTCCGTCGAGCCTGGCTGGAGTCCGATAATATCGACATGCGACTCACTGCTTAACTGGCTACAAAATCCCGCCGCAGGTCACTCCAGTTGCCGCAATCGTCGCGCTTCCGACACATCCATGCCGCCGTAACGGCTACGTCAGCTATAGAACGTCGCATTGCCGCATAGGTCTGCGACCTTCATGCCTGCGTCGGCTTTCTTCAGCACCCCGATAATCTGCTCTTAGCTGAACCGCGATTTCTTCATGACAAGGGTTCTCCTGCGGCCTAGCCACTAACCTTACAGTGGGATACTTCAGAGGGGAAAGGTCAGTGGCAGCGCACGCGCCCCGCGCTTTTTGCGGTGCAGCTGTTTGAGTCTATACAGATGGCCATCTCATAAAGCGCTGCGACGCGACGTTGGCAGAGAGTAGTATCAGTGGATCTCGTGACGTTAGCGTAGGATAACCACTGGTGTTATTACGACGACGGTAAGGGGAGCGGACTATGGAAGAAATCGAACGATCGTCTTCGCGCCTCAGCTTTGGCAAGCGAGTCATGGACGACTGGTATATCCATCGTATCGGCATCGAGTTCTTGGAGAAAGGGCTTCAGGCGATCGTCATTGCTGCACTAGAGTCTGCCCCGGGGGTGGCCTATGAGCGGGCAAATGTAATCAAATTGAATCTCGCGTCCTTACGAATATCTCTGCTTCGATACGACGATTTCTTTGACGCCTCGTTTCCAGTGCTTCTGGAGTCGTGGAGCCTCTCGGCTCAGAGTGAGCAGACGATCACGTACCGTTCATACCTCGACTCGCTAAATCCGCCGATTCTTCATCGGAAAGAATTGTTGCTGCCGCCATCGCATCCACTGCGCCCGAAATTCGAAGCGGTTACCCGTCAGGCAGAGGAATTGGGGCTGTTCGACGAGACAACGACGATCGGTTTTCGAGAAAATTGGTCTCGTCTGGTTTCTGCCAAGGGATACAAGATTGTCGGTTCGGACTTCGTACCAATTGGAAATATGGAGATTGAGTCAAAACACCTTCCAGTTGATATTTCGGATCATACTCCGGTATATCGCCATCTCACGGCTCTAAGTAGGTGGAGTCTGTCAGCCCCCGTTCAGCTTCTAATACGACACGCCTTACTTTCCCCGGGCAAAGAGATCCTAGATTACGGTTGTGGTAAAGGCGACGATATCGCCACCCTGAACGCTCAAGGCTACTCAGCTCGTGGTTGGGATCCGTTCTATGCTGCCGATAATACGATAAGCCAAGCCCCCGTAGTCAATCTGGGATTCGTTCTGAATGTCATCGAGGACCCGAATGAACGACGGGAAGCCCTGCATAGGGCATTCCATGTCGCGGATGAAGTACTGGCTATTGCCGTCATGTTGGGTGGAGGTGCGACACCAGGACTTCCTTATCGTGATGGGGTGCTCACGTCGCGGAACACGTTTCAGAAGTACTTTTCACAGGAGGAGCTGAAGCAGTACGTCCAACAGGAGCTTGGTGAGGAGGCGTTTCTAGTTGGGCCGGGCGTGTGTTTCGTGTTCAAGGATAAGAATGTCGAGCAACGATTTACTGCCAATCGATATCGTCGACGGGATCTGCCGAATCGAATCCTCAAACGACATCACAAAGAAAGCAGCGTACGACCTCGTAAACCATCGAGCGCCTACGAGCGCTTACCGGAAGATGCTCGCGCGTGGCTCGGGCGCATGTGGGAAGTTGCCCTGGATCTGGGGAGAGTGCCAGAACGCGACGAAGTGCCATTTCTGCCGGATATTGAAAACAATGTTGGATCTTATCGGCGAGCATTGCGCTTCATCGAGACAGCGTTCGATCGAGCCCAGCTGACGATGGCAGCCGCTGTCCGCGCTGATGACCTGCGTCTATTCTTTGCATTGGGGCACTTTTCAAAACGCCCTCCGTACAGAAGCCTCGAAACGAGGTTGCAGAGAGACATCAAGGCGTTCTTTGGCGATTACCGATCCGCGCAGGCTGATGGTATGCGGCTGCTTAGGGATGCGGCCACCCCAGATGCAATTCGGATGGCTTGTCGGGTAGCTGCAGAACAAGGCATAGGTTGGCTCGACAAGGAAGACGCTTTGCACCTGCATACCACTGCAATAGACCGACTTCCGGTGATTCTCCGTGTTTACGTCGGATGCGGCCTCTTGATTTATGGAGATGCCGGGGAGGCTCAGCTGATCAAAGTACATTCGTTATCCGGAAAACTTACCTTGCTTGAGTACGAAGGCTTTGATGCGTCTCCTTTGCCTCTCATGGCCAAGCGCATAAAAATAAACATCCGGAAACAAGACTATGAAGTTTTCGAGTACGGGGGAAAATACGAGAAACCATATCTGTATTACAAGTCGCGCTACCTAAACGAAGAGTACCCGAGGTATGCAGAGCAACTGGCGTTTGATAGTGAGCTGGAACGGCTTGAATTGTTCGACTCCGCTGGGCATGGGATTCCTGCGCTAAAGTTTGCTGATTCGCTCGAGCTGCATCGACGATCTGTCCGTGGTTTCTCTCTTGTTAGAAGTGACACTATTCCACCATTGGATCAGTCATGTGGAAAATACTTCTGCTATCGCGATTTCATTGAATGTGGCGAAACACAGCTGAACACAGGCATCGACAATGCTCCTCAACGACCAGAATCGTTCAATGCACTGCACGATCTGGCAACCAACCTCTTGGATCCGATCATCGATTACTTCGGCGGCATCAAGCTGACGTACGGATTTTGTTCGCGTGCGTTGAGCAAACACATCAAGGCGCGCGTCGCTCCCCAGCTCGACCAGCACGCTGCCTATGAACGTAGTTCGAGAGGAAAGCTGATTTGTGACAGAGGAGGGGCTGCATGCGATTTCATTGTCCCGGATGAGGACATGGAAGAGGTCAGTCGGTGGATTATGGAAAATTTACCGTTTGACCGACTGTACTTCTATGGGAAGGCGTGCCCCGTACACGTCAGCTATGCAGAGAAGCCACAGGGTGACGCGTATGAGATGAGAGAGGTAGCCAACGGGCGACGCATACCTCGTCCCATAATCCATCGCTGACTCACTCGCTTACGATCGGAGTAGTACGGAACTGGGCCATTGGCCGTTGACATCAGGAAACGCTTGCGAGCCGAGCATATGGTGGTCGTATTTAATCGCCTTCTTGTACTGTGCCGGTTGCTGAGGTTTCTGCTTGCCGATACCGCAGTGAATTCTCTGAGCGATTGGTGGATATGTGGACATACCACTACAAGTTGCAGATCGACTTCGGCTGATGGCAAGCCCTCTAATAATAGTCTCATCGGAACGTTCAATGCGTGGTTCCAAAACGAATGCTTGAACATGCACCAGTTTGAGTCGTTGGCAGAGGAGGAACTGAAAGCTTGGTAAACTAGCGACAATCTGTGCCGATATCCAGATCATGGCGTGCGGTTTGGCCTTGTGGCCGCCGGCTATCCAAGCGACAGTTACGCCTCTAGAGCGAGGAAGCCGGCAATGAAGATACCATGGCGAATGACGCGACTACACCGATGGCGAAGACGATCAGGTACTCGAGTAGGGATTGGCCGGTGGACATCACGGCTGAGAGGTATGCCAACGCGGGGTTGCGTTGGCGGAACGGTAGGGCGTCGTCGTGCTCGTAGCGGCAACAGTGACGCAACCGGTGCTTTTTTGAATGTAACGTGTGTTTTTGAGTTGTTGTCGAAGAATCAGATTAGTGTCTAATTCGGGCGATTGGGGAGCGCTGGCGCTAGGTTGGGCTCGATTGTACCCATGCGATAGCGCGCATAAATGCAGAGAGACAAGGCGTGATTGAAAATCCACAATATGAGCGCAAAGAAAGTGAGGGGCTGCCAGCAAGTAGCTGGGTCAGATTTCTGCGTAGCTATGGCCCGACGCCGAACAACTTGACGATGTTCGACGAATACGTGTCCGGTGCGCTGGGTAGGGCGAGAGTCCAACCGATTAGCCTGTCGACGCCGCAGCTCGAGGCGATGGTTCAGCATATCGAATCCAAGGTGCCGGGGTCACTATTGATAGCCGGGACGGCCGGCGATGGCAAGACTTACCACTGCCGGGCTCTGTGGGCCTACATTGGCGGCGATCCCAAAGTCTGGGCGGGTAAAGGCAATGTAAAGGAGCTGCTCCTGCCCGACGGCCGCTTGGCAGTCTTCATCAAAGATCTCTCCGAGTTCAATGGCGAGGAGAGTGATGTGCCGTTGCAGCGGCTCGAAAAGTCAGTTCTGGGAGGCGATGACTCTGAGGTGGTGATCTTGGCGGCCAACCACGGCCAACTTCTTGACCGCTTGCGCGATCTGGGCAAGCGTCAGGGCCGAGTCCACCCACTTCGAAAGCCCCTGCAAGAGCGCTTCCTGCAAGCGGGTCCGGCGCCCGATCGGCTGGCCGTCTTCGACCTCAGCCGTACGACTACCCGCAAGACGCTCGACGAGGTCGCCAAGGCAGTGGCAGGTCATCCTGAGTGGGACAACTGCAAACGTTGCTCGCTCAAAGCTGACGGCAAGATCTGCCCGATCGATGAAAACCGCCGCAGGCTTCTTGGCGATTCTGATGGAGGGCAACTCGCGCGTCGTCTGGGTGATCTGGTCGAAATTGCGCGGCTCAACGGGCTGCACCTTCCGGTGCGCGACCTGCTTGCGCTGTGCTCAAACATGGTCCTTGGCTATTCCGACGCCAAGGACGCCAAGGAAAACCTGATGACCTGCGCGGACGTGGCCAAGATCCAAGAAGGCGGCCACATCGGCAAGGCCAGCATCTACGCTAATGCCTTCGGAGCTAACTTGCCTACGCGCAGGGCCGCCGACCGTCCCGTCTTCAAGGCCATGGCCAGCTTCGGAGTCGGGGAGGAAACCACTAACGCGGCCGACGGCCTCTTGGTATACGGCAAGGATGATTCGCGGCTCCAAGCCGACTTCAATCGCCTAGTGGGCGGAGATCCTGTCTACGGTGCGACTGCTGAATTCCGTGCTGGTCAAGACGCTTACTTGGAGGGGCACGAGGGTGCGCGCTTGGAGGGCGGTTCGTCCGAGTTCTTGGATATGCTCGAAGCTCAGCGTCGCCGGCTCTATTTCACCGTGCCGGAAGCCGAGGCGGGCTACTCCCGCTGGTCGATGACCGCCTTTCGCTTTGCGGGCGACTACCTGGATATCATCGAATCACTCAATTTCAAGAAACCCGTGAACGAGACGGTCCGAGGGAATATCGCCAAGGGACTCAACCGGGTCATGACGGGCCTGCTCTTGGAGAATGTCGATCGCATCTTCATCGCTAGTTCTGGCGGCTTCACCCAAAGCCGTGTGAGTGTGCTCTGCGACCATGAGACGCCTTCGCGGCGACAAGGCGGGGTGGGCATGGCGATCAAGCTCGACGAGGAGACCGGTCGCCCGCAGCTCGACGTATCGCTCTCGCCCGGCCCAGGCAATTCTGTTGCCTTCGATCTCACACCCATCCGGTACGAGTTCTTAGCGCGCGTTGCCAGCGGCGCGCTGCCGGCGAGCTTTTCCAACGAATGTCTTGAGGACCTGCTGGCTTTCAAGGCCAAGCTGCTGCGCAAGGCTGAGATCGTTCGCAACGCCAGGCTCGCAGGTGACGACGACGAACTTGGCGGGGAGGCAACCGCGCTGACGCTGAATTTCATCGACATCGAACCTGGAGGCCGCGGCTTTGCTCGTCCCGTGACTGTGAGGGCGCCGGCGTGAGCGACATCATCAAACGTCCAGAGATCAAGAGCGTCGACTTTTGCGTCGATGAGAATATTTGGGGGCACCGCCTCTACGACGAGCAGCTTCCGCATTTGACAGTGCTCGAGTTCTTGGGCGTACTCGGCTCGAACCTCGACAAGCCGTTGCGCTCCCACGAGGGCTCGGGTGGTGCGATCAAGTTTCGACCCCAGCGGCAAATCCGCCTGCGCGGCTTGCTGTTCAACAACCCCTACGTCGAGTCTATCGCCGAAAGTGCTCTACCTGACGAGGAGAAGTGGAAGCAGTGGTTCGAGAAGTTCGACCAGGGTAAGACGGGCAACGGCGATGACGACATGGCCTACCTGCGTCACTCGTTCTCTAGCTTCGACGACTTCGCCAAGGCAATCGAGCTGTTGCGCTCCTCCTCGTTCGAATCACGTAGTAACAAGCGTTGGAGCTCGAAGTTCGTCTTCCCTTTCGGTCCCGACGCCCTCTATGAGGACTTGGAGATCGACTCGCGCGGTAAGATGAGTAACGACCGGCGCTTCTTCGCGCGCACTGGCGAGTTGCTCTATCTGATGCTCACCCGTGCAAAGCGGGGAGCGGAGCTTGGCGACATCTTGGCCAAGCGTCTGTTTGACCGCGAGGCTCCGATGAACCGGCTGGCGCGTGCGTTGCAGGGGCCGCCACAGCTTGCAGACGATCCCCGGCCTTCGGGCTACTTGCCCGAGGTTTCGAACGCGCGCTTCGATCAAATCTGCGAAGACTGGCTGTCCATTCTTGCCAAGGATATGCCAATCTACGACGCCTTGGAGCACCTGATCACCATCTCTGGCCTGAACATGCTCCTCTACTTCCTTGAGCGGGCCAAGCGGATCGCGGGCGATGACGATCCAGTCGAGATCGTCTGCGAAATCGTTTCCAGGGAGCGAACGAAAGTTCGCGCGCTCTCAGGCGACAGCTACCAGTTTAATCAGGGGCTGCCAGCCAAGGCGGTGCGTGCTCATGTGGAGTCGGTTCGGCAGGACACTTCATGGAGCGCGGCCGTCTCGAGTGAATTTCCCGAGGCTGAGCGTGTGAAGCATATGCGTGAGCGCTTCCAGTGGCCGCCGCCCGATGGCGGCGACGACGAAGAATACTCCGGAAGGAGCCCGGACGATCTCGTCGGAAAACTGGTCGAATTGGCACTCGCGCGGCACGAACAGCATGTCGGTAAGATCCACGCGTCTTGGGCGCGCGCGATCGGCCTCAGCTCTCGCCGACTTTCGCGCCGTACTCGCTACGCTCCCAACGACCGACTGCTCAAGTCGATCGTAGTGGCCATCGTGGACGATCGCATGCAGTTCGACGAGTTTCTGGCCGAAGCCAAGCGGCGCTATGGTCTGGTGCTCGGCGACGCCGAAGGCGCGCGCTTGATTGACGCTAAGTTGGTTGACCAAGAGGAGTTCAGCGAGAATCGGAACAACCTCGAAGCTCGACTTGTTGGCTTGGGCTTGGTCCGCAGGCTTTCCGATTCTTGTTCGTTTGTTGAAAACCCGTTTGCGTTTAAGGGAGAGGCTGAATGCTGACCGATCGCATCATCGGGCGCGTCGGCGCAGACATCCTCGCCAAGCGCATTTCCAATCCCGAGCAGCCGGGTGACACGGCGGCGCTCTTCCGGCTCGACAAGCTCTCGGCCAGCCAGATCGCGGCAGTAGCGCGGGCGATCTTGGCTAATCCGGATCTACTTGCCCGCGTTGATCTGATGATTCCCGAGGCACTGGTCGAAGGCCAGAACCTGCCTGCGGAGATCCTGATTTCTCACAACGCTGGCTACGTGCGCAACAACGCTGTGACCTCCAAGGCGTCAATCCTCACGGCGAACGGCAACGAGCATAACCTGGCCGACACACTGGGTCATGTTATGGCCATCGGTGCTAAGGAGATGCGAGTCGACCCCGAGCCTTGGGTCGAGGCTGCGTTATACGCGGGCGGACTCTCGCCGGTGCCTGACGACCGGGCTGTGTTCTATGCAGCTCTCGATGGACTGATTTCCTCCTCTGAACTCTCGCTGGTACAGCTTGGCGGGTTTTGCTCCGACATCGTCGAGGCGATTTGCACCCGTGGCTTGCCCATCCGTGATGCAGTCGGTTTTGCGCTGCCGCGAGCGGGGCTTCCCAGGGATAGCTCTTTCTTCTCCAACGCCAAGACGTTCGCGGCTACGCGCAAGCCGTGGCAGAAGGCCTTCTCCAAGCTCTTCACCCAGCGAGCGCCACTGCTCAAGAAGCTTCGACAGAACGGCCAACCGCTCGACGCTGAAGAGCTTGCCGAGCGTATCGAAGCCAACGCGGCGGAAATCACCGAAGGTGCGCGCCAGGCACTAGACGCATTTGCTATAGCTCCGGCTGGCGATCAAGAAGCGGCCTCGGACCTCGCGCAGTTCGAGTGGGAAGGCGACGGCGTTTACTTGGCATTCGACAAACCTAAGGAGAAGCAGCTCGGCTTGGCCGACTCGACGATCCATTTTTTTGACCACGACTGTGATCAAGAGAATTCTTTGGACGCCGAGTGCCGTACGCTTTTGGATGACTTGAAGTCGCGCGAGCGCCGCTCCGACTTCAATGAGGAGGATGAAGAGTTTTTCGTCAGGCATCGCCGCTTGCTTGAGCAAGATGCCAGGCTTTGCTCCCGCTGGGAAAAGGCCCTGTATGGTAAACCCATCGAGTGCAACGATTTCTTTGACGGCTTCGTCCGCGTGGTCAACAGTTTGCATGCCGGCCTGCGCGATCATGAGGGTGAGCGCATCCTGCGATTTACCGTCACCAAGGGCCGCAAGGAGTGGCGCGAACGCTTCAACTATGATGTCGGCAGCTACTTCTCGGCGATGTATCGCGGCTTGAAGGAGCTGATGGGCTCCAAAGTCGATTGGAAGGTCGAGCGGCTGGGCAATGCGAACTTGCCCGACCCGCTGTTTGACTATGAAGCGTTCTTTGCCAAGGAAAAGGAGCTGCGCAACGACAAGAAGAACAAGGTCCGGCCAAATGCCTCGCTTTCGCGGACAGCATTGCAGATCAAATTCGATGTCGCCCTGATGCAGGTCGCAAACGGCAAAGAAACGGTGCTGGCCAAGACACAGCTCCTGTGGAGTTACAAGCCAACGTCGATCGGTTTATCGATGGCCGCCGATATGCGACGCCTCCTGGAGAAAGGAGCGGTGGGGTGCACGGAAGTTTCCCGCAGACTCGTGAGCAAGAAGGGGGGCGTCCAGAATGTCTCTCTGATCGACACCGGCACCTTGGAAGCGACCTATTCGACGGACGCCGGCTCGCTAGTCCCCGCGGCCAATAAGCTGCGCAGCCTTCGCCACGATATAAAGGGGCGGATTAAAGAGCTCTATGACGAAGGTCGGTTGACGCTGCATCAGCGCGACGAGATCCGCGGTGCGTGGGATAAGTTCGAGGAGGAGTACATCAAGGCGTTGGAGGACTTTGTCTCCACGGGCCTGCATGGCGAGGCCGTCATGCGGCAGGCCGAATCCTTTGGAGTGCTACTGACGACCTTAATGGCTCACGCGCGCGGTGACGTTTGCCGTTCTCGCTTGGTCTCCGAGGTGCTTTCGGTTGGTACGGCACGCGTGGCTGGCGACAATCTGGCGCTGATCATCCCGCCGTGGCACCCAGAGCGGATGAAGGCGTTGGCAGTTAAGTCCCGGCGCGTGGCAGGTTTTGCCACGCACTTGCTCGCAAGTACGAACATTCTCTACGGAGATCGCGAGATCTTCATGCGTGAGCTCTCCGATGAAATCGCGCACCCGTTCTATCCCGAGATAGCTGTCCTCAACCGCGCGGGTGCTCCGGTGCTGGTCTCTGAGAGCAGCACGGTCAACGGTTACAGCCTCTTTGAATCGCCTACGCGCGGCGTCGAAGACGCCATGACCGATGTCGATCCGGCTGGTGCTGCCAAGCAGGTGCGCGAACTCTTAGAGCGCTACGTCGGTTTACAGCCGCATGAGGCCTCCAACCTTAGTGTTGTGCTCTACAACGCCGATGCGGCGGAGTTGCCCCTCGCGACTGTGCGTGAGCTTTCATCGATTCAGGTGGATGGAAAGCTCCAGTGCAGTGTGTCAATGCGCCACTCTGATCCGGCGAAGCTTCGTAGCGTCTATGGTGAGCTAGTCAACAAGGCCGGCGACGATCCGAATCTGCCGGTGGTTAGCGAGACCAGTGACAACTTCATCTCGAAGCTGCGCATCTCTGTAATGCCAATTTCAGCCACACCCAGCGAGAGCGCGCAGGGCTTCAAAGCCTTCGACGTCGCTTTCCTGCATGACGTGATCGCGCGCGCAGCCAAGTCGGAGTGGTTGTCAGTTCCCTGGACTAACGATCGGCCCACTATGGAGCATGCGCCCTCGCGATGGTCCTACCGTAGCGTCTCAGGCGAAAACGAGCTCAAATCGACGACGTTCTTGACGTGCCCTTGGCAGACCGCTTCGGGCTGGGCTTATGTGTCCGCCGTCGCCGCCGTTTGCCGTCAAACTGATGCGTTGCCCGACGAGCGATATCTGCCGGCCCGGCGCATCTCACTGCAAAGCCCAGCCTTGGCGGGAATGATCAAGGACGCGCACGATTTGGCCGAATGGGTCGCGACTTACGATGAGCTGCTTGATAAACGCCAGCTCCAGCACAACAACATCACGGTGGTGCGCTACCGCCGCGGCTCGACAAACGGCCGCAACATGATTGTCAGCTCAACCTCCGAGCTGCGGTTGCTCGGCGTGCTAGTGCGCCGGCGCTTGGACGAGCTGAACCTCCAGCTGGGATCCGAGGAGATCCAGGCTGCTTCCGCTAAGGCCAAACGCGACGCGCTTTCTGTCTCGGGCGACATCGTGCTTCGCGCTGCAAAGCGCGGCGTCTCCGCCGGAGAGATGATCGGCTTAGTGTTTTCTCGTCACTTGCTGGCCGAGGAATTCAAGGCCGCGGCTGGCGGGGATCAGGTATTGACGGCCTATTTCCTGCTTGACGACTACGCGAGCTGGCTTTCCCAGCCCGAGAGTCGCATCGCCGACATTCTCGCGCTCAATGTCGAGGAGCGAGAGGAGGGTGTCCGCGTCATCATCTCGATCGTCGAATCAAAGTATGTCGGTGCCGATGGCCTGGCCAAGGCTCGTCGCGACTCTAAGGACCAGCTCCTAGCGACGCTGAGCATGTTCCGGGAGGCGCTCTTCGGCGACCCAGGTCGCCTCGATCGCGACGTGTGGCTCGCCCGCTTGGCTGACATGCTCATCGATGCGGAGATCCCGCCGGGCATGACTGACCTGATGGAGCGTGCGAGAGCGAAGCTCCGCGAAGGTGACGTAGAAATCTCCCTACGTGGCTACTCGCAAGTGTTTGTCCATACTTCCGATGCAGGTTCGACTTCCGCTTCGGACCAGGAATTGCTCGAGGACGTCGATGGCATTCAAGCTTGGCAAGAGGTCTTCGACAGACCTGATCTTCGAAAGCTCGCCGAGGCCTATGCCAAAGGAAACGGGGGATTTGAAGCTCGGGCTGGACTTGGTTCCCATCAGCCTTGGGCCGGCCACGGCTTCAAGAAGCCAGCTCCGCGGGTGCCATGGCTCGCGGCCATTGGGCAGCTTGCCAATGGTCCCGTGGCGTCCTTCTCGGACGAAGCTTCTGCGGCCGTGACGGATACCGGTGCGCTGATCCAATCAAGTGGCTCAGTGCCCGAGTCTGAGGCTCCGTGGCAAGAGCCGGCCGAATCTACACCTGCCGCGACAGCTTCGGCGGCGATTCCAGGGCATGCGGTGCCCACCGAACTCGGCGCCTCGCTTTCCGACCTAGTCGCCACCAAGTTTGCAGGTGGTGCGCTGGCGGATGTCGAGCGAGAGGCGTGGGCCCAAGACGTCACCAAGAAGCTCAAAACTGCGCTTAACAGCTACGGCCTGCAGGCGGCGATTCTGGGTACGCGTCTGACGCCCAATGGTTGTCTGGTTCGATTGGCAGGCTCCGATAGGTTGCGCGTCGAGGACATTGAAAGCAAACGTATGCAGCTTCTGACAACGCACGCGATAAACCTCGTGACGGTTCAACCGAAACCAGGCGAGATCGTGGTGACAGTCGCCGGAGCGAAGAGACAGGCGGTGTCGCTGTGGGAGCTGTGGTCACGCCGTGAGATCAATCGCAACGTAGCCGGCATCAACACTTCTTTCTTGCTTGGGCTTCAGGAGATCAACGGCGCGCTACTGTATCTGAACCTCGGCGCCGAGTTCGGCGGCCTCTCGTCACATGAACCGCATTCGCTCGTGGCTGGTGCTACTGGTAGCGGCAAGTCGGTGCTAATCCAAGCGCTGCTCCTGGACATCGCCGCGACCAATCCGAAAGAGTTGGCGCAGATCATCTTGATCGATCCCAAGATGGGTGTGGATTACGCTTCCCTGGCGGATTTGCCACACATGCGCGACGAGATCGTTACCTCTAAGGAGAAGGCTTCCGAGGTACTCGAGGCTTTGGTCCAGGAGATGGAGGATCGCTATCGGGCCTTCGCCAAGGCCAGGACTCGCGATCTGCCGACCTACAACTCGAAGGTTTCGGCCGAGGAGCGCCTTCCGATGGTCTTCTTGGTGCATGACGAGTTCGCCGACTGGATGCTCGACGATGCCTATAAGTCGGCGGTGGGGGCCGCAGTCCAGCGCTTAGGTGTGAAAGCCCGCGCTGCCGGTATCCACCTGATCTTTGCGGCGCAACGGCCCGACAAGGATGTCATGCCCATGCAGCTTCGAGAGAACTTGGGCAATCGCCTGATCTTGAAGGTGTCCAGTGAGGCAACGTCCAAGATCGCGCTCGACAGGCCCGGAGCTGAATTGCTGCTTGGCCGCGGACACTTGGCAGCCAAGCTTAACGGCGAACAGGGCTTGGTTTTCGCTCAGGCCCCGTTCCTTTCCGACCAAGATATTGAGGCGGCTGTGGCGGCTATTCGATCTGACAACACTAACTAATAGACACGACGGGGGGTACATGAGCCAGTCCTTTACGCATAGCGCAGATAGTCTGCAAAGCTTTTTCTCTCAACCTGGGCGAGGGTTTTACATCCCCTACTATCAGAGGAATTACTCATGGGATGAGGAGAACGCCGAGAAACTAGTAACCGATATCTTTTCTGGAATCAAACGGACACTTACGAAGCCGAGCAACAGCATCTTCCTCGGGACGGTGATACTTCACGATGAGAAGAATGTGACGGTTGGTACGCATACCGACACGCCAAACCTTTTAACTAAGGTTTCCAACGTCGTTGACGGCCAGCAGCGTATCACCTCAATAGCCATGTTGGCTTGCGCGTTGAGCCATAGCATTTCCAATACTGTCGAGAAGCTGAATTTATTTAATTCATTGGCGCCAGAATTTGCGGTTCTCGCGAGCGAGCTCGAAAACGAGCAGCCTGAGATTAGTGAGTTTTTCTCCGTAGAGATTAAAAAGAATGGGGTTCAGCCTCGACTCAAACCATTAATCATTCGCGCTGGGGATGTGACATCAAACCCCGTGTCTGATCAATGGACTCTGGCCGGCATGGGAAAAAACTTCTATCGATCCAATACGTCTACGTTCTTGTCCCAGTTCATCGATGGTATTCCACTTGCGAACATCCAATCTGACGATCGCGTTGGCAGTGTTCTAGAAGTCTTTCAAAGTCAGATCGATGGAGAAGTAAGTGGCGCCGATTTCTCTTTGGCCAATGGCTTATTTATGGCTAATGGAGTTCAGAATGGAAGCCTGTCGAATTTCATGGCCTACCCGCCCAATCTGGCGAACATTCAGGTATTGCCTTCCGATGCTCAATCGGCTTTTTATGGCGGGATGCTGCTGTTGGCGGCCTGTTCTTTCTTGAAGAATTCATGTCATCTCGTTGTGATCGAATGTTTGGACTTGGGCTTGGCATTCGACATGTTTCAGTCTCTGAACGCGACGGGGACACCATTGACGGCTTTTGAGGTCTTCAAGCCGGTGATCGTGAGAGCATGGGGCGCGAACTACGCGACAGAGATTAAACCCGAAGTGGATCGCATTGAGCGGGTCTTCGAGACTGAAAGCACGGCCAGTGGAAAAGAAGAGCTAACAGACAAAGTCATCGTTTCATCTGCATTGATTTACAACGGCGAGGTCATCAGCAAAAAGTTTAGCGATGAGCGCGATTGGCTCTTCAACACGTTGCCTCAGCCGCCACAGGCTCTGGCCAAAGACTTCGTCGCATGCATTGCCGATCAAGCCGAATACTGCTCGCATTTCATTCAGCCGAGGAAATCTCCGAAGAACGCGCAGACGTTTGGCTTGGTCAATTACTTGCAAGGACTTGGGCTGAACGCGCTGCAGGCCGACATGTCGGCTCTCTGCATCTTCTTTCTGCGAGATGCAGGCCATCAGTTTGCGCACAGCGTCTTGAGCGTCTTCTATGCCAAGCTTCTGCGGGCGCAGGGCAACACCGCGGCGGTCGCGATCGCCGCAGCTGAGTTTCAATCGGTGTGCAAGGCCACGGCAGCGTTCTTCACGCTTTGGATGGGGGCGCAGCAAGGGCGGTTCCCAGACTCAGACTATCGACAATTGTTTCAGTCCTCGACGGCGAACATGTCCGTGATGTCGGGCGTTGCCAATCAGAACGAGGCTTTTGTGAAGGGCGCGTTTAGACGCGCACTAGCCGCTCACGGAATCTACGACGCGGCAAATGTTTCGGCCGCCCGGCAGCTCTGGGTTGACCAAGCCAAGGAGTCGGCATGGTATTCGAGGAAGTCAGTCTGCCGATTCGCGCTCTTTGTTGCTTCCCACGACGCAGCCCCTGATTTGTCCGCAGGCAGCGAAGGATTGTTTACCAACGGCATGCCCAATTCGGCTAATTTCCTCAACTGCCGGGCATGGCATGCGCGCGAATACGAAGTGATTGAGCATGTGGCGACGCGCGACCAACCGTCAACGATCAAGTTTCCAGCTCATTTTGATCAGACGATCTATCCTGGCAATTTTTCGGTTGTGGACAAAATTGGCAACCTCACGCTGCTGTCTGTTCAGGTCAATTCGTCTGTGTATTCGGAGTGGCCCGACAAGGTCTATTACTACTGGAGTCTCACGACGCCTAGCAACACTGCATCTGGCCCCTCTGGGACGGCGCTGATGACGGCGCTCGGACTGACAAGTATCCCACCCGGATTGAGAGCTTTGACGGCGGCATCGAACTACTTGCCTCACCTCGCACCTTTGGCATATCGCGGCGAATCAGGCCTGAAATGGGACGCCAACTTTATCGATCAGCGGTCCGAGCACATTTGTGGGCGAGTGTTCGACAAGCTTGATGCCTGGCTGCGTTGACACTCTGTGGCTAGTACGTTCGCCCCAAAGGAAGCCAGCGGCTAGCCCAAGTTCAGCCAAGTGTTCAGACAGTCTTCGGATCTGCAATCAAATCGTGCATGTTGTTGCGGGCTTCATGCGGCCGTTGTCCGTGAGTTAGCGCTGAAAAGGCAGCTCTAACTCATCGACTTTCGAATGTATGGAAGTGGACTCAAATTTTGCCACTTGAGCTCGATCTTACTTATGGCAAATGGCGCAAGCGCCGTTGCCCTCATCTTCCCCGTAGACATCGTCGATGTCTTCGGGACTGGCCTTCACGGGCCGAAGTGGATTGATGGGGATACTTCTGCGTAGCCGTGCGCGGCGGATTTCGTATTCCGCTTCGATCTCTGCAACGCGTCCAGGCTGTTCCATGTCGGAGAGCGACTCGCCCTTGGACCAGGTGAACGGTGAGCCATGCGTCAACGCATCCTTCTCCAGGGCCTTAGCGGCCTCGTAAGCCTGCGGATGCTTATTCCTCAGGCGAACCCATTCGATCTTTTGCTGAAAAAAGCAAAACGTGCAGCCGCTGCGCGAACGCCACTCGTAATATTTGGGGTAGCCGACGCCGGAATTTTCCAAGATGTCGATCACACCAGCTTTGTCGATGCCTGCTTCGCGGAAGGGTAACTTTACAAATAAGTTGTCAGCTTTGGCGGCATAACCTTCGCGATAGTCTTCGTCGGCGCGGATAGCTACATAGGAGGTAACTTTGTCGCCGGCCGCCAGCCAAGGTTTCACCCAAGTCTCGAAGGGCGCAAGCTTCAACTGGCGGGTGCACCAACGCGTGTTGGGATTGGGCAGGAAGTGGTTGTATTGGCGCAACCAGAAGCGAAAGTCTCGCCCGGGGTTTAGCCGCAAAATGGGCTTGCCAAGTCGGCCTTCGAGCTTGCCGAGGAACTCATAAACTTCGGGAAGCTCCTCGCCGGTATCGGTGAAGAAGTAATCGATATCGAGTTCGGGGTGTCGGTCGCGCATATAGACGGCCAGCGCGGCGCTGTCCTTGCCGCCGGAAATCCCTAGAACGTGTCGCTCAATCATTGGTTACCTCATTGTCGGTTAACGCTAGCTTCATCCCCGTCTTGGCCAGGATCGCCAACAACACATCGATCTCTAGCCCTTGGCCCTCTAGCATTGATGCAAGCTCGTCGGCTTTGGCTTCCACTGTTTGGCGATGGCGATCCGAGATCGCAAATGAGCGTGAGATCGTCTTTGTATCCGAGCCCGTGCCGATAACGACAGCGATGGCCTCGCTGTGTGCCTTGCGCCCTTGGACGGCAACGAAAGCCTCGGCTTCGCGAAAGCGTCGGGCAAATATCACGAGCTCCAAGATCGCGGCGTCGATGTGTCGATCCACCCAGTCGCGCGGTGGTTTCTCTGTCGCCAGACTCAGAATTCCCTCAAGCGAGGCTTGGCCTCCATCGAAGTTGGCCAGGCGAGTAGCGAACGCGTCCAATCTCAGGTCACCTGAGACGCCGGCGACGGAGTGAGCGCGTTTGCGCAAGGCTTCGAGATCGTCCCTGTCCGCATCGAGCGCCTCGAGCATTTTGCCTTCTACCTCGCCAAGCATCTTCCCGTATGCGCCCGCGATCTCTCGTAGTGGCGCGCGCAGGGCCTTCACATAGGATTTACCATCGGCGGTATTAAGTAGTGATACTAGGTCGACGAACAAGACTTTGTGCGGGTCGTTGGCCTTCAAGAGCATGTCGCGTATGGCCTTGGCCGTTTCGCCCAAGCGCTGGGTTCTTCGAGCCCATTCGGGCAGGTTGAAAACCATGGCTACTAGCCCGCGCGCAGCTTCGAGCGGGTCAGCTGCACCCGCACTTTCGCCAATTTCGATCAGTAGCTTCGAGATGCCGTCGAGGATTCGGTTCTTGTCTTCGTCGATGGCCACCCAGCGCATCGAGAAACGATCTGGATCTTGTAGGCACTCGTCGATATCGAAATCGGTGAGGCGAGGCACGAACATCCCGTCCTTGTAGACAGCGATGTTTGCCTTATGGGCAAGCATGAACGCGGTGAGGATCACCGGCTGAATGCCCTGCTTCATGCCGAAGGGAGGTGCGCTCCACAAAGCATAGATTTCGTGAGCGCCGACACGGGCATCTGCGTCCGAGAAGAGGGCTCTAGTCGCTTCCCACAACGGCTCGAAATCCCTGGCAAATCCATCACCCGGGACTGTGCAGCGCCAAGTGCCAGAAGAGTCTTGGCGATGTAGTTCTGTGCTTTTGAGTAGCGTCTCGTAGAGCCCACGCTCAGCGGGGAAGCCTTCAAAGCCGAGTGCCTCTTGACCTTCTGCGTTGACCATCGCATGCAGCAGATCGCGTCGGGCCTTCACACTGTTGCTCGAGATGCTGTCGCGGTTGACCAACTCACTCCAAACTGGAGGCGAGGCACTGAAAAGTTCCTCGGCGAGCTGGGACGCCACGGGTGATAGCTTCGAGCCAGGCTCGATGATTTGATCCGTCCCGTCGTGCCATTTCGCCAGCGACACCGCAGCTTGGAGCTGGTCCTCCAAGTCGGCGCGGGTTGCGGCCAAGCGCGCGTAGACTTCGCGGCGAGCGACAGCGTCGCCAGACAGTTCATGGCGCTCTTTAACTTGCTCCAAAGCCACTAGCTCCGCGGAAAGTTCGGCGATTCGAGCATGGTTAGTAGGAATACCCACCAGCACTGGCCAAGGGCGGAGCTTCGAGCAAGCTTGCGCACGCAGGCGCGCGGCCCGCGGACTCATCCCTTTGTTAGGCAGTGCCAGTATGAAGGTCCCGAATTCACCCTTGCGCGGGTAGAAATCGGCGGCGATCTTCTCGGCCTGCTCAATGCTGCACAGAGACAGCTCCATCCAACGCATGGAGCCTGTCTCATGATAGTGCCGCTTGGCTACTACTGGATGCAAACTCGTGAGCTGCGCGAGGCGCAAATAGTCGAGGCCGGTCGAGGCCGCGAGAGCTTGTGCGATGGCCGCATCGATATCGAAGTCACTACCTTCAAAAACTGACCAGGCTCCGGTGTAGCTCTTGTAGAGGATGACCTTGAGGGCTGAGAGCTTTTGCAGTGCGGTATCAAGCTCTTCACGCGTCCTATCGTAGAAGAGTGCGCTGATGACCGCTGCATCGGCTGCTAGCCCTGACCCATTGCGGAAAAGGTCGATGACTGCGATGTTCTTGATTAGAGATACAAGCAGTGGATCACCGGTCTTGGTTTCTGCTCGCTCCACCGCTTCTACTGCCTGCGACCAGCGATGCCCATCGGGAGATGCGAGGATCGCGGGCTCGAGATTCGATCGTAGGTAGTCCCAGTAGTCACTGGGGCGATACCAGCTTGCTTCGCTGATGAGCGTCGAGTTCAGATAGGAGCGGAAGCCGTACGGTTCAACAGACGACAGGAAGCCGAAGGTACTACGCTCGTTCTGACCAAATTGACGTTTGGAGATTGGCCCGAGCAGCGCGGCCATGGCCGGATGTAATGGCCAACAGGTTGCCAAGGCGTTAGCGAAGTCTTGCCCTACGGCAGGACGTCGTGAGCGAATCGCATCCGCGATAGCTGTCGATGCATCGAACATCCAGTCCGGGCGGCGCTTTGCTTCGATTGCGCGACCGATGAGTTCCACCACCTCGTCACTGGCGGCGACGAAGGGTAAGTCTACGTAACGGCCCTGAACCTTAGCCCAATCCTCGCGAGTGTCAATACCCAAGCGAACGGAGTATTGTGCAAAGGACTGATGCAGTATGCCGACGACCACCAAGCGACCCTCTGATCGGGCTGCGGCTTCCGCGAGCTCTTGAAAAAAATAAACATCATCCCCGGAGCCAAGCGCCGACGCCTCTAGGAATTTGCCCATCTCGTCGATGATGACCAGCACGCCGTCATTCGGGCGACTCTTGGCCTCTTCGAGTAATTCGGCGATTAGGGTTTGGGGAGTGGGCTTGGCCCGGCCGTCGACTGTCTTGTCCACTGCGTGTCGAAGCGCTCCATGGAGTGCGGCAACAACGCTGCCACGTCTCCCTACTGCCGGAACCATTAGCCATCCCTTGCGGACAGGAAATGCTTTGTCGAAGGCGGGCTTAGAATCCAGGCGCAAGACTTGGCGTGCCTTCACCCGAAGGTTCTTATCGGGATGTAGCGCGCTCGCTAGCGCGACGGCCAATGAACTCTTGCCCCCGCCGAACGGGCCCGTCCAGGTGAAGCAGCGTTGGTTTGTACCCGAGAGCTGATTGCACATACCATCGACTACGGACGTAGCAGTGGTGTGGCAGATATAACCGGAGAGGGCGTCGGTGCGGCCGATGTCGGCGTCGATGCGGATGGAGCGCTGATACTGGCGCGAAATCTGGACGATGTCCGACAAGGTCTCATGCTTGTTGTCAGTCATAGGCGCGCCTGATCATGTTTTTGAGGTCGTTCTTGGACAGTTCTTTACGGTGGACTTGGCGAAGGCCGGCGGAGTCAGTCCACTCGAGCTTGCGCCCTGTGAAGTCTGAGAGTGCTATCAGTCGTTGGGCGATCGACTCCTCGTCGAGTTTGAAAACGCGACCGGGGGAGCCATCAGCGTAGGCGATAGTCTCGAAGGCCAGCGAGCTTTGTCCTTCGGCTTCGCGGTTCCAAAAATCGACTAACGCGTAGGCGAAAATGCCATCGTGCAACGACGTTTTGGGGCCGCGTCGAAACGCATATTGGCCTTTGTGGACTTCTTGAAGCAGCCCGAGCTCCCCCAGCAAAGGTTCGGCGAAATCTTCTGGAGATCCTCCTGCCACACGCGGAGCATAACTACGCAGACACGTCTCCAAGTCCCGAGATAGCGTCGAGGCAGAAAGGCGGTGTTTTGTATCCAGTTCACGCGCATAGCGCGCCAAAGGTTCTTCGAGCTCTTGGCGTGTAAACGATGGGGCAGTTACGTGATTGAACAACCAATACCATGTCGTCGAGCGATAACAGCGGCCAGCTAGTTGCCAATGAGCAAGCCACGCTGTTGACGGGCTTTCGGCGTAGGGGTCGAGCCCATTGTCTTGAAGGATCTCACAAGCAAGGCGGCTCAATCGAAAGTGATCACCTTCCTCGTACATGACACCGCAGGCCAAAGCCCAATGCCGGATTGAGGCCACCATGTTCTTGCCAACTCCAAAGATCGCGATAGCATTGCTATCGGTGAAGGTGGTTTTGCTAATTTGGCCGTTGATTGCTTCATGGCAGACCTTCTTGAGCCACATCTGACGTAAGGGGAACGTCTCGTGGCCAGAGAAATGGGCAGGAGTGCTTTTGGGAGCGCTGTGTACGGGTGTCATAGGTCGCTATTTTAGCGGAACTGGTGAGATTCACCAGTTCACTCAGGTCGCTAGATCAAATCGACGAATTCGGGTCGTAGCAGTTTTGTCGGCACGACGCAAGCCGATCGACTGCGTGACTTCCTAAGCGGCTCCGCCGCTCGGTAAGAAGTTCCGGTATCGGCCGTGAGGCTGTTCACGAGATGGGATTGCGTTGGCCGGTGCCTTGCCGTCGTGATGCGCAACAAAGGTGAATGCGGAAAACGGAGTATGGACGGGATAGGGATGCATTGTCACCTTGGCCTGACAGGCATACAGAATTGGCTTGCTTTTGATGATGTCTGTGGGCTCGAAGCATTCGGCTCGGGTCGCGTGCCGTGAAATGTTTACACGTTACCAGTGTTCCGTCCCATAAATAACCTTACGTAAATTCGCATTGCTTTATGATCGAGCCATAGTGGAAAGGAGGCGATCATGGGGCGCAAGGGAATCGAGGTTGTGGTGTCGGAGCTGGAGCGAGAACAATTGTTATCGATGAGCCGTTCGCGTTCGCTGCCTCATTCGCTGGTGCGCCGAGCAAAGATTGTCTTGAGGGCGGGTGACGGTCATACGAACCAGGAGATTGCGACGCAATGTGAAGTAACTTCTCCAGCGATCACGCATTGGAAGAAGCGGTTTGTCGCGCATGGGCTTGCCGGTCTGCATGACGAAGCACGTCCGGGGCGACCGCGCGCGCATGACGATGAAGCCGTGGCGGAGTTGCTGGCGAAGGTGCTGCATGAGAAGCCGGACGGAGCAACGCACTGGAGTGTGCGTTCTGCTGCTGCGAAAACGGGTATTTCGAAGAGCTCGGTGGCCCGGTATCTGTCGCTGTTCGGTGTGTAACCTCATCGCTCGACGAGCTTCAAGCTTTCTACTGACCCGTACTTCGTCGAGAAGGTCCGCAATATTGTGGGGCTGTATCTGAGCCCCCCGATCAACGCCTTGGTACTGTGTGTCGACGAGAAGAGCGAGTGCCAGGCGCTGGAGTGTACGCAGCCAGTGTTGCCGATGGGGTTGGGCTATCTCGAAGGTGTTACGCATGACTATATACAGCATGGCACGATAACCTTGTTTGTTGCGCTCAATACGGCAACGGACGGGGGCATCGCGCAATGCAAGTCGCGTCATCGACATCAGGAGTTTCTGGCATTCCTGAATCACATTGACCATGCGGTCCCGGAGGATCTCGACGTGCATCTGATCGTCGATACTACGCAATGCATAAGCACCCGGAGGTCAAGGCATGGCTGGCGAAGCGCCTGCGGTATCACATGCACTTCACACCGACGTATTTGAGTTGGCTCAATCAAGTGGAGCACTGTTTGGTCTGATCACATGGCAGGCTATTCGGCACGGCTCCTTCAGAAATGTGCGCCAACTGATTGCCGGCATCGAGCGCTATGTCGAGCAGTACAACCAGCACAAACGTCCGTTCGTCTGGACCGCAACCGTCGATTCCATTCTTTAGAAAGTCGTCTATGTAAAGTTACTTATGCGACAGAACACTAGAAAAGGCAAAGGGCTACAGGCGAGAAGCACTGTAACCCTTTGAATTTATCGATGAGGTGCGAGCGACTCGGACCTTTGATTTACGGAGTGGAAGTCCAGAAATCAACATGCCGAGTCGACGTTCATCTTGGCGTTGGGCAGTCGCATTTGTTCTCGCGCCCTACGACGTAGCGGTTGTTGAGCAGGTCAAACGTCGATATTCCCCGCCCGCAACGCATTCGACTCGATAAACGCCCGCCGCGGCTCGACATCATCCCCCATGAGGGTAGTAAAGATCCCGTCCGCCGCAATCGCGTCTTCGATCTGCACACGCAGCAGTCGCCGCACCGCCGGATCCATCGTCGTTTCCCACAGCTGCTCGGGGTTCATCTCGCCGAGCCCCTTATAGCGTTGTTTCGAGACGTTGCGTTCAGCATCCGCCAGCAGCCACTTCATCGCGCTCTTGAAGTCCGCGACGGCCATGCTGCGCTCACCGCGCTTGATGACTGCACCTTCCCCGATAAGCCCCTTGAACGTATTCGCGGTGGTCACGAGCTGCTGATAATCCGCCGTGTGCTGGAATTCCTGGTCGATGACCGAAACTCGCACATTGCCGTGATGCGTCCGCTCGACATGCAGCGCTCGTTGTTCGCGAACCGCGTCATACGAGGGCACAACCCGCACTTCATTCTTCAACGCTTCATCATGCAAAGCAGCGTGCAGCGCCTTCGCCGAAGCCTCGGTCGAAGCCTCGTTGGAGAGGTCGATCACCACGCCGTCCATGATCGCTTCCAGCGCGGCCGGGTCATACAACCGGCTCAACCGCTCGATCACGCTCTGCGACAGCAGATACGATCGCGCCAGCTCCCCAAGCGCATCGCCCGAAATCGCCGCCGCATTCTCACCCGGCACCAACTCCGACCCTTGCAGCGCCAACCGCAGCATATGCGCGTTGAGCTCCACGTCATCCTTCAGATACCGCTCGTCCTTGCCCGCCTTGATCTTGTAAAGCGGCGGCTGCGCGATATACACGTACCCGCGCTCGATCATGTCCGGCATCTGGCGATACAGGAACGTGAGCAGTAGCGTCCGGATGTGCGCACCGTCGACGTCCGCGTCGGTCATGATGATGATGCGGTGATAGCGCAGCTTGTCGAGGTTGTAGTCTTCCTTGCCGATGCCGCAGCCGAGCGCGGTCACGAGCGTGACGATCTGCTCCGACGACAGCAGCTTGTCGTAGCGTGCCTTCTCGACGTTCAGCACCTTGCCGCGCAGCGGCAGGATCGCCTGGAACTTCCGGTCACGCCCTTGCTTCGCCGACCCACCTGCCGAGTCACCCTCGACGATGTAGATTTCGCACTTAGCCGGGTCTTTTTCCTGGCAGTCCGCGAGCTTGCCCGGCAGGCCAACGCCGTCGAGCACACCCTTGCGACGCGTCATCTCACGCGCCTTCCGCGCAGCATCCCGCGCCCGCGCGGCTTCAACGATCTTCCCGCAGATGATCTTCGCGTCGATCGGCGTTTCCAAAAGGAATTCTTCCAGCGCCTTCGCCACAACCTCTTCAACCGGTGCACGAACCTCAGAAGAAACCAGCTTGTCCTTCGTCTGCGAGCTGAACTTCGGCTCCGGCACCTTCACGGACAGCACGCACGACAGCCCTTCGCGCATGTCGTCGCCGGTCGTCTCGACCTTCGCCTTCTTTGCGATTTCGTTGTCGGTGATGTACTTGTTGATGACGCGCGTCATCGCGGCCCGCAGGCCGGTCAGGTGCGTGCCGCCGTCGCGCTGCGGAATGTTGTTCGTGAAGCACAGCACGTTTTCGTTGTAGCTGTCGTTCCACTGCATCGCGACTTCCACACCCACGCCATCCTTCTCGCCGGTGGCGAAGAAAATCGTCGGATGCAGGTTGGTCTTCGTCTTGTTGATGTACTCGACGAAGCCCTTCACACCGCCGGCGAATGCGAAATCGTCTTCCTTGCCCGAGCGCAGGTCCGTGAGACGGATCCGCACGCCGTTGTTCAGGAACGAGAGCTCGCGCATCCGCTTGGCGAGAATGTCGTAGTGATACTCGACAGTCCCGAAGATCGTCGGATCAGCCATGAAATGCACTTCAGTGCCGCGGTTCTCGGTATCACCGGTCACCAGCATCGGCGACACTTCCACGCCGTCCACCTGATCGAGCACGCGATCCTGCGCGACGCCACGATGGAACTCCATGAACCGCTTCTTGCCATCACGGCGCACTGTGAGGCGCAGCCAGCTCGACAGCGCGTTCACGCACGACACGCCCACGCCGTGCAGGCCGCCCGACACCTTGTAGCTGTTCTGGTCGAACTTGCCGCCGGCGTGCAGCTCGGTCATCACGATCTCGGCGGCGCTGCGCTTCGGTTCGTGCTTGTCGTTCATCTTCACGTCGGTCGGAATCCCGCGGCCGTTGTCGGTCACGGAAATCGAGTTGTCGGCGTGAATCGTCACGTGGATGTCGTTGCAGTACCCGGCCAACGCTTCGTCGATCGAGTTGTCGAGCACCTCGAACACAAGGTGGTGCAGACCGGTGCCGTCCGACGTGTCGCCGATGTACATCCCGGGGCGCTTGCGCACCGCTTCCAGACCTTCGAGGATCTGGATCGACGAAGCGCCGTAGCTGCTGTTATCGGGTTGCGTATTGTGCTGTTCACTCATGGATATCTTCCGGTTCTGCGAGGCCACTCTCGTGGCGGCGCGGTGCGTTTCAGCGAGAGAAATCGCCGGGCCGCTCCAGTTTCCTGGCCCGCCCGAAGTGCCGAAAAGGCACCAAAGGGACGGGTTGTCGGTTCGCCATAAAAACGCCAAAGGGGCTTGCCGCCCCCTGGTGTGTGTTGCGATGTCGAGCGCGTCAGATGCGCATCGGCATCACGACATACTTGAACTCTTCGTTCTCGGGCACGGTAATCAGCGCGCTCGAGCTGGCGTCGCCGAGGCTCACCTGCACGGTGTCGACCTTCAGGTTCGCGAGCACGTCGAGCAGATACGTGACGTTGAAGCCGATGTCGACGGTATCGCCCTGGTAAGCGATTTCCAGTTCTTCCTGCGCCTCTTCCTGATCGGCGTTGGTCGACATGATCTTCAGCTGGCCCGGCGCGATGATGCAGCGCACGCCCTTGAACTTGTCCGAGGTCAGGATTGCCGCGCGTTGCAGCGAACGCTGCAGCTCTTCACGGCCGATCTCGAACGTGTTCTTGTGGGCCTTCGGGATCACGCGCTGGAAGTCGGGGAACTTGCCCTCGACCAGCTTCGACACGAGCTCGACCTGGCCGAACGTGAACTTGGCCTGGGTCTGCGCGATGTCGATGGTGACGGTGTCGTCGATGTCCTCGAGCAGCCGCTGCAGCTCGAGAATCGTCTTGCGCGGCACGATCACTTCCTGGCGGCCGAACGTGCCGCCTTCGAGCTTCATCGACGAGAACGCGAGGCGGTGGCCGTCGGTGGCCACGGCCATCAGCTGGTCGCCGTCGACGACGAGCAGCATGCCGTTCAGGTAGTAGCGGATGTCCTGCTGCGCCATCGCGAAGTGCACCATGCCGAGCAGCTGGCGGAACGACTTCTGCGGGACGGTCAGGGTCGCGCCGAAATCCTTCGCCTGCGCGACGGTCGGGAACTCGTCGGCCGCGAGCGTCTGCAGTGCGAAGCGGCTCTTGCCGGACTGAACGGTGAGGCGCTTGTCGGCCAGCGACAGCGTGACCTGGCCGTCAGGCATCGCGCGCAGGATGTCGAGCAGCTTGCGGGCCGCGACGGTGGTGGCCACCTGGTCGCCGCCGACGCCGAAATCGGCGCGCGTGGTGATCTGCAGCTCCAGGTCGGTCGACAGGAACGAAACGTCCGGGCCGTTCTTGGTGATCAGCAGGTTGGCGAGGATCGGCAACGTATGGCGGCGTTCGACGATGCCGCTGACCGTTTGCAGCGGCCTGAGGAGGGTGTCTCGTTCGGTCTTGACCAGTTGCATAGAGTTCCTTCGTTGAGTAACGGCCTGCAGCGCAGCAGCCTCGCAGCGCCCCGCCGGCCGGGCTCTTGGCCCGCCACCACCGGGGCGGTCAAACCAGTATTGTGCCTCAAAACCGAACCGCCCCCCTTAATTTGGGGCGGATGCCGAATTATCAAGCGCGCCCGCGCGCTCAGCCCTTCAGCGTCTGTTCCAGCACATGCAGCTCGTGGTTGAGCTGCGCATCCTTGCTGCGCTCGTCGGCGATCTTGCGCACGGCGTGCAGCACGGTGGTGTGGTCGCGCCCGCCGAACAGCTCGCCGATTTCCGGCAGGCTCTTCTGCGTGAGTTCCTTCGCGAGATACATCGCGATCTGCCGCGGCCGCGCGATGTTCGCGGGGCGCTTCTTCGAATACATGTCGGCGACCTTGATGTTGTAGAAGTCGGCGACGGTCTTCTGGATGTTCTCGACCGAAATCTGCCGGTTCTGCACGGTCAGCAGGTCCTTCAGCGCTTCCTTGGTCAACTCGATCGAGATCTCGCGGCCGTGGAACTTCGAATACGCGAGGATCTTGCGCAGCGCGCCTTCGAGTTCGCGCACGTTCGAGCGCAGGTGCTTCGCGACGAAGAACGCGACGTCCTCCGACAGGTTCACGCCTTCCGATTGCGCCTTGCGCATCAGGATCGCGACGCGCATCTCCAGCTCGGGCGGCACGATCGCGACGGTGAGGCCCGAGTCGAAGCGCGAGATCAGGCGATCGTCGATGCCCGAGATTTCCTTCGGATACGTGTCGCTGGTGATGATCACCTGCGCCTTGTTCGCGACCAGCGCCTCGAACGCGTAGAAGAATTCCTCTTGCGTGCGCGACTTGCCGGAGAAGAACTGAATATCGTCGATCAGCAGCAGGTCGAGCGAGTGGTAGTAGCGCTTGAAGTCGTCGAACGCCTTGCGCTGGTACGCCTTCACCACGTCCGACACGTATTGCTCGGCGTGGATGTAGCGGATTCGTGCGCCGGCCTTGTCGAGCAGCAGCTGGTTGCCGATCGCGTGGATCAGGTGGGTCTTGCCGAGGCCGACGCCGCCGTACAGGAACAGCGGGTTGTACGAGATGCCTGGGTTGTCCGCGACCTGGATCGCGGCGGCGCGTGCGAGCTGGTTCGCCTTACCGGTCACGAAGTTGTCGAAGGTGAGCACGGGGTTCAGCTTCGAGCGTTCGTACATCGAATCGGCTTCGCCGCCGTTGGCGGGTGCGGCACCGGGGCCCGGACGCCACGTGCGACGGCCGGCGGCCGCTTCGTGCGCGGGCAGGCTCGGCAGGTCGATGTCGGCGTCGTCGGCGTGCAGGTGGTGCCCGGCGGCTGCCGACGCCGTCATCGGCACGTTGGCCGGCGCGCTGGGCGCAGCAGCTGCATTCGCGCTCAGGTTGGCGGCGATCGCGGCCACCGTGGCGGCAGGGCCGGTCGGTGCCAGCGGCGCGCGCGGAGCGGCCGGCGCGGCGCCCACAGCGGCGCTGCGCATGCCAGCCTTCGGATCGAGGACGAACTGGACTTCGATCGGCGCGTTCCAGAAATCTCGGGCCAGATCGGAGATGCGGCCCGAAAACTGGCTCTTGACCCAGTCCAGCTTGAAGCGGTTCGGCGCGGCGATGGACAGCGTGTGCGCCGACGCATCGAAGGCCACCGGGGCCAAGGGTTTGATCCACGTCACGTACTGCTGGGGCGTTAGCTCGCGCTCCAGCAGTGCGGAACAGTGTTGCCAGAAATCGTTCATCAAGTAACTGTCGTTTTTTGCGTGCACAGCGCGGCTCGCCGGCGCCCTTGTGGCGGTTGCGCAACAAGGCCCGAAGCGGTCGTGCGAGCGTGCTTCGGACGCCTGCGTCACAGTCGTGGAGCGGCAGGCGAGGGCCGAAGCGGCGTGCGGGATTCTTGGAGGTAAGGCGAGATTCTACCGCCAAACGCGGCCACAGCGCGACTTATCCACAGGCCGTGGCTGTGGGCCGCGGGGCCGGATCGGTGTGGGCCGGCACAGGCGGACGACTCCTAAAGTATTGACCGTCAAGAGAAAAACGGTTTAAATAGCGGGTTCCGCGAAAACCAATCCTGTATTCCCGGCGATTGCGTTCGCCCGAATGCCTCCGGTTAAGGGCACGCGGTCCCCTGAATTTCGACATTCTCGAACAAGTGAGAACATCATGAAACGTACTTACCAACCGTCCGTGACGCGCCGCAAGCGCACCCATGGCTTCCGTGTCCGTATGAAGACGGCAGGTGGCCGCAAGGTCATCAACGCTCGCCGCGCGAAGGGCCGCAAGCGCCTCGCCATCTAAGGCAGGTTGCGCGCTGTGTCCGCCGTCCGCAGTCCTGCGGAAGGTGCCGTCGAGCCGGGTGCGAATCCGTCGCAGACGAAAGCCGCCTTCCCGAAAGCTGCGCGACTTCTGAAAACGGATGAATTTTCATCCGTTTTTCGTTTGCGCCCCTGGCGGCGCTCCGCGCACTTCGTGATCTACGGCAAGCCGACCGGTCAGCCTGCTCGTCTGGGGCTCGTCGTCGGCAAGAAGTATGCGCCGCGTGCAGTCACACGTAACCTCGTGAAGCGGCTGGCGCGCGACGCGTTTCGCTTGCGCCGGGCCGAATTCGCCGGTTACGACCTGCTGCTGCGGCAGCACACGCGCTTCGACAAGAAAGCGCTGCCGAGCGCGGCTTCCGCCCCGCTCGCGGCGATGTGCGCGGCCGAAATCCGTGAGCTGCTCGATAGAGCGGTTCGGGAGATCGCCCGCCGGGCGTCGAAGCCCGCGTCCGAGTGACGCATCCATCCGTGGTGCGGCGTTCGCGCCTGCCCGGCTGGTTTTGACGCGGCGTCGAACGGCGCCGCCCAAGGTATGAAAACGGTATTGATCGCCTTGCTGCGCTTCTACAAGGTTGCCGTGAGCCCTATGCTCGGCAACCGTTGCCGTTTTTATCCTTCCTGTTCTGATTACGCGCGCGAGGCAATCCAGTATCATGGCGCCGCGCGCGGCACGTATCTCGCCGTCAGGCGCGTGTGTCGATGCCATCCGTTTTCCGCGGGCGGCATCGACCTCGTCCCGCCGCCCAACTCCGACACTCGCGCTCGCGGCGAAGCCGACGCGCGGTCCCATCGACTCTGAGACAACGCATGGATATCAAACGCACCGTCCTATGGGTGATCTTCTTCATGTCAGCTGTCATGCTGTACGACAACTGGCAGCGGTCCCATGGGCGCCCGTCGATGTTCTTCCCGAGCGCAACGCAGACGGCCCCCGTGGCTGCCGGCGGCGCATCGGGCACGGGCGCGACGACGACCGCAGGTGACGCGCCTGCCGCTGCAGCCGGCGCCGCACCGTCGACGACGGCCCCGGCCGCGCAAGCGCAGCTCGTGAAGTTCTCGACCGACGTGTATGACGGCGAAATCGACACGCGCGGCGGCACGCTCGCCAAGCTGACGCTGAAGAAGCAGGGCGACGGCAAGCAGCCCGACCTGTACATCACGCTGTTCGACCACACGGCCGGCCACACGTATCTCGCGCGCTCGGGCCTGCTCGGCGGCGATTTCCCGAACCACAACGACGTCTACACGCAGGTCAATGCGGGCTCGACGTCGCTGACGGGCGACCAGAACACGCTGAAGCTGTCGTTCGAATCGCCGGTGAAGGGCGGCGTGAAGGTCGTGAAGACCTACACGTTCACGCGCGGCAGCTACGTGATCGGCGTCGACACCAAGATCGACAACGTCGGCACGGCACCTGTCACGCCGACGGTCTACATGGAACTGGTACGCGACAACACGGCCGTCGAAACGCCGATGTTCTCGCATACGTTCCTCGGGCCGGCGGTCTACACGGACGCGAAGCACTTCCAGAAGATCAACTTCAGCGACCTCGACAAGAACAAGGCCGACTTCGTGAACTCCGCCGACAACGGCTGGGTCGCGATGGTGCAGCACTACTTCGCGTCGGCATGGATCCCGCAGCAGGGCGTGAAGCGCGACATCTACGCTGAAAAGATCGATCCGACGCTGTACCGCGTCGGCGTGAAGCAGCCGGTCGCCGCGATCGCACCGGGCCAGTCGGCCGACGTGCAGGCGCGCCTGTTCGCCGGTCCGGAAGAAGAGCGCATGCTCGAAGGCGTCGCGCCGGGCCTGGAACTCGTGAAGGACTATGGCTGGGTGACGATCATCGCGAAGCCGCTGTTCTGGCTGCTCGAGAAGATCCACGGCTTCGTCGGCAACTGGGGCTGGGCGATCGTGCTGCTGACAGTCCTGATCAAGGCGGTGTTCTTCCCGCTGTCGGCCGCGAGCTACAAGTCGATGGCGCGCATGAAGGAAATCACGCCGCGCATGCAGGCGCTGCGCGAACGCTTCAAGAGCGATCCGCAGAAGATGAATGCCGCGCTGATGGAGCTGTACAAGACCGAGAAGGTGAATCCGTTCGGCGGCTGTCTGCCGGTCGTGATCCAGATCCCGGTGTTTATCTCGCTGTACTGGGTGCTGCTCGCCTCGGTCGAAATGCGCGGTGCGCCGTGGATTCTGTGGATTCACGACCTGTCGCAGCGCGATCCGTTCTTCATCCTGCCGGTGCTGATGGCCGTCTCGATGTTCGTGCAGACGAGCCTGAACCCGACGCCGCCGGACCCGGTCCAGGCGAAGATGATGAAGTTCATGCCGATCGCGTTCTCGGTGATGTTCTTCTTCTTCCCGGCTGGTCTGGTGCTGTACTACGTCGTGAACAACGTGCTGTCGATCGCACAGCAGTACTACATCACGCGCAAGCTCGGCGGGGTCAAGAAGAAGCCGGCCTGACGCCCGTGGCACACGCGGGCGGCCAAGTCGCCCGCGATGCACGTAAAAAAGCCGCATGGTTCGATCCATGCGGCTTTTTGTTTTCGGGGGCGGCGTGCGCGTGCGTTCGGCCGTTCCCGTTCAGGCCTTCTTCGCTTCGAGTTTCGGTTCGCCGCCGTAGAACTGCTCGATCAGTTCCTGAACGAGGTAACGCTGATGCGGCGGCAATGCCTCGATCTTCGACGCGAGTTCGATCGTCTCGGGCGTCGGCGGATAGCGCTCGTCACGCGGCAGCGGTTGCGGCGTCGTATGTTCGATCACGCTCGGCGACGGGCCGTAATGCAGCCAATGCAGTTCGACGCGCAACCAGTTGGCGAGCGTTTCGAGTTTGTCCGGCGTCGGAATCGTCCGGCCTGTCAGCCATTTGTGCGCGGTTTGCGGCGAAACGGGCTGCGTGCCGCGGTGACGCAGATTGAACCGGTTCGCCAGTTCCGTCGCACCGGTGGCCTTCTCCGGGCTGCGCCGCAAGGCGAATTTCAGGCGTTCCGAGAACGCTGCTTTTTCTTCGGGTGTCGGCATGGGGGTGATTGTGCAATTCCGCTGACGCGTATCAGACAACCATATGAGATAAACGTAGCTTATTCGGATGAATCCCAATCAGGCGCGGAGTGTCTGCTCGAATTGGGGGCCTCAGCGTCGGGCCGCTACGACAGGCATACTTGTCCGAAACGGACAGCTCGCGGCTGCCCGGAATTGATACTCGGCTTAGCTCCGCCGGGATAAATTCGGGCGAGTTCGAAACTGGCATGGCGTCCGGTGGCGTGCGGGCCGGCGCGCTACAATGCCCGCGTTCCGATGCCCGAACTGTTGCGCGGGCGCACTATTCACTGCCTGATTACCCGATTCCCATGCTCGCTACCGATTCCGATCCGATCGTCGCCATTGCCACTGCTGCCGGCCGGGGTGGCATCGGCGTCGTCCGCGTGTCGTTCGGGCGCGGCGGCGAGGCGGCCGCGCTGCCGCTGATCGACGCGCTGTGCGGGCAGCGGCTGGCGCCGCGCCATGCGAGCTACGTGCCGTTCCTCGACGAGCACGGTGCGCCGCTCGACCGCGGGATCGCGTTGTATTTCCCCGCGCCGCACTCGTACACCGGCGAGCACGTGCTGGAATTGCAGGGGCATGGCGGGCCGATCGTGATGCAGCTGCTGCTGCAGCGCTGCCTGGATGCGGGGCGCGGCTTCGGGCTGCGGCTCGCGGAGCCGGGCGAGTTCACGCGGCGTGCGTTTCTCAACGACAAGCTCGACCTCGCGCAGGCCGAGGCGGTCGCCGACCTGATCGAGGCGAGCACCGAAGCCGCGGCGCGCTCGGCCGGGCGTTCGCTGGACGGCGCGTTCTCGCGGCAGATCCATGCGCTGGTCGAGGACGTGATCACGCTGCGGATGCTGGTCGAGGCGACGCTCGATTTTCCGGAAGAGGAAATCGACTTCCTGGAAGCGGCCGATGCGCGCGGCAAGCTTGCGAGGATCCGCGAGCAACTGGCGCACGTGCTCGGCGATGCGCGGCAAGGTGCGCTGCTGCGCGAAGGGCTGTCGGTCGTGCTGGCGGGGCAGCCGAACGTCGGCAAGTCGTCGCTGCTGAACGCGCTTGCCGGCGCGGAGCTGGCGATCGTCACGCCGATTGCCGGGACGACGCGCGACAAGGTGGCGCAGACGATCCAGGTCGAAGGGATTCCGCTGCACATTATCGATACGGCCGGGTTGCGCGAGACGGAGGATGAAGTCGAGCGGATCGGGATTGCGCGCACGTGGAGCGAGATCGAGCGTGCGGATGTCGTGCTGCATCTGCTCGATTCGCGCACGGGGATGACGGCGGACGACGAGACGATCGCCGCGCGGTTCCCGGATCGCGTGCCGGTGGTGCGCGTGCTGAACAAGACGGACCTCACCGGCGTGCCGGCGTGCGTCGAGCACCCGGCGGCCGAAGGCGATCTGACCGAAGTGCATCTGTCGGCCAAGCGCGGCGACGGGATCGACATGCTGCGCGCGGAACTGCTGCGGATCGCGGGGTGGCAGGCGGGGGCTGAAGGTGTTTATCTGGCGCGCGAGCGCCATCTGATTGCGCTGCGGGCCGCGCAGGAACATCTGGCGCAAGCGGCCGATCATGCGGAGCAGCGCGCGCAGTCGCTCGATCTGTTTGCGGAGGAACTGCGGCTCGCGCAGGAGCAGCTCAATGCGATTACGGGTGAGTTCACTTCGGATGATCTGCTGGGGGTGATTTTCAGCAGGTTCTGTATCGGGAAGTAAAACGCCACGCCAGCGGAATTCAACTTCCCGGAACACCATCGCGGCGGGATCGGCGTTTGCTCATGCTGGACCAAACGCCGAGATGAATGCCTTGCCGATGGCTGATGCAGGCGTTAGCACTGCGAAGGCGAGTATCGCTATCTCCTGGGGCTGGTGCATTCGGCTGCACATCCAGCCGCGGTCCGGGCCGATCGACGGGCGCTGAGCCTTAAAATATCGACTGGTCCGGACGGCGTCATCGCGGCAGCCGCGATGAACCGCGGCGTGGAATGCCATCAATCCCAATGATGATGATGGTGGTAATACCCGCCACCACCGTAATACCCACCGCCATCAGGCACCACGATACATCCGCTCAACAACGCGGCCACGCTGGCAATCAGCAAAAGGGTTTTCTTCATCGCGTTCACCTGCTCGGATTCGACATGAATCGAGCATAGCGAGCACCCTCAACACCGGCTGTAAGCGATCGTTTCCCTGATCCATAATCCGTAACGGCGGATTATTCCGGTCACAATGTCCGTAACAAATCCCCAATCCGCAGACGTTTTCAGGCGATAACGACCCGGTTTCGCCCGGCATCCTTCGCGCGGTACAGCGCGGCATCGGCGGCTTCGATCAACGCGTCGGGCGTCGACAGGTCATCGGCCGACACAGTCGCGCACCCGACGCTCACGCTCAAGCGCCTCGCCGAAGCAGGCATCGCGAGATCGAGCCGCAGCACCGCTTCGCGCGCTTCCTCGGCCACGACCCGTGCACCGCGCGCGCCGGTGTTCGGCAGCACGATCGCAAACTCCTCGCCGCCGTAGCGCGCGACGATATCCGCTGGCCGCCGCACCGCGCTGGCCAGCGCATTCGCGACCGCGATCAGGCATGCATCGCCCTTCACGTGACCGAACGCGTCGTTGTAGGCCTTGAAGTGATCGACGTCGACCATCAGCAGCGACAACGGCTCGCTCTGGCGCCGCGCCTGCAGGAACAGCGTATGGAAGTGATCGTTGAAGTGACTGCGATTGAACGCACCGGTCAGCCCGTCGCGTGCGGAAGAGCGAACCAGCGTCGCGTGCGCCTCGAACAGTTGCTGATACAGCTTCGTCACTTCCCACGCGAGTACGCACACGAGCACGCCGGGCGTGAACATGCTGAACACGCGCGCGAGATACCAGCCGACCGTGAAGCGGTTCGTGGTCAGCAGGTTCAGCGTCGTGTCGGTGAGGCACGCGAGCACCGCGATCGCGAGCCACAGGTCGAGCGTCGTACGCAGCCGGCCGGCAGCCAGCACCGCACCCAGCGCGAGCGCATTGAGGATCCACACGACCAGCGCGATCTCGTTGACGGGCAGTGCGGCCGTGTCGCCGGGCGGTTGGAACGCGGGCGGCAGCGCCACGTTCAGCGCGAGCACGCAGAGCAGCGCGGCCGCGACGGCCGGGCCGCCGACCAGCCCGATCGCCCACCAGCGCGTCTGCATCGTGCCGACGGGTGTACGCGTGAGTCGCTCGCGCGCGAGCAGCGCGGCCATCACGAAGCACGGAAACCCGGCATGCCAGAAGACCCACATCCACGCGGCGCTTTGCGGACGCGCGCCGAGCAGCCCGTGCGGCGCGAACACGCCGGGAAAGGTGAGCAACTGCAGCGCCACGGCGAGCGCGGTGAACGCATAGGCGCCGCCGAGCGCACCGAGCACCGGCTGGCGTGTCACGGTGAACTGCGCGCCGAGGAAGAACGCGGCGATGCTCGCGGTGGTGAACACGGTCAGCGCGCACATCGGCATGAACGGGTCGACGGCCGGCAGCGCGACGTTCGCGTGCGGCACGGCGATCCCGAGTGCGAGCACGATGACGAGCGCCGTCAGCGCGCCGAACCATAGCTGACGACGCGACGTGTGCTGAATCAGGATACCTTCCATGGATTCCCCCGGGCGCTCGTGCGAAAACGCCCGGTCTTGGCGCCGGGCGGCATGCATCGGGCCGCAGCTTGACCGGTGCGGCCCGATCCTATCGTGTTATTCGCGTGCGCTCAAATACCCAGGCCGGGGCCGAAGTTGCCGGCGACCCAGCGCGTGACGGCATCGACGTCCGCGTAGTCCTGTTCGGGCAAGCCGTCGAGCATCGACAGCACTTCGTTGCTGGCGCCGGCGTCGCGCGCGGCGTCGACGATCGCGTCCTTGTTCGCCGGGTAGCGGACGGCCGCCAGCACGTCGGCGATCTGCAGGTCGATCGTTTCGCTAGGAATGTCGTGCGCAGGGAGCGCGGGTTTGTCGTTCACGTCGGCGTCTCGCGGGTTGAGCGGGAATCGGTTCGAAACGGAGGCGGTTACATCAGTCAGGCGGTGATCGGCTCAGTGCTCACGCCGCACACGGCGCCACGGATGCTTCCAGTCGATATGCGGTGCGTTTTCGTCGCGCGGATGCTGGCGCCGATGTTCCTGCCACAGTTCGTCGGAGAACAGCGCAGCCACGATCACGAGTGGCAGCACGAGGAAAATTCCGAGTATGACTTGCTCGATCACGATAGCCTCCTTGCGGTGGCAGGAACCCTTGCTCCCATTCTAGGCTCTGAACTTCGCCCGCGGTCAACTTCTTGCCGCGCGGAACGGGCCGGCTTCGCGGCAGCGCCGCGCGGGCGTCGCACCCACACGCGGGCATCAAAAAGGACACGAACATGCAACTCCAGAACGACAAGCACACGCTCGCACTGAGGCCGCTGGAGCGCCAGGACCTGCGCTTCGTTCACGAACTGAACAACGACGCGAAGATCATGCGCTACTGGTTCGAGGAGCCGTACGAAACCTTCTCGGAGCTGTCGCAGCTGTATGACCGCCACGTGCACGACCAGCGCGAGCGCCGCTTCGTCGCGGTCAATCCGCAGGACGAACTGGTCGGCCTCGTCGAGCTGATCGAGCTCGACTACATCCATCGTCGCGGCGAGTTCCAGATCATCATCGCGCCCCAATGCCAGGGGCGCGGCTATGCCGGCCAGGCGACGCGTCTCGCGATCGAGTACGCGTTCAAGGTATTGAACATGCGCAAGCTGTACCTGATCGTCGATACGTCGAATGCGGCGGCCATCCACGTGTACGAGAAATGCGGATTCCAGCACGAGGCTGAATTGAAGGAAGAATTTTTCGGAAACGGCGCGTATCACAACGCATATCGCATGTGCATCTTCCAGCGCGATTATTTCGAGCGCCCGCAATCGGCCTGAGTAACGCCGGGTAAAAACACCGACGAAAGAAACCCCGGGGCCCCGCTGCCGCGGGCACGGGGCGCATGCGGGAAAATACGGATAAATACGCACGCGCTTATACCTGGCATTTTTCTTGTATCAGGTAAATCCGGCGCCGCACTGCGGTAAATTCATATCGTTTCGGACGACTTTGTGTGCAGCGCGTCAAAATGGTCTCGATATTGAAATGAATTATCCAAACCGTTCAACCGGTGCAGCGTAACTTTGCCGCACGTCTTGCCGGACAACGCTTCGCGCCCGGCGGCGCGGGCTGGTCCGCTGGACGGCAGGCACCACCGCGCGTGCGCGACACGCGAAAAACCGGCTGCGCGCAGGGTGCGACAATTCGCCGCTATTGCGATCGCACAACAAATGTGCTTGATATCGCTTGCCGGTCTTCTAAAGTGAAAAACGCGGGTTCACGATCATCTTTAAACACATAGCTAACCCAGCCTGGTGCCCGCAAGCCTGGAGACAGAACATGATGAAGCGAACCGGTGTCCTTGTTGCCCTTGTCGGCGCATTTTCCGTGGTCTCGATCGCCCAGGCGGGCGGCGATTCGGCTGTCCAGCCGAAGCAGGAAATCCAGCTGACGAAGAATGCGTGGGGCTGTCTGTCGAAAGACAATCTGGACTCCGTACTGAACCACGAGCGTGACGGCAAGTCGCAGGCGAAGCAGCAGTACTTCGACGACTACCGTTGCCTGTCGGTGCCGGAAGGCCAGCGTTTCCGCGTGGTGTCGGTCGATCAGGGCGACGTGCAGTTCGTCAGCGCCGACAACAGCGACCAGCAGGGTCTCTGGACCGATTCGCGCTTCGTCAAGCAATAACCCGCACGCGCACCTCTCGCATCCGCGCACCGGCCCGACACGCCGGCGGCGCGTCCTGAACGCGGCCCGGCCGATGCCGGGCCGTTGTGCTGTGGCGCACAGATCATGCGCCGGGCGGCGCGCATTCGGTATCATCACGGCCCGACCGAACCGAATGCCCGCCCGGGCCGTATCCGCATGGCGCTGAAATCCACGATCTACAAAGCCGAGCTGCAAATCGCCGACATGGATCGGCACTACTACGCCGATCATGCGTTGACGGTCGCCCGTCACCCGTCGGAAACCGACGACCGGATGATGGTGCGCATCGTCGCGTTCGCGCTGTTCGCGCACGAGCGTCTCGAATTCTGCAAGGGGCTGTCGGACGTCGACGAACCCGATCTGTGGCAAAAGGACCTGACGGGCGCGATCGACGTGTGGATCGAGGCCGGCCAGCCCGACGAGCGGCGTATCTCGAAGGCCGCCGGCCGCGCCGGACAGGTCACGGTGATCGCATATGGCGGCAAGACCTCGGAGATCTGGTGGCAGGGCGTGCGCAGCAAGGTGGAGCGGCTGCGCAACGTGCAGGTGCTGTCGCTGGCCGACGGCGTCGCGGCCGCGCTCGGGCGCCTCGCCGAGCGCACGATGCGCCTGCAGTGCACGGTGCAGGACGGCACCGCGTGGATCTCGAGTGCCGACCACGATCCGGTCGCGGTCGAGTGGACGGTCCTGAAGGCGCGCGCCGACGCGTGACGGCCGGCGCTCAGCCGAGCGCGGCAGGCGGCCCCTTGAATTCCAGCATGTTTCCTTCGGGATCGAACAGGTAGATCGACGGCCCGTAGCCGCCGGCGCCGTAGCGTTCGGCGGGGGCGCCGGGGCGCGCGCCATACGCGGCGAAATGCTCGATCAGCGCGTCGGAGTCGAACGGCTCGACGCGCAGGCATAGATGATCGAGGTTGCGTCCCGCGCCGGGCGGGCCGCTGTCGGGACGGTCGATCGGACCGCCGACCGACAGCAGGTCGATCAACGCATCGCCGGCGCGCAACTGCACGAGGCCCAGGTCGGGTTGTTCCTTCTCCACGTGGCAGCCGACGGCGTCGCAGTAAAAACGCGTCATCGCAGCCATGTCGGTCACGCGCAGCACGACGTGATCGATCGCGCGGATGGTCGGTTTCATGAGCGGGCACTCCTTCGCGGATAGCGTGCACCGAGTGTAGACCGCGCCGGCGACGCGCGCCGGAACGCGACACGATCGACGGACGAAAAAAAGCCCGTTCACGCAGAGCGGAACGGGCTTAATCCATATCAGGAGGAGACATGGAGGAGACAGTTCCAACTATACACACGGCGATGCTGCGTTGCAATATTCCGAGTGTAAAAAATCGTCAGGACGGCGATTTGTCGCAGCTGCACTGCAGCAAAACAGTGACGGAATCATGACGAAAACGGTGCCGGAGCAGCACCCGCACGCGTTTTCATCTGATTAAACGATTGCGATGCGCGCCCGGTTTCGCAAACGCGAATCACAGAGCAAGATTCAGGGCGCGACGGCGCATGCCGATGTCTAGAGTAGGCACCATCTACACTAGAGAGTGCGAGGTTCAGATGAAAACCGCCTATCCGACCGATGATGCCCGCTGGGGCGCCGTGACCGCCCGCGATCCGCACGCGGACGGCGCGTTCTTCTATGCCGTGCGCACGACCGGCGTGTTCTGTCGCCCGAGCTGCGCGTCGCGGCTGCCGCGGCGCGAGCATGTGTCCTTCTTTGCCGATCCGGCCGCCGCCCGCGCGGCCGGTTTCCGGCCCT